>CAUAWV010000072.1 GCA_958433005.1 uncultured Collinsella sp. | reverse complement strand
GACGCCCATCAGGAACACGGCGTCGTAGCCCTCGTCGGCGACCTTGTCGGCGAGCGCGGTCATCTTCTTGCCGGTCTCGTAGAGCGCCTTGCCGTCCTCGAGATAGCCCTCCTGGTCGAAATGCATGATCTCGATCTTCTCGGTTTCCTTCATTTGTCTCTCCTTTCTGGGGTTGTTTCCACATCCCCCATGCCAACGGGCATCAAAACCCGCTTATATTCCGTAACACTCAGCCGCTTTGGCCTTAAGCGCATTGACTGACTCTTCGTAGCCCTCTGCCTTGACCTCCATTTGCTTGGAGACGGCATCGAGATACGGGTGAACGTCCCATGACTTCAGACGCTCGGCGATTATTGCCGCAATCGTCTGGAAGAACACGAGATTGGGAATTGCGCTGAGCAGCGGAGCCACCTGAGGCACCACAACCTCGTGAGCCCCACCCTTGGGATGGGCCGTGAGCAGCACCGTTTTTGTCGTAACGTTCGATAGCGCATCGGCGATATTCGCAAGACGCTCCGACCCCTGCGGATCGTCGACAATAAACACCAGATAGCCCGGAACGATCTGCATCTCGGGACCGTGGACGAACTCCTCGCCTTCGTGATGCATGGCAGGAATCTTGATGGTCTCGCTCAGCTTGAGCGCTGCCTCCTCGGCAACACCATAGTTGGGGCCGTTGCCGACGACCATAGCGGGCGTGTGCTCAGAAAGCTCGAGCATGTGGTCTTGGACATATGCCTCGGCGGTCTTGCACATCACGGCATTGGCCTGGATAGCCTCGCGCAGGTCGTCAAGACGCTGGGCAACGCCTTTGGCGTCAACCGTTCCGCGCGCCTGACCGCCGTAAATACCAAAGAGCACCAGATACTCAACGAGAACCTCGACGCCCAGAGTTACAAAGTCCACCGACTCGACGCCCACACCGTAGTCAAGAACGATGTCAGCGTGTTCCTTGATGGGTGCCTCGACGTTTGCCGTGAGCGCAACTGCAGCCATATCGTGTGCGCGCATGTAATCGAGCGCCGCAATCGTATTGGTCGAATAGCCACTCTGCGAGACGGCGATGTTGAGCGCATGCTGCGGATAGGTGTGTTCAAAATCGACGAAGGCCTCGGGCGTTACAACGGACACCTGCATCTGCAGCGCATCTTGCAGGTAATCGCGGGCGCAATCGGCGGCATGGCGCGACGAACCCGAAGCAACGATGCGCAGTGCGTTAAAAGAACCGGACTGGAAAATATCAACGAGCTTCGCTACCAGCTCAGACGAACGCTCGAGGTTCTCCCCCATACGCACATGGGCAAGCTGAACGTAATCGAGCATCTTCATCGTCTCACCTCGTTACAAATCATTAGTATTTGATACCAATCACAGTTACAGGTTACGGCTTTTTGATGCCTCTTTGTCGATTAATTTATCCCCATCGGCGAACGGTCGATTTTGAGCCATGTAAGGTTGTATATACAGTCGGTCAAATTGCCCAAACAGACCGGCTGTTACCGCGCGTGATGCAAAGCCCCGGCTAGTACGTATAGGTGTAGCCGCCTGCATCGCCACGATTGAAGGACTTTACATACTCGATAGCCTGACCGCTCGCGTCATAGCTCACGCATTCCAAAAGCAAAACAAGATCCCCTTGTTCCAAGCCAAGCAAGCCCGCGTCGCGTGCACCCACCGCCTCGATATCGAGCTTCTCCTGCGCCATGACCGGCTTTCGGCCCAACATCTCATAGGTCTCGTACAAACTGAAGACCGACACGTCAATATCTTCGATTGTGGGAAACAGCAGGCACGGGATAAACGCCATCTCAATCGATACGGGATCGCCGTTGACGCAGTTCAAACGCCGAATCGAATACAGCAAATCGTCCTCGGCAATGCCAAACAGGTTGGCATAATATGGGCCCGCATAACGCTTGGAACGCGCGAGGATGCGGACGGACGGCTCACCGCCCGAAGCACGAACCGACTCGCGAAAGCCTCCTGTTCGCTCGTAGGCAACGGGCACTTTCTGCGCCACAAACGCGCCCTTTCCGCGGACGCGTCGAATCTGCCCGCGCCGAACCAGCTCATCGACAGCACTTCGAATGGTCAAGCGTGTCGTACCAAATTCCTCGGCGAGGTCTTTTTCGGACGGAATCATGGAACCCGTGGGATATATACCGCGTTCGATACGCTCCTCGACGCGGCGTCGAATGCGCATATAAACCGGGGTGGCATCTACTGTTTCAGCCATTGTTCACCTGCCACGCTCCTCATGCCGTTCTTTTCACCGTTATCGGCAAAGCGGAACTTTGTGGGCAAAATCACCGATTTGCAATGCTCCACAAAACGCATGTCCTTATCAAATTCGATCGTGCTCTCATAGAACACCGGCGTCCCCTCTTTTTGCTGGAGCAGCTCGGCCTCTTCGGCGTTCAAACGCGAGATGGAGATATGCTCACGTCCATGCTCAACACGCACGCCACCTTCTTTGAGCAAGACATCGTAAAGGCTCTCACACTCAAAATCGTGCTCGGGAAGCGATGGGCACAGGGACAGGTTAACGTGAGCGGTCTCGATTGACGCCGGCTCGCCCTCAATAAGTCGAACGCGCTGCATGCGGAGCAAGGGAGCGCCTACAGCCACCCCAAGCTTGTCGGCAAGCGCCTCATCCGCCTCGATGGTCCCGGTGGAAACCAGACGAGAAGAGGGGTGCAGGCCGGCAGTCCGTACAGCATCGGAAAAGTTATACGTTTCCTGGAAGATGTTCAACGGCTTGGGAGGACACACATACGTACCCGATCCGCGACGGCTCTCGAGCGTTCCACACGAGATGAGCCGCGTGATACCGGCGCGCAACGCCGTACGCGAAACGCCAATCTCTTCGCACAGCACGCGCTCGGCCGGCAGGCGGTCGCCGCCGGCAAGCTGATGGTGCTGGATATACCAAAGAATCCCCTCGACAGCACGATCTTTGGGGGGAATTGCATAAGATTCGCCTGCCATTGCACAGACTCCTCGTTCAGAAACGTATGTCGCCAAAATTAGGCCAGACCACCCATGGCATCAAATTCGGCCTTGATCTTCTCGGCGACATTCCGATACGACTTATACAGGCTTGAATCGCGTTTGACTTCATCGGTCATAACGGGAATCTCTAAGTTGGAAACCTCGTCTTTTCCCGTCTGAACCGCCACAATAACGCCCATACCAAGACACATATTGCGCTTTGCCGCATTTATTTTTGCCGCCTTGGCAGGATTTGCCAGAATACGCTGGGCAAATTCTTGTTTCGAGGCCACTTCTTCGGCCTCAGGATTGCCAGCTTCCACCACCTCGCACTGCAGCACATCCGCGTAGTCAAAAATCCTCGGGGTCGCGCCGCGCTGATGCACGGCCCACTTGCGACGCGTGGCATCCTGGTAGATAGCCGGCAAAAACGTAAAGCGCGGCGGGTCCAAAATCGTGTCCGTGATGGTAAACACATCGGGATCAAAGGCATCCTGCGGGTTTTTCTTCTTGAACAGCCCCATATCAGACTCCCGTACTAACACTTAACAACTCGAGCTAAATATAGCACCAATTTCAAGTCGCCGCTTTAGCGCATCGGTGCATGGCATCTATAGCTCGCTCAGCGGGAAATACACAGACGAGACCCGGGGCGGGGTGCTTGGTTTTGAGGGGTGGGGGGGGGGGGCCGGCAAAAACAAACCCCCCCCCCCCCCCCC
>CAUAWV010000071.1 GCA_958433005.1 uncultured Collinsella sp. | reverse complement strand
GCCTGACCGCCGGTGTTGGAGTAGACCTCGGTGTCGAAGACGAAGACGTTGACGTTGTGGCCGGAAGCCAGGACGTGGTCCAGGCCACCGAAGCCGATGTCGTAGGCCCAGCCGTCGCCGCCGAAGATCCAGAAGGACTTCTTGGTGAGGTAAGCCTTGTCGGCGAGGATTGCCTTGGAAGCGTCGCAGCCGCACTTCTCGAGCTCGGCAACGTAGGCAGCGGCAGCGGTCTTGGAGGCCTCGGCGTCGTTGACGGAGTCGATCCAAGCCTGACCGGCGGCCTTGAGCTCATCGGACGGACCATCGGCAGCGATGATGTCCTGGGTAGCGGCGATCAGCTTGTGCTGAACGGCCTCATAGCCAACGGCCATGCCCAGACCGTGCTCGGCATTGTCCTCGAACAGGGAGTTGTTCCACGCCGGGCCGTGACCGTCCTTGTCCTTGCAGTAAGGAGCGGTGGCAGCGGGGTTACCCCAAATGGAGGAGCAGCCGGTGGCGTTGGAAATGAACATGCGGTCGCCGGCGACCTGGGTCACCAGACGTGCATAGGCGGTCTCGGCACAGCCGGCGCAGGAACCCGAGAACTCCAGGTAGGGCTGCTTAAACTGGCTGCCCTTGACGTTGGCCGCGATGAGCTCCTTCTTCTCGGAGACGTTCTCGACCATGTAGTCCCAAACGGGCTGCTGGTCCATCTCCTGCTCGGTGGGAACCATCTCGAGGGCGCCCTTGGGGCAGACCTTGACGCAGTTGGTGCAACCCATGCAGTCGAGCGGGGACACAGCCATGGTGAACTTCATGCCCTTGGCCTTGGGGCCCATGGCGTCGAGCGTGCGGGTAGCCTCGGGCGCGGCGGCAGCCTCGTCCTCGGTCATCGCGAACGGACGGATGGTGGCATGCGGGCACACGTAGGCGCACTGGTTGCACTGGATGCACTTGGTCTCGTCCCAGTGGGGAACGACCACGGCGACGCCGCGCTTCTCGTATGCGGAGGCGCCCAGCTCAAACTGGCCGTCGGCGCAACCGACGAAGGCGGAAACGGGCAGGCTGTCGCCATCCATGCGATCGATGGGCTCGAGCAGGTTCTTGACCTGCTGGGCGATGGCGGACTTGGTCTCCTCGGAGAGCTCGACGGGAGCGGCGTCCTCGGCGGTAGCCCAGTCGGCCGGAACCTCGAACTTACGGAAAGCAGTAGCGCCGGCATCGATGGCCTTGTGGTTGGCGTCGACGATAGCCTGGCCCTTCTTCATGTAGGACTTGGTAGCCGCGTCCTTCATGTACTGCAGGGCGTTCTCGGCGGGCAGGACCTTGGCCAGCGCGAAGAAGGCGGACTGGAGCACCGTGTTGGTGCGCTTGCCCATGCCGACCTTGGCCGCCAGGTCGATAGCGTCGATCAGGTAGACGTTGACGTTGTTGTTCGCGATGTAGCGCTTGGCCACGGCGGGCATGTGCTCGGCGAACTCCTCGTCGCTCCACTGGCAGTTGACCAGGAAGGTGCCGCCCGGCTTGACGTCGCGGACCATCTTGAAGCCCTTAACGATGTAGCTGGGGTTGTGGCAAGCGACAAAGTCGGCCTTGGTCACGTAGTACGGCGAGCGGATCGGGGAATCACCAAAGCGCAGGTGCGAGACAGTGACGCCGCCGGTCTTCTTGGAGTCGTACTGGAAGTAGGCCTGGACGTACTTGTCGGTGTGGTCGCCGATGATCTTGATCGAGTTCTTGTTGGCGCCGACGGTACCGTCGCCACCCAGACCCCAGAACTTGCACTCGATGGTGCCGGGGGCTGCGGTGTTGGGCGCATCCTCGGCCTCGGGCAGGCTCAGGTTGGTCACGTCATCGACAATGCCGATGGTGAACTCGCGCTTGGGCTCGTCCTTCTTGAGCTCCTCGAAGACAGCGAACGCGGACGCGGGAGGCGTGTCCTTGCTGCCCAGGCCATAACGGCCGCCGACGACCTTGATGCCCGTCTTGCCGGCCTCGTAGAGAGCGGAGACGACGTCCTGGTAGAGCGGCTCGCCGATGGAACCCGGCTCCTTGGTACGGTCCATGACGGCGATCTTCTGGACGGTCTCGGGGAGAACGTCCACAAAGTGCTTGATGGAGAACGGGCGGAACAGGCGAACCTTGACCAGGCCGACCTTCTCGCCGTGAGCATTGAGGTAGTCGATGACTTCCTCGAGCACGTCGCAGAAGGAGCCCATGCACACGACGACGCGATCAGCATCGGGAGCGCCGTAGTAGTTGAACAGGCCGTAATCGGTGCCGAGCTTCTCGTTGATCTTCTTCATGTAGCCCTCGACGACGGCGGGAAGCTCGTCGTAGACCTTGTTGCAGGCCTCACGGTTCTGGAAGAAGATATCGCCGTTCTCGTGGCTGCCGCGGGTGTGCGGGTGCTCAGGGTTGAGCGCGTGGTCGCGGAAAGCCTGGACGGCGTCCATGTCGCACATCTCGGCCAGATCCTTGTAGTCCCACATGGCGACCTTCTGGATCTCGTGGCTGGTGCGGAAGCCGTCGAAGAAGTTAAGGAACGGGGTCTTACCCTCGATGGCGGCAAGGTGAGCCACCGGCGAGAGGTCCATGACCTCCTGGACGTTGCCCTCGGCGAGCATGGCGAAACCGGTCTGGCGGCAGGCCATGACGTCGGAGTGATCGCCAAAGATGTTCAGGGCGTGGGAAGCGACGCAACGCGCGGAGACGTGGAAGACGCCCGGGAGCTGCTCGCCCGCGATCTTGTACATGTTCGGGATCATCAGGAGCAGACCCTGAGAAGCCGTGTAGGTGGTGGTCAGAGCACCGGCGCCCAGCGAACCGTGAACGGTACCGGCTGCACCTGCCTCGGACTCCATCTCGACGACCTTGACCGGGGTGCCGAAGATATTCTTGCGACCCTGGGCCGCCCACTGGTCGACATGGTCGGCCATCGGGCTGGACGGCGTAATGGGATAGATTCCCGCTACCTCGGTGTACGCATACGAAACATATGCGGCCGCCTCGTTGCCGTCCATAGACTTAAACTTACGCGCCATATACCCCTCTCCTCTCATATAGGTATACAGGCCCCGGCGATCGCCGGGATGTTGGCGTGATGGGATTTTCGCTGTTGCTTCCAATCATCTGGCAGGCAGGCTCAGCAGCAGGTACATGGCGTGGAGAGAAGGCATGCCGAGGCGAGGAGGGCTGCACGCGCTCCACAAGCCCAGCTACCCGTCTTGCACATGACCGAGCGCCGCAAAGGCCGCATGCCGGATGCTCCCGGGCACGCCCCGGCGATGGGAAGCGCCCGCAACGGAAATCCGCATGCGGGTTTATTGTACCCCGCCGTCAAGTGTAATTTCGGCAAATATAGGCGGGCGGTAAAGGTTTACCTTGGGTGACCATCAAGGGCAAAATTGATCCTTCCGTCACCGAGGGACCAAATGGCAGCTGCGGTGAAATAGGAACTGTTTTTGCCGGCCGCACCCCCAAACAGCCCCTATTTCACCGCAACTTATTTAGGAGATGAGTCAGAGGGCGCCGAGGAGGATGGCGTAGGTTGTGGATTCTCCGAGCTTGAGCTCGTCACCGGGGTTGAGCTGGGCGGAGCGGCCGGGCTCGACCTGGGTGCAGACGTTCGTCGCGTCGTTTACCACCACGGTTCCGTTGGTGGACGACAGGTCCTCAACGTACCAGACATTTTGGTCATCGCACCACACGTGGGCATGGCGAGCCGAAACGTCATCGCCCACATCGGTGATGCCGCCCTCCCCCGTTGCCAGCGCGCCGATCTCGACGCCTTCCTCACTCGGCTGAATCCAGCGCGGGACGCTCACCGCGTAGCCGTTTTGCACGCGCAGCAGTCCCAGCGGATGCGCCGGCGCGACCTCGTGCTCGCCCGACTTGGAACCAAGGCGGGCGTGAGAGCAAACGGCATAGGGAACGAATCTTGCGGATGTACTCCTCGACGTCAGGCAGGTAAGCCCCACGAAGTCACCGGGGAGGCCCAAGCGGCCCGGCACCACTTCCAGATTCTGACCAGGGCGAGTCGTTCGCCGGTGGCTGAAGGCTCGCTCCCACCCAAAAGGGGAGATTCGCGTTGTTCCCCAATCGCTCTCGCATCTTTCATTTTGCTCGAGGTGGGCTATAAAAACTTTCCTGGTGAAAGGCGGCGATTGGTTTCCTTTCTTTCTAGAGGAGCGCGCCTGTAATCTGTTTTCATCCTAAATCAAGTTAAGATCGGACCTTCCAGAGGCAAGTCGACTCAAACTGCAAGGCTCC
>CAUAWV010000070.1 GCA_958433005.1 uncultured Collinsella sp. | reverse complement strand
GCCAGGCACGCTGTGCGCGTTCGTCATCATCCCGGGGGTTATCTGATAAAAGAAGGTGCGCCGGCTTTCGCCGGCGCCTTATAAGGGGTTTTTAGTTGGTAGTCATCTTTTTTGCTGCAGACTCGACGTAACTGTCCATCTCATCGACGTCGCAGACGTCTTCGAAGCGGACGGGTTTGGATTCGAGTTCGGCGAGCTGGGTCGGGGCGACCGTGTTGGTTGCCTGCTCGAGCACGCGCATGGCCTCAAAGTCGTCCTCGGGAACGTTGAGCCCCAGGGCGTCGCAGCAGGCGCGCGGGAACTTGTAGGGGCTGGCGGTCGAAAGCAGCACGCGGGCCTTGGCGCCCTCGGCGGGAGCGACCTGCTCAAAGACGTGATAGCCGCAAGCGGTGTGCGGGTCAATCACGTAGCCGTTCGCGTCCCAGCAGCTCTTGATGGCAGCGCGGACCTCGTCCTCGCTGGCCCAACTGCAGCCAAAGACGCTCTGGATCTTGGCCAGCAGCTCGGCGGGAACTTCATAGCGACCAGTCTGTGCCAGCTGCTCCATAAGGCCGGCAACAAGCTCGCAGTCGCCATCGGACAGGAAGTACAGCATGCGCTCCAGGTTGGAGCTGATGAGGATGTCCATCGACGGCGAGATGGTCGTGTAGAACGGGCGGTTACGGTCGTAAACGCCGGTGGTCAGGAAGTCGGCCAGCACGTTGTTCTTGTCGCTCGCCACGACGAGCTTGGCGACGGGCAGACCCATGCGCTTGGCGTAGTAGCCGGCCAAGATATCGCCAAAGTTGCCGGTGGGCACGCAGAACTCTACGGCGTCGCCAGCCTCGATAGCGCCGGCGCGCAGCAGCTGCGCATAGGCGGCAAAGTAGTAGACGACCTGCGGCACCAGGCGGCCGACATTGATGGAGTTGGCACTCGAAAGCACGGTGCCAGCGGCCTCCAGGCGCTCGGCAAGCTCCTTATCGGCAAAGATGCGCTTGACGGCGCTCTGGGCGTCGTCAAAGTTGCCGCGGATGCCGCAGACGGCGACGTTGTCGCCCTCCTGCGTGGACATCTGCAGGTTCTGGACGCGGCTGACCTTGCCCTCGGGATAAAAGACGGTGATGCCCGTGCCCGGGGCGTCGGCAAAGCCGGCGAGTGCGGCCTTGCCGGTGTCGCCCGACGTGGCGGTGACGATCATGATGCGCTCGGCGCCGCCGTCCTTGGCGGAGGTGCGGGCCATGAGGCGGGGGAGCATCTGCAGGGCGACGTCCTTAAAGGCGCTTGTGGGGCCGCCAAAGAGTTCCATCACATAGGTCTGAGGGGCATCGGCGCCCGGTGCGGCGTCGAGTTTGACGAGCGGCGTGACCTCTTCGCTCGCAAACGTGCTGCGGTAAGCCTCGTCGACACACGCCGAAATTTCTTCGGCCGTGTAATCATTCAGTAACATTCCCAACACATCTTGAGCGATTTCAAAGTACGATTTATCTGCAAGCGAGCTGATATCGACCTGCTGGGTGCCGAGCTCGTCCGAGACAAACAAACCCCCGTCGGGAGCGATGCCGGTACGGATTGCCACCTTACTTGAGCACGATAAAGTGCGTCCTCGTGTACTATGATAAGTTCCCATATAACACTGCTCCTCGGATGCCTTGGTCCCAATCGGTGAACCCATGGTATCAGAGCGCGCAAAACAGGTTTGCAGAGGCTTTTAGAAAGGTAACCTCCACGCCATGATAAAAATTGCCAAGTTTGGCGGCTCGTCGGTCGCCGACGCCGAACACTTTAAGAAGATCAAGGCCATCGTCGATGCCGACCCGGCCCGCCGTTTTGTGGTGGTTTCTGCCTGCGGTCGCCGCTTTAAGGGCGACACCAAGGTGACCGACCTGCTCTACCTGGTTAACGCGCACGTTAAGTACCACGTGTCGTGCGAGGAGCTGCTCGAGGACATTGGGCAGCGCTATTTTGATATCGCTGACGAGCTGGAGCTCACCTATCCCATCCGCGAGGAGTTCGCGGCCTTTGCCGAGCGTGCCCGCTCGGGTGGCTACTCCACCGAGGAGCTCGTGAGCCGTGGCGAGTACTTCACCGCTCGCCTGATGGCCGAGTACCTGGGCCTGCCGTTCCTGGACGCCGCGACGGTCGTTGCGTTCCATCACGACGGTACGCTCAGCATGAACCGCACCTCCGAGCTGGTGCAGGAGTACGGTCAGCAGGGTGGCTTTGTCATGCCCGGTTTCTACGGCGCGACGCGTGAGGGCCAGATCAAGCTACTCGACCGTGGTGGCGGCGATATTTCCGGCTCGATTCTGGCCAAGTGCCTGGGCGCCGACCTTTACGAGAACTGGACCGACGTCTCGGGCTTCTACTCTGCCGACCCGCGCATCGTACCCGAGGCTCAGCCCATTGCGCGCGTTACCTACGAGGAGCTGCGCGAGCTTTCGTACATGGGTGCAAGCGTCCTGCACGAGGAGGCCGTGTTCCCCGTGCGCGAGGCCGGTATTCCGCTAGTCATCAAGAACACCAACGCGCCGCAGGACCCCGGCACCATCATTAGCGAGACGGCCGACGAGGGCGAGGCGGAGCCCATCATTACCGGCGTGACCGGCAAGCGCGGCTTTGTCGCCATCAACGTGGCCCGCGACCGCACCAAGCCCCGTGTCGGCTTTATGCGCCGCGCGCTTTCGGTCTTCGAGCGCTATGACGTCTCCGTCGAGCACATGCCCACCGGTGTCGACCGCTTTGGCGCCGTGGTGCAGGAGCAGGACGTGCACGATTCGCTGTACTCGCTCGTGGGCGACATTCAGCAGGAGGTCGAGCCGCTCGAGATCGAGGTTGTCGAGGGCCTGGCGCTTATCGCTACCGTTGGCCGCAACCTGCGCGGTCGCGCCGGCATCTCTGGCCACCTGTTTGGCATGCTTGGCCAGGCGGGCGTGAGCGTGCGTATGATTTCGCAGAGCTGCGACGAGATCAACATCATCATCGGCGTGGAGGAGAAGGACTTCGATCTGGCGATCCAGACCATTTACCGTGCCTTCTCCGATGAAAACGGCATTGTGAAGGTCTCCGACCTGGAGGCTCCCGCGCCGGCCGATCCCGCCCCGGCCGCGCTCCACAAGTAGCTGCTATCCCAGTAGATTTTTGGGACTTGCCTCAAAAACTACGGCGGGGCGTTTCGTTTCGGTTTCGTTTCGACGGGGCGGGTTTCGTGCCCGCCCTGTTCTTGTATACACTGGCAACAATAATCGGCCTGCTCGGCGTGCGGGCAAAAGCCACAGCCTTTAAAGGGGGAAGCATGAAACAGTACACGGTTGCTATTTTGGGCGCGACGGGAGCCGTGGGCACCCAGATGCTCGAGTGCCTCAACGAGCAGGAGTTTCCGGTCGGCAAGCTCAAGCTGCTAGCGAGCGCGCGCTCTGCGGGCAAGACCGTCGAGTTCCGCGGCGAGCAGGTTGTGATTGAGGAGGCTTGCCCCGAGGCCTTTGAGGGCTGCGACATCGTGCTCGGCGCCGCCGGCGACGATATTGCGAAGGAGCTACTGCCCGAGGCCGTCAAGCGCGGCGCCGTCGTGGTCGACAACAGCCACGCCTTCCGCATGGATCCCGAGGTGCCGCTGGTCGTGCCCGAGATCAATGCTGACGACATCAAGTGGCATCACGGCCTTATCGCCAATCCCAACTGCGCGACCATCATCGGCCTGGTTCCCACGTGGCCGCTGCACCAGCTTGCTGGCGTGAAGCGTATGATCGTGTCCACGTATCAGGCAGCTTCGGGCGCTGGCGCTCCCGGTATGGCCGAGCTCGAGGCTCAGCTTGCCGCCCTGGGCCGTGGCGAGGAGATTCCCGAGCCGCGCGCGTTTGCCGCCCAGCTGGCGAGCAACCTGATTCCGCAGATCGGCGGTGTCAAGGAGGAAGGCTTTACCTCCGAGGAGATGAAGCTGCAAAACGAGGGCCGCAAGATCATGCATCTGCCCGAGCTGCGCGTGAACTGCACCTGCGTGCGCGTGCCCGTGCTGCGTTCGCACTCCGAGAGCATTACGCTCGAGTTTGAGCGCGACATTACGGTTGAGGAGGCCCGTGCTGCGCTGGCTGCCGCTCCGGGCGTGAAGCTGGTTGACGACATGAGCGCCGAGGATGCGCATGATCGCTTCCCCATGCCGATGGATACGTCCGACCAGGACCTGATCTGGGTCGGTCGTGTGCGTCGCGACATCTCGAACCCCGAGGCCGCGCGTGGCATCACCTTCTGGTGCTGCGGCGACCAAATCCGTAAGGGCGCGGCAACCAACGCCGTCCAGATCGCTAAGCTGCTCTGCGAGTAGCGGTGGACCTGTCCGGCGGGGGCCGGGCTTAGTTTTCAGAACGTCCTCGACCATGTGTGGCGCCTTGTCC
>CAUAWV010000069.1 GCA_958433005.1 uncultured Collinsella sp. | reverse complement strand
ACGGCGGCGAGACCAAGGCCGACCCCGCCTCCCAGACCAAGACCACCGAGCCGGGTGCTCTGGCTTCGACAGGGGAGAGACTGCTGCCGATTCTTCCACTGGCAGTTGTTGGATCTGCTTTGACTTCTTTAGGTTTGCTGCTCGAATACAACCGCAAGAAGAGGCGGAACGATAAATAAGTAATGGCCTGCCATGGCTTTGAATGAACTGCCTCCCATTTCTTGGACATGAGAAATGGGAGGCTTTCTTTATGCGCGTTGATTTGAGAGTGAAGCATGATGTCGAGGCCAGGAAGGCGGCCATAGGGCTCTTCGAGCTCGGGCACGGGTATAAATCTGCCGCGATCGCCCTTTCGCTTCCCGTGGAAGCCGTGAGAAGATGGCGGGAGATATACCGCGCATTCGGGAGCGAGGTGCTGCTGCGCATGGACGGAAAGCTGGGCAGGTACACATACGAGCAGAAGACCGCCAGCGGCCGCCGAGATCTTCTCGCGCACCGCCAACGGCTGCGGGCACCGGCAGATAGCGATGTGCCTCAGGGCGGAAGAGGGGGCCGTGATAGCCGACAAGACCGTGCCCGAGATGATGCGCGAGATGGGGATTCCCTGCGGTATCAGGCGCGAGACGGCCTACCACAGGTACAACTCGTACAGGGGCGTCGTCGGCGGGACGTTCGAGAACGCGATCGCGAGGGATTTCGACGCCGGGGCCCCGTGGCGGAAGCTGGGGACGGACGTCACCGAGTCCAAGGTGGCGGGCGGCAAGGCCTACTGGGCCCCGACGCTGGACTTCTGCACCAAGGAGATCGTGGCGAGCGACATATCGACCACGCCCGACATGGCCCAGCAGGTCAGGATGCTCGACGAGCTGCTGTCCAAGATCCCCGAGGGCGCCGCGTCGACCATGCACTCGGACCGGGGCTGGCAGTACCAGCGCGCCTCGTACACATCCAGGCTAGAGGCCGCAGGCATTGTCCAGAGCATGTCCAGGAAGGCGAACTGCATCGACAATGCCGCCACCGAGCAGCTCTTCGGCCACGTCAAGGACGAGTTCTACCTGGGCCGCGAGTGGACGACGTTCGAGGATTTCAAACGCGACCTGGAGGAATACGTAGTCCACTAGTGCACGCGCCGGAGGCAGGTAAGATTGAAGGGCCTGACCCCGGAGGAGTTCCGGAATCAGGCCCTCGCGGCCTAGTCGCTATTTAGGGCGTCCAAGATTTGGGACGCAGTCCATTCCTGGATAGATAGAAAAAGAAACCGCCTCCTCAAAAGAAAGCGGTTTCTTATAGTTCTATGTGAACGCGAGGTCTTTGACCCGGAGAGTCCGAGGTACTTGTTGGTAAGACCTTATTTAGGAGCGCGCAACCTTGCCGGACTTGAGGCAGGTGGAGCAAACGTTCATCTTGCGACGGTGACCATCGACGACGACGTAGACGCGCTGGATGTTGGGGCGGAACTTACGGTTGGTGACGCGGTGAGAGTGGCTGATGGAGCGACCGGCAACGGGGTGCTTACCGCAAACTTCGCAAACTTTGGACATAACTGACCCTCCTTGGGCGACAAACGAACATGTCGCGTTAACAAACAAGCCTGAACTATAGCACAGAAGTCGCTCCCTGTGCGCAATCTACACAGAGATATTCCTCTTTTGGCGATAGTGCTCACGCTACGGCCCTGGACGTAGATCCGATTTGCGTGCAGCAGAGGCGATTATGCCAGCTCGTGCGTGCGTTTTCAAGCTCGTCCCACAAATATATATAGGTTTATGGAGCGCCTGCGCCCGTTTACGGATTGCTCTGTATTTATGCTCGCAATTAAGCTCGAGGTTGGCTACACTATCCCTTGACCATTAAAGGGGTACGAGATACCCACATGGAATTACATAGCTGCCAAAGAGCAGCCTTTCCTGTGGGTGTCTGGTCCGCTTAAGCGGTCGGGCATCTATTTTTTTGACTGTGTCAGCAGTCAAGACATGTGAGGAAGGAGATCGATGGGCACGACTTCCCCCAAGGCGGTCATCATGGACGAGACCGCCGTCAATCGAGCGATGACCCGCATTGCGCACGAGATTCTCGAGCGCAACGAGGGCTGTGAAGACCTCGCTCTGGTCGGCATCGTCACGCGCGGCGACCTTCTGGCAAAGAAGCTCGCCGAGGAGATCAAGGAGATCGAGGGCGTCGACGTTCCGCTCGGTAGCCTCGACATCAGCTTCTACCGCGATGACTATGCGACCAATTTCGCTCCCGCGATCCACGCTACCAACATTCCCTTCAGCGTCGACGGCAAGCGCGTCGTGCTGGTGGACGACATCCTGTATACGGGTCGTACCATCCGCGCCGCTCTGGACGCCGTCATGGACCTGGGCCGTCCGAGCCGTATCGAGCTGGCAGTCCTCGTTGACCGCGGCCACCGCGAGCTCCCCATCTCGCCGGACTTTGTCGGCAAGAACGTTCCCTCGTCGCATGAGGAGAACGTGCACCTATATATGAAGGAAGTCGACGGCCGCACCGCTGTCGAGATTAACGACGTCGCGCCGGGTTCCCACGTGGGCTCCGCGCCGCTGGGAGGTGAGTAGTACCGTGGCGTTCAACCATAAGCACCTGATCGACATTACCGAGTACTCCGAAGAGGACATCAAGCTCATCCTCGAGACCGCCAAGGCGTTCTCCGAGGTCAACGAGCGTGCGATCAAGAAGGTCCCCACGCTCAAGGGCAAGACCATCGTCAACATGTTCAACGAGCCTTCGACGCGCACCCGCAGCTCCTTCGAGCTCGCCGAGAAGCGCCTTTCGGCCGACAGCCTCAACTTTGGCGGCTCCTCGACCTCCACGGTCAAGGGCGAGAGCCTCGTCGACACCGTCGAGACCCTCAACGCCTACAAGATTGATTGCATCGTCGTTCGCGATAAGCACGCCGGTGCTCCCTACATCGTCACGCAGAACTCGCCCGCGAGCGTTATCTGCGCCGGCGACGGCAAGCACAACCATCCTACGCAGGCTCTGCTCGACCTGTACACCATCTGGGAGCACAAGGGTGACTTCCACGGTCTGAAGGTCGCTGTCGTCGGCGATATCGCGCACTCCCGTGTCTGCGGCTCGCTGATCCCCGCCCTTAAGATCATGGGCTGCGAGACCTACGCTGTCGCCCCCGGCACGCTGCTGCCGCCGGCGCCCGAGGTTCTGGGTTGCGACCACGTGACGAGCGACCTCGATTCCGTCCTGCCCGAGCTGGACGTTGTCTACATGCTGCGCGTGCAGCAGGAGCGCCTTGAGGGCGCTCCGTTCCCCACGATTCGCGAGTATCACAAGCTCTTCGGCCTGACGAAGGACCGCGAGAAGCTCATGAAGCCCGATGCGATCATCTGCCACCCGGGCCCCATCAACCGCGGCGTCGAGTTCGACTCCTATATGGCCGACCACCCGCAACGCTCCGTCATCCTGGAGCAGGTCTACGCCGGTATCTGCGTGCGTATGGCTATCCTGTATCTGCTGCTTGGAGGTGCCGATAATGGCCTTGCTTCTTAAGAATGCCCACGTCGTCGACCCGTCTGTCGAGCTTGACGGTGTCGTTGACGTCCTGATTGACGGCGACAAGATCGCCGAGGTCGGCGAGAATCTCGCCGTCGAGGGAGCCGAGGTCCGCGACCTTTCCGGCAAGTACCTCGTCCCCGGGCTGGTGGATATGCACGTTCACCTTCGCGAGCCCGGCTACGAGGTCAAAGAGGACATCGAGAGCGGCACCCGTGCAGCTGCCAAGGGCGGCTTTACCGGTGTGTGCTCCATGCCCAACACCGATCCCGTCACCGATAACGGCACCGTCGTGGAGTTCGTCAAGTCCCGTGCTGCCGAGGTCGGTCACTGCCGCGTCTATCCGTCGGGCGCCATGACCCGCGGTCTTAAGGGCGAGGCCATGTCCGAGATGGGCGATATGGTCGCCCATGGCGCCGTCGCCTTCACCGACGACGGTCGCGGCGTGCAGGGCGCGGGCATGCTCCGTCGCTGCATGGACTACGGCAAGATGTTCGGCAAGGTCTTTATGAGCCACTGCCAGGACGAGGACCTGGTCGGCCACGGCCAGATCAACGAGGGCAAGGTCTCGACCCGTCTGGCTCTCGAGGGCTGGCCGGCTGCCGGCGAGGAGCTCCAGATCGCCCGCGACATCGAGATCGCCAAGCTGACTGGTGCCAAGCTGCACATCCAGCACATCTCCACCGCCCATGGCCTGGAGATCGTGCGTGCCGGTAAGGCCGCTGGCGTTCAGGTTACCTGCGAGGCCACCCCGCACCACATGTTCCTGACCGAGAACGACCTGGACGAGACCTACAACACCTCGCTCAAGGTCAATCCGCCGCTGCGCACCGACGAGGATGCCGAGGCCATCCGCAAGGGTGTCATCGACGGTACCGTCGACGCTATCGTTACCGACCACGCTCCC
>CAUAWV010000068.1 GCA_958433005.1 uncultured Collinsella sp. | reverse complement strand
GAGTTCCGCACGAGCCGGAGAGCACTTAATGTGCTCTCCGTGCGAGCAGGACTGTAGAGCAGGAAACCTTGTATACGCCCGCCCGCTCCCGAGGGGCATCTCTCATGCAAAAACTTTTGTTGGGTAAAGTCCGAGGTCAATGGCGTTTTATACCGAGAAATTCAAAAATAGTTGAAAATTCATTACAAATTTGCGTTGACTTTAGGTAACTAAAGTTTCATACTCCTTTTCAACCACTGGGGGATGTGAACACGCACGGATCGTTCACATCATGATTGAAGAGGATTTCTTAGACATGTTCACGCATCAGCTAAACATTATCAGCGTAGTAATTATCTGATGCGGGTTAGCACATACAGCTAGCCCGTACGATAACGGGCGGCTGATGAAGATGAGGGCCGTCGAGCGCAACCGACGGCCCTCATTTTTTATGTCTAGGAAGTTCTTTTTAGAGGAGGAAATGTAATGAACGGAGTTTTGCTCATGGTTGTGGCCGCGGCGGTGCTCGCCTGCGGCTATCTGGGCTACGGCCGCTGGCTGGCCAACAAGTGGGGCGTTGACAAAGAGGCCCTCACGCCGGCCAAGCGCATGAAGGACGGCAAGAGCTTCTCGCCCGTCTCCGCCTTTACCGCGTTCTCGCATCAGTTCAGCTCGATCTGCGGTGCTGGCCCTGTCACGGGTACGATCGTCGCCATGGCCTTTGGCTGGCTGCCCGTCGTGCTCTGGGTCCTCGTCGGCGGCATCTTCTTTGGCGCCGTCCACGACTTTGGTGCTCTGTACGCTTCGATGAAGAACAACGGCAAGTCGCTCGCTCAGCTCATCGAGAAGTACATCGGCAAGACCGGCCGTCGCCTGTTCCTGCTGTTCTGCTGGCTGTTCTGCATCATCGTCATCGCCGCCTTCACCGACATGGTCTGCAAGACGTTCATGTTCACCCCGGCCGTTGACGCTTCTGGCGCCGCTACCGGTGCCATCGACTTCACCAAGTCCTATGCCGCTGGCTGCGCTGGCACCATCTCCATCCTGTTCACCTTCGTCGCTATCGCCTTTGGTTGGGCCCAGAAGAAGTTCAACCTCACCGGTGCCGCCGAGTTCGTCACCGGCGTGGTCCTCATGGTTCTCATGTTCGCCGTCGGTATGCAGTTCCCGGTCTACCTGGATAAGTTCCAGTGGTTCGCCGTCGTCATGGTCTACCTGGTCTTCGCTGGCGCTATGCCCATCCAGATGCTCAAGACCCCGCGTGACTACCTCACTTCCATCATGATGATCGTCATGATCGCCTGCGCTGTCCTCGGCATCGTCGTCCTGGGCGTTAACGGCCAGGCCACTATCACCGCTCCGGTCTTCACCGGCTTCTCCACTGCCTCCGGCATGATGTTCCCGGTCCTGTTTGTCTCCGTCGCTTGTGGTGCTCTCTCCGGTTTCCACAGCCTCGTTTCTTCCGGCACCTCTTCTAAGCAGGTCGAGAAGGAGCAGGACGCCGTCAAGGTCGGTTATGGCGCCATGATCGTCGAGTCCTTCGTCGGCATCCTTGCCATCATCGTCGCCGGCATCATGTTCTCCGATATGAACACCGCCGGTACTGGCGCCCTCAACGCCGGTGTCGCTTCCACCCCGTTCCAGATCTTCGCCGCTGGCATCTCCCGCGGTATGCAGGCCTTCGGTGTTGACGGTACGCTCGCTACCGTCTTCATGACCATGAACGTTTCCGCTCTGGCCCTGACCTCGCTCGACGCCGTCGCCCGCATCGCCCGCACCTCGTTCTCCGAGTTCTTTGCCCAGACCAACGACGCCCTGGCCATCGAGTCCAAGGCCGGCTACATGAAGGTTCTCGGCAACCCCTGGTTCGCCACGGTCGTCACCCTGCTTCCCGGTCTCGCCCTTGCCTTTGGTGGCTATGCCAACATCTGGCCGCTCTTTGGTGCTTCCAACCAGCTGCTCGGCGGTATGACCATGATCACCCTCGCCGTGTTCTGCAAGTGCACCGGCCGCAAGGGCTGGATGCTCTACGTGCCCGTCGCCTTCCTGCTCTGCTGCACCTTCACCTCGCTGGTCCAGAGCGCCATGGGCTGCATGACCGCCGTCCAGGCCTACGGTTTCTTCGGCACCATCCCGGCTACCGCCACCACGGCCGCCGTTTCCGTCGCCGCCACCAAGGGCCTGCAGCTCGTTTTCGCCGTCCTGCTGATGGTCCTGGGCCTCATCGTCGCCGTCAACTGCCTCAAGGAGTTCTTCGGCAAGGAGGCCGGCTCCATGCCTGATGAGGAGCCCGAGTGGTCCGAGATGGGCAAGGCCGAGTACGGTCGCGCCGCTGCCGCTGAAGCTCCTGCCGACGCCGAGGCCGCCAAGGCCTAGTCGGTCGGACGGGTTGAATCTCCCATCTATTTGACTCGGAAAGACCGGGTCCGCAATCAAGCGGACCCGGTCTTTTTTCTTGTGAGAACAGGTGGTGCAAGGGCGTTCTCGCAGATGTTTTGCGTGGATAGGCTCGTGCGTTGTACCATATGGACGTATATGTGTGCATATGAAAGGGGCCCCGTGGCCAAGACGGTATATTCCGATAATCAAAACAATGTCGATGCTCTGGCTGAGCGTCTGAGCAGCCAGACATCGCTTTCTGCCGAGCGCGCCAAGCTGGTTGCCTACGACCTGCTCTGCCGCAAGGCGCTCAAGATTAAGTCGAGCGCGCTGGCGCAGATTTTCCGCTCCGTCGATAAGGAATGCGACACCAAGGCGATGCGCGATGAGCTTATCGCGGCAAATATCGTGACCAAGATCGAGGGCAGCGGCATTAACGGGCGCCCGGCGTTCTATACCATCAATGTCGAGATCCGCGATGCCCAGGAGCAGCCTGCCGAGTCCGTCGAAGATTTTGTCGTCGAGGATTCCGCTGACGTGCCTGCTGTGGAAGAAGTTGCTCCGCGTGAGCATGTTGATACCGATGAGTTGCTCGATGAGAACGTCGTGCGTGCCTTTACGGCCAAGGCAGGGCGCGGCGGTTTTGGCGGGGGTGGCAAGCGCGATGCGCAGCGTCGCGCCCAGCAGGAGCGCTTCCGTCGCGCCGTTGCTCGAAAGGGCGAGACGGATGCCGAGGCTGTTGAGAACGAGGTTGCTGCCGAGTCGCAGAGGCCCGCGAAGGAGCAAAAGCCCGTGGAGGCCCAGGAGCCCCAGCGTCGCCGTGGTGCCCACTTTAAGGCTGCGCAGCAGGATGTCGCGCATGAGGTTGAAGAGCTTTCCGAGGCCGCAGACGATGTTGAGGAGTCTGCCAAGAAGGCCCCGGGCTCATGTCGTCCCGGACGTGGTTTTGCGAGGCGCGCGTATCCCGTAAGGCGTCAGGAGAAGGGCGAGCCGGCTTCGACCACTCAGGACAAGAAGGCCGAACAAACCGAGAAAACCGTTGAGCCGGCGGCTCGCGAACAGCAACCTTCCGAGTCGCAGCCTGCGGCTGACACTGAGGTCAAAGCTCAACAGACCGCTGATAAGCAGGCGGGGGAGAGCGCCTCAGGCAAGCCCCGCCGTCGTCGTCACCGCGGCGGTCGTGGCTCAAATGCCGAGGCCGCGGCCGAGAAGACAGCGACACAAAACGGAGATGAGAAGGCCGAGACTCCGGTGGATCAGGTCAAGCGCCAGCCGGCGAAGGAGGCCAAGTCCGATCGTCCGCAAAAGCGCTCGTCTGCGCCCAAGCAGGAACGTAATACCCGGGCAGATTCCAAGCGTAAGCCTCATGCACAGGCTGAGCCTGCCGCGGCTGATAGTGCTACCCAGCAGCCCGAGTCGGCCGTCCACGGCGAGGTATCGGCGTTTGCCCTTGCCCGCGTTTTAGGCAGGCAGCTGCTCAAAGTTGTCCCTACGCCTACGGCGCTCTCTAAGATCAAGGAGCAGCAGACACAGATCGTAAAGGTCGAGGGCAAGGACGGCAAAAAGGCGCCGCAGCGCACTCAGCACAACGAGATGTCCAACCGCAAGATTGCCGAGGAAATCGCAATCATCCAGGCTTGGATCGAGCAAAACCGAGGTGCCGATACGCCGGTTGCCTCGCGCCGCCAGCGTGCCTACCAGATTTTTAACGATGAGAAGGCCTTTGACGGCAAGCACGGCGAGCGCCTAATTCGGCGTATGACCGAAAAGGGCATCAGCATGCAGGCGATTAAGGTCGCCCCCAACCGCCCCGTTCACTTTACGGGTTTCTTTACGCTGGGCGCCGATAAGCCGTTCATTATGGTCGAGAACCTGGACACCTACGACGAGATCGTCAGGCTGCTGCGTGGCCGCAAGCACGCCAAGCTCTTTGGCATCAAGGTGGGCGGCGTGATTTTTGGCGGCGGATGCAAGGCGAGCGTCTCGCATGCCCTGGACGATTATCTGGCTGAGATCGGCTATCGCTTTAACTACGTCTACTACGTGGGCGATATCGACCGCGAGGGCGCGCGCATCGTCGAGCAGGCTCGCAATGCCAATGTGGTTGAGATTCGCCTGCATGCCGGCATGTACCGCGCCATGCTCGCCGAGCATAAGCGTCGCGTGAAGGCCGGCGGCGAGTGCGAGCCCGCGGCTGCCAACCAGGGCGTGCCGCAGAACTTGGCGGCGACGATCAAGGATCTGCCCATGGTCACGCGCGTGCAGTTCCGCAATGTGCTGCGCGAGGGCGGGCGCATTCCGCAGGAGATTCTGATGACCGCCGACTATCGGGATGGCGACTCGGGAAGCTTCGACCGCATGCTTAACAACTAAATTCCGCCGGCCCCGGGAGAGCGGGGACACCGGCTTAGGTTTCCTGCTCTACAGTCCTGCTCACGACGGAGGCCACATTAAGTGGCCTCCTGTT
>CAUAWV010000067.1 GCA_958433005.1 uncultured Collinsella sp. | reverse complement strand
CGGACTGGTTTATCTGAATAAATATGGCGAAGGCCCCTTTCGGGGCCTTCTTTGTTAGAGGAATTCGCCTACTCGGTGGACTTCGGGTTCTAGGTCTACTCCGAATTGGTCTTTGACGGTTGTTTGGATGTGGCGGATGAGTTCGTCGACATCGGCGGCGGTGGCGTGGTCGGCGTTGACGATGAAACCGCAGTGCTTCTCGCTTACCTGCGCACCGCCGACGGCATGGCCGCGCAGGCCGGCGTCCATGATGAGCTTGCCGGCAAAGTAGCCCTCGGGGCGCTTGAAGGTGGAGCCGGCGCTCGGCATGTCGAGCGGCTGCTTGTCCTCGCGGCGCTGGCGGTAGTCGTCCATGTCGGCCTTGATCATCGCGGCGTTGCCCGGGGCGAGATTGAAGGTGGCCGAAAGAACGATGAAGCCGTCGTCGGCAATGCGGCTCTTGCGATAGCCCAGGTTGAGCTCATCGACATCGAACTCGATGATGTTGCCGCTGCCGCGGGTGCCGTCGTCGAACATGCGGGCGGGCTTGTAGACACGCACAGACTCCAGCACATCGGCCATGCAGGCACCATAGGCACCGGCGTTCATGTAGCAGGCGCCGCCGACCGATCCGGGGATGCCCGAGATGGGCTCCATGCCGGTGAGGCCGGCCTCGGCTGCTGCCGCGGCGACATCGGAAAGCAGGGCGCCGGCTGCCGCCGTGACGTGCGTGCCGTCGACCGTAATGTCGGAGAGGCCCTCGCCCAGCGCCACGACGACGCCGCGGATGCCCTTGTCTCCGACGAGCAGGTCCGAGCCGTTGCCCACGATGGTGAGCGGCAGATCACAGCGATAGCAGGTGTCAAGCGTGGCGACGAGGCCCTGCTCGGTATCGGGCGTGACAAAGACATCGGCCGGGCCACCGATCTTAAACGTGGTGTGCTCGCGCATGGGCTCGCTCATCAACACGTTGTCCTCGCCGGCAACGCCAGCGAGCGCGCACAGCAGGTCCTCGTTAAAAAAGTCGTTCTCGTGCATACGAATATCCGCCTTTTGGTGGTCGTTCTCATCAATCGATTGCAATATACCCCACCCAGATGTATTTGGTGCGCTGGCGGCGATAAAACTGCCGTCCACCGGATTGATAAAGTGTTTATCATCGAGGTAGAGGGGCAGTCGCTATACTTTCAAGAGATTGCGCGTAAACCCGGAAGGAGCGAGATGGCCAACAAAGTCACCCTCAAGCAGATTGCCCAAGAGGTGGGGCTTTCCCCTTCGTCGGTCTCGCTTGTTCTCAATAATCGGCCCTGTCGCATCTCGGAAGAAAACCGCAAACTCATCAAGGAGGTTGCGGCGCGCAATCACTATGTTCCCAACCAGATCGCGCGCAGCCTGGTCATGCGCGAGTCGCGCACCCTGGGCCTTATCGTCCCCAACATCGAGAGCCGCTTTTTCGCCTCGCTCGCCGGCAGCTTGGAAAAGCGCTGCCGCGAGGACGGCTACGCGCTTTTTATTACCAGCTCGGGCGGAAGCGCCGATGACGATCTGGAGCTGCTGCGCCAGCTGGTGACGCGCGGCGTTGATGGCGTCTTCCTGGTGGTAGGTGACGAGTTCTCCGACGACCGCGCCCTGCGCGAAGAAGTCAGCCACCTGCCCATCCCGGCTGTAATGGTCGACCGCGCCATTGAGGGGCTCGAGTGCGACAAGGTGATGTTTGACCACGAGATGGGTGGCTACATGGCTACCCGATATCTGATTGAGCAGGGCCACCGTCGCATCGCCTGCCTGGTTAACGCGCGCCGCTCCAATACGGGCCGCAAGCGACTTGCCGGCTATGAACGCGCGCTGCGCGAGGTTGGCCTGCCCATCGACGCGCGCTTGGAGTTCGAGAGCGAGTACTACATTCCGAGTGCCTACGAGGCCTCGGAGGCGGTGCTCGCAACCGATGCCACCGCCGTGTTCGCAAGTTCGGACAACATCGCCCTCGGTTTGCTCAAGCGCTTGCACGAGATGGGGAAGAGCATCCCGGGCGATATCTCGGTGGTGAGCTATGACAACTCGGCTGCCGACGTTCTCTTTGAGCCGGCGCTGACCGCGATCGAGCAGGATCCGGGCGTGCTTGCCGAGCATGCCTTTGGTTGCATGTCCAAACGTCTTGCCGGCAAGGGCGGCAGGCGTGCCGAAGAAGTGGTTCTGGAGCCTGCTCTCATTGTGAAGGGCAGCGTTCTAGAACTTACTAAATACAACTAAACATGTTTATCAATTCGAGAAGATCGAATGTGGAGCATCTGTGACAGGCAATGCCGCAGGTGAATGTTGCGTTTTGCCAATTGGCGTGTTTGATAGAGATGGTAAAACGTTTTTTCACCATGATAAAACGTTTTAGCAAATATACTAGTCCCAACGAATGGTTGCCGTATCGGAGGGTGACCGCGCAGCGAAGGGACATAAACAATGGCTAAAACACTGGGGACGCCGTGGCAAAAGCTGGGGCACGAGGTGCCGGCTTCCGAGCTCGAGGGTGTCGATCTGTATTGGCGCGCTTCGAACTACCTGTCCGTCGGTCAGATCTACCTTCGCTCCAACCCGCTGATGCGCGCTGACTTTGTCGACGATAAGACTGGCGAGGCGCGCGACTTCGGTCGTCCGGACGTCAAGCATCGCCTGGTTGGTCACTGGGGCACTACGCCCGGCATCAACTTCCTGTTCGGCCACGTCAACCGCCTTATTGCCGATCACAACCAGAACGCCATTTTCTTGATGGGCCCGGGTCACGGTGGCCCCGCCGGCACCGCCCAGTCGCTGCTCGACGGTACTTACCGCGAGATCCGCCCCGACATCACCAATGACGAGGCCGGCCTGCAGAAGTTCTTCCGCCAGTTCTCCTATCCCGGCGGCATCCCGAGCCACTTTGCGCCCGAGACGCCCGGCTCCATCCACGAGGGCGGCGAGCTCGGCTACACGCTCAGCCACGCTTACGGTGCCGTCATGGACAACCCGAGCCTGCTGGCCGTGGCCGTGGTGGGCGACGGCGAGTCCGAGACCGGCCCGCTCGCGACTTCTTGGCAGTCCAACAAGCTCGTGAACCCGGCAACCGACGGTATCGTCCTGCCGATCCTGCACCTCAACGGCTACAAGATCGCCAACCCCACCATCCTCGCCCGCGTGTCCGACGAAGAGCTCACCAAGTTCTTTGAGGGTATGGGCTATAAGCCGCACTTCTTTATCGCCGGCTTTGACGACGAGAGCCACGCAAGCATCCATGAGCGCTTTGCCGCCCTGTTTGAGCAGGTCTTTGACGAGATTTGTGACATCAAGGCCACCGCGCAGGCCCAGGCTGCCGCGGGCGAGACCGTGGTCCGCCCGGCCTACCCCATGATTGTGTTCCGTACGCCCAAGGGCTGGACCTGCCCCAAGCAGATCGACGGCAAGAAGACCGAGGACTCCTGGCGCGCCCATCAGGTGCCGCTGGCAAGCGCCAAGGACACTCACGAGCACTTCCGCGTGCTGCGCGAGTGGCTGCGCTCCTACAAGCCCGAGGAGCTCTTTACGCCCGAGGGCCAGGTGCGCCCCGAGGTAACGGCCTTTATGCCGACCGGCGAGCTGCGTATTGGCGCCAACCCCAACGCGAACGGCGGCAAGGTGCGTCGCGAGCTCGAGCTGCCCGATATCCACGCCCACGAGATTCCCGTCGCCGAGAAGGGCCATGGTTGGGGCTCCACCGAGGCTGCCCGCGTCTTTGGTGAGTACACTGCCGACGTTCTGGCCAAGAACATGGACGACTTCCGCATCTTCGGTCCCGACGAGACCGCGTCCAACCGCCTGCAGGCCGCTTATAGGGTGACCAAGAAGCAGTGGGATGCCGGCTTCTACGAGGACGAGGCCAACGACGAGCTGCTCGCTGGCTCCGGCAAGGTTGTCGAGCAGCTGTCCGAGCACCAGTGCGAGGGCTTCCTCGAGGCCTATGTGCTCACCGGCCGCTCCGGCGTGTGGAGCTCCTACGAGAGCTTTGTCCATGTGGTCGACTCCATGGTCAACCAGCACTGCAAGTGGCTCGAGGCTACCAAGCGCGAGATTCCGTGGCGTGCCCCCATCAGCGGCCTCAACATTTTGCTGTCGAGCCATGTTTGGCGTCAGGACCACAACGGCTTCTCGCACCAGGATCCCGGCTTTATCGACCTGCTGCTCAACAAGGCCAACGACACGCATATCGTGAACGCTTACTATCCGGCCGACGCTAACATGGCTCTCGCCGTGGCCGAGCGCGTCTACCAGTCCACCGACTGCGTCAACGCCATCTTCTGCGGCAAGCAGCCCGCCCCGACCTTCCAGACGGTCGACGAGGCAAAGGCCGAGCTCGCCGAGGGCGTCGCAAATTGGGAGTGGGCATCGACCGCCGACTCGCTCGGCGAGGCCGACGTCGTGGTCGCCACGTGTGGCGACGTGCCGACGCTCGAGGCTCTGGCTGCAACCGATATGCTGCGCGAGCTGGGCATTAAGGTATGGTTCGTCAACGTGGTCGATCTGCTCAAGATTCAGAACGTCTGCGAGAACGACCAGGCTATAAGCGACGAGCGCTGGGCTGAGCTGTTTGGCTGCGGCGAGAAGCCCGTGCTCTTCGCGTTCCACGCCTATGCCGGCACGATTCGCCGCCTGATCTGGAACCGCCCCGGACACGACGCGTTCCGCGTCCACGGCTACGAGGAGAAGGGCTCCACGACCACGCCGTTCGACATGCTGCGCCTGAACAACATGGATCGTTGGGCCCTGGCCGCCGACGTGCTGCGCATGGTCGACGCCGATAAGTTTGCCGAGCAGATTGATGAGTGGGAGGCCTTCCGCACCGAGGCCTTTGAGTTCGCGTGCGACGAGGGCTTCGATCACCCGGCCTTTACCGACTGGGTCTGGCCCGACGCCGCTGCCGCAACCGCAGCCGACGGCGCGCTCTCCGCAACGCAGCTAACTGCCGGCGACAACGAATAGCATCCGGGACGGCCTCGCGCTGGGGCCGCCTCCGGGCGGGCGCCTTCCTCTGAGAAGTTCGCGAAGCCCA
>CAUAWV010000066.1 GCA_958433005.1 uncultured Collinsella sp. | reverse complement strand
TCGAATATTGAGGTTTCGGGTGAGTTTGTGGACCGCAAGAGCCGGTTTATTGCCCAGCTGGTCCATATTGAGTCCGAGGACGAGGCGAATGCCTTTATCGAGATGGTTCGCAAGCGTCATTACGACGCTCGACACAATGTTCCCGCGTGGATTTTGGTCGATGGACGCGAGCGCCAGAGCGATGATGGTGAGCCGAGCCGCACGAGCGGTATGCCGACGCTCGAGGTGTTGCGCGGTGCGGCGCTCAAAAATGTTTGCTGCGTAGTGACGCGCTATTTTGGTGGCACGCTGTTGGGTCCTGGTGGCTTGGTGCGCGCCTATACTGCGGCGACGCAAGCGGCGGTGGCCGCGGCTCAGGAGGCCGGGCAGATCGTCGAGATGACGAGTGTCGTGCCTGTTGACGTGCATGTGGCCTATCCGCAGTATGAGCAGGTGCTTCGCTTGGCCCAGGATTCCGGTGCCAAGGTTTCGGATACCGAGTACGCGGATGCCGTGACACTTCATTTGGTGTTTAAGGCGGGGGAGCAGGAGTCGTTTTGCGCTAAGATGCGCGAGCTTATGGCGGGGCGTGAGGAGATTGAGGTCGGCGCTCCCGAATTTGCCGAGTTCTAACGGCGACGGCCGGCGTGCTTTTGGATGGATCCTAAGCGCGCCGGCCGTCGTTTTACTGTTGCTGTCGATTACTCGGCGAGCTGCTTTAGCACATCACAGGCGATTTCGACGGCATCGTCGATGCAGCCGGGGCAGCTGCGGAGCGGACCCTTATCCGATCCGATGCCCTTGAGCGTGCCGCAGACGGTTGTTGTGTTCTTCTCGCCAAAACGCTTGGCGATTTCGCGCGACAGCTTGTAGGTCTGGCCCTTGGTCTTGGGGTTTTCCATGCCGTCGCTCATTACAAAGCCCATGATGGCCACGGCGCCCGAGATGGCGCCGCAGGTTTCGGTCATGCCGCCCATGCCGGCGCCAAAGCCCTCGGTGAGGGTAAAGGCGACCTGGGGGTCGAGCCCGACGACGGGCGCGAGCGTGCAAGCGACGGCCTGGGCGCAGTTAAAGCCACGGGCGTGATATTCGGCAGCTTGAGCCTGACAGGCGGTGATGTCGAGCTGGGCCGTATCGATTTGCTTCATCGTTGTCTCCTTGGTCACGGTGTACCCGCCTATGGTACCCGTGACGGGGCATGTAATCATCGAGAGCTTCACGTATGCCTCGTTTTTATCTATCGAGCAAATGCCCAAGGCTTGAGATAAATACTCCTGATCAATTTGTCCAATAACCTACCTTTGGGATGGGTTGAGAGGGGTGCAGGGTAGCGGTATCGTGAACCGAATAAAACGTAACCCAGGCAAGGGAGCTAGATATGAGCGAGCAGACCATCGGTACTACATGTGTTCAGGGCGGCTATCACCCGGGAGATGCCGAGCCGCGCCAGGTGCCCATCTACCAGTCCACCACGTGGAAGTACGACACGTCCGAGCACATGGGCAAGCTGTTTGACCTGGAGGAGTCGGGCTACTTCTACAGCCGCCTGCAGAACCCCACGTGCGATCTCGTTGCCGCTAAGATCTGCGAGATGGAGGGAGGCACCGCCGCGATGCTCACGAGCTCGGGCATGGCTGCGAACTTCCTCGCGATTTTTAATGTGGCCGGTGCCGGCGATCATGTGGTCGCTAGCTCTGCCATTTACGGCGGTACGTATAACCTGCTCGCCCACACCATGGGCCGCATGGGCGTGACCTGCACGTTCGTCGCCCCCGACTGCACCGATGAAGAGCTCGAGGCGGCCTTTGAGCCCAATACCAAGCTCGTCTTTGGCGAGACGATCGCCAACCCCGCCCTTGCCGTGCTCGATATTGAGCGCTTTGCCAAGGCCGCGCATGACCACGGCGTGCCGCTGATGGTCGACAACACCTTCCCGACGCCCGTGATGTGTCGTCCCTTTGAGTGGGGCGCCGACATCGTTACGCACTCCACCACCAAGTACATGGATGGACATGCTGCCTACCTGGGCGGCGTGATCGTTGACCACGGCCAGTTTGACTGGATGGCCCATGCGGATAAGTTCCCGGGTCTCACCACGCCCGACGAGAGCTACCACGGCGTGACGTATGCCGAGAAGTTCGGTCGCGAAGGTGCCTTCATTACCAAGGCCACCGCGCAGCTCATGCGCGACCTCGGTCCCATGCAGAACCCGCAGGCGGCCTTCTTCCTGAACAGCTCGCTCGAGAGCCTGCACGTGCGTATGCCGCGTCATTGTGAGAACGGCCTGGCCGTTGCCAAGTTCCTGCAGAGCCATCCCAAGGTACGCTTCGTGAGCTATCCGGGCCTGGAGGGCGATAAGTACTATGACATGGCTCAGAAGTACATGCCCAACGGTACCTGCGGCGTTGTGAGCTTTGGCTTTAACGGTGGTCGCGCGGCGGCCGAGACCTTTATGAAGAGCCTTAAACTTGCCCAGATCGCCACGCATGTGGCTGACGCCCGCACCTGCTGCCTGCATCCCGCTAATGCCACACACCGCCAGATGAACGATGAGGAGCTCATCGCCTGCGGCATCTCCGCCGATATGGTGCGCCTGTCGTGCGGCCTCGAGGATACGGCCGATCTGATTGCCGACCTTGAGCAGGCACTCGAGCAGTGCTAGGCTAGCGTTCGCATAAGGCGCCGATGCTGGCAGAAAGCTTCGGCGATCTTTCGTTCCGATTCCGTAGGCGGGACCCCAATCGCGACTGTTTGTAGGCGATTGGGGCCCCGTTTTTGCGTTGCGCCACTCGAAAGGATGGATATGGAGAAAACCGCAGAGCAGCTGCGCCGCGAGCACATTGCCCTAGAGGGCGACACCCATGGCAAGAACAAATGGGCGATTCTGTTTACCGTGCTCATCATGACGTTTATGGCGTGTCTGGATTCGACCGTCGTGACCGTGGCACTGCCCGTGATGCAAAAGGAGCTGGGCGTGGGCCTCGACCGCATCCAGCTGGTGAGCTCGGTGTATCTGCTTGCGACATGCGTGGCTATGCTGCCGTTTGGCCGTCTGGGCGACGTGCGCGGCAAGGTGGGTGTATTCCAACTGGGCGTCATCGTCTTTACGGTCGGCTCGCTGCTGTGCGGCCTTTCGGCCTCGCTCGAGGTTCTTATCCTGGCACGCATTGTTCAGGGCGTCGGTTGCGCGGCGGCCATGGCCAACAACATGGGTATCATCACCGAGTCGTTTCCGGCGCGCGAGCGCGGTCGTGCCATGGGTATCCTCGCGACTTTCGTGGCCCTCGGCATGATGTGTGGTCCCGTGCTCGGCGGCATGTTGGTGGCAAGCTTTCCCTGGGAGAGCATCTTCCTCATCAACCTGCCCATTGGCGTCATCTCGTTTATCGTGGGGCTTTACACACTGCCGCATGTTAAGCCGGAGGCCGGCGAGCGCCCCATGTCGCTGGCGGAGGCCGCGCGTCGCTGCTTTGCGAGTTCGGCTTTTACGATTAACTTGGCATGCATGCTTATTGTGTTTATCGGCATCGGTGCATCTGAGTTTGTGCTGCCGTTCTATTTCCAGGATGCCCATGGCTTTAGCTCCGATATTTCCGGACTGCTCTTTTTGGCGCTGCCGATGGTGAATGCCTTTATCGGGCCGCTTTCGGGTACGGTTTCGGACCGTGTTGGCTGCGAGGGTCCCACGGCGGTCGGCCTGGGTGTGTACGTATGCGGTCTCTTTGCGGTAAGCATGCTCGACGAGCACTCCTCCATCCCTGTGATCGTGTGCTGTGTCGCGTTTATGTCGTGCGGCACGTCGATTTTCCAGAGCCCCAATAACTCCCTGTACATGGGCTCGGCTCCGCGCGAGGCACTTGGCTTTGCAGGCAGCTTGGGCAGCTTGGCGCGCTATGCGGGCATGGCGCTGGGTATTACGGCAGGTTCGCATATCCTGTATGGGCAGATGAGCGTGGCGATGGGCGAGGCTGTGACCAGTTTTGTTGCAGGCCGTCCGGATGTGTTCCTGTTTGGTTTCCGTTCGGTGTTCTACGTGCTTATGGCTGTGGCCGCTGTGGGCTTTGCGCTCGCCATGGTGCGTTTGGTGAGGATGCGCGCCCGCCATTAGCGTGTTGGGAGGCTGTCTGTCACGATTCGCGCCGTCCCAAAAAGACTGGTTTGTGGTGCGATGCGGCTTGTGGGGCGGGCGGGGGTCGGTCCGTGGTAGACTATCGAACAACGTTTATTAATCGCGCGGTATCGTTGCCGCGAGAAGGGGTTGCGCCATGCAGGAGCTTGAGGATCGTATTCGCCATGACGGCATCGTAAAGGCCGGTAACGTCCTTAAGGTTGATGCCTTCCTCAACCACCAATGCGACGTTGAGCTGTTCGACCACATGGGCGCCGAGTGGGCCCGTCTGTTCGAGGGTGTCGAGATCAACAAGATCCTGACGATCGAGGCTTCGGGCATTGGCATGGCTTGCATTGCAGCCCAGCATTTTGGCGGCGTGCCGGTGGTCTTTGCCAAGAAGGCCCAGTCCATCAACCTCGACGGCGAGCAGTATGCCACGACCATTTACTCCTTTACCAAGCAGAAGGAGTACCCGGTCATCGTTGGCAAGCGCTTTCTGTCCGAGGGCGACAAGGTCCTGATTATCGACGACTTCCTGGCCAACGGCTGCGCGCTCGAGGGTCTTATCAAGATCTGCGAGGCTGCGGGTGCCGAGGTATCCGGTATTGGCATTGCGGTGGAGAAGGGCTTCCAGGGCGGTGGCGATAAGCTCCGCGAGCGCGGCTTCCGCGTCGAGAGCCTGGCCCGTATCGCCGATATGGACTGCGAGACCGGCGAGATCACCTTCGCCTAAGCGCGCAACACAAGCGATTGGTATGCGATGTGACAAAGGGACTGTCCCTTTGTCACATTTTTTGTATGAGGGGAGGTGTTGATATGGATGAGAACAAGATGGGGTGGCGCGAGTATGCGCGCTATGCCGAGATGTCGGCCGAGGAGTTGGCGCGCGATTGCGAGGTGCAGGTGTTTCGCGCGACGGGTCCGGGCGGACAAGGCGTCAACACGACGGACTCTGCTGTGCGCATGAAACATGGGCCCACGGGGATTGTCGTGACGGCGCGCGAGAGCCGTAGTCAGTTTCAGAATCGTGCGAGCTGTCTGCGTAAGCTGCGCGCTGAGCTTGAGCGTCGCGGGCGTCCACCGCGCCGACGCGTAAAGACCAAGGTGCCTCAGCGCTCTCGCCAGCGCAGGCTCAACGACAAACACTTCAACGCCATTAAAAAGGCCAACCGTCGCAAGCCGGGTGGGGGAGGAATGATCTCTTCATAAGTTGCGGTGAAATAGG
>CAUAWV010000065.1 GCA_958433005.1 uncultured Collinsella sp. | reverse complement strand
GGAGAAGGCCCGCGAGTTCGAGCTCGCGCCCTTTGGAATGATTGGCCTCGAGACTTCGCTGTCGCTCGTGCTCACTGAGCTGGTCAACACGGGCAAGATGAGCGTGAGCCGCATGGTCGAGCTCATGGCCATCAAGCCGCGTGAGATTCTGGGCCTCGATCAGGTTCAGGTCAAGGCGGGCTCTGTCGCCGACCTGACCGTGTTCGACCCCTCCGCAACCTGGACGGTTGGCGAGGACGGTTACGAGTCGCGCGCCGAGAACTCCGGTTTTGCCGGCCGCACGCTCACCGGTCGTGCCACCGATGTATTTGTCGGTGGCAAGCAGACGCTCGCCGACGGCTGCATCTGCTAGCATAGCCTTATCGCTTTTGTGCGCGGCGCCCTTGCGGTGCCGCGCTTTCTGTTCGTTTAGACCATGCAACCGCATGGGGGATTGGAGCGTCTATGCCCACACCTTCCACTGCACGCATGCACGACTTCGAGGTCGTCTCGAACCGGGAGATCGCCGACGGCATCTTCTCGCTCGTCATCTCGGCCCCCAAGCTTGCAAGTGCGCTCAAGCCCGGTCAGTTTGTGAACATCGCCGTCCCCGGCGATGCGTCTTCTCTGCTTCGTGTGCCCTTGAGTTTCTACCGCGCCGACGCCGAGGCCGGCACCGTCGAGCTGTGGTACGCCGTCGTGGGCGACGATACCCGCCGTTTGTCCCAGATGGGCCCCGGCTCCACCTCTAACCTGCTGGGGCCCGGTGGCCGTGGCTGGATGGTACCCGAGGGCACCAGGAAGGCTTTGCTCGTCGCCGGTGGTATCGGCGTTCCGCCTGTGCTTTGTCTTGCCGGTATGCTTGCCGAGCAGGGTGTTGATGTGGACGTGTGCTTGGGCTTTGGCACCGCGTCCAAGGCCGTGGGTGTCGATGAGTTCCGCGCGCTGGGCGCCACGGTTAACGTGTGCACCGACGACGGTTCGCTCGGCACGCACGGTTTTTGCACCGATCCTGCCGCAGAACTGCTTGGCGAGGGCGGCTACGACTACGTGGCCAGCTGCGGCCCCGCCGTCATGATGAAGAAAGTCGCCGCCGCTGCCGCTGAGGCCGGTGCGTACTGCGAGGTGTCGCTCGAGCGCATGATGAGCTGCGGCTTTGGCGCCTGCAACACCTGCAATGTCGAGACGGTCGACGGTATGAAGGGCGCCTGCATGTGCGGCCCCGTGTTCGATGCTTCCAAGGTGGTGGTCTTCTAGTGGGTACCGTGAACATGGCCGTCGATTTCGGCGGCGTCAAGATGCAGAACCCCATCAACACCGCAGCCGGTACCTTCGGCTACGGCTGGCAGTTCCAGAATTTCTTCGATGTTTCCCAGCTGGGCGCCATCACCACCAAGGGTTGCGCTGCCGAGCCCTGGCCCGGCAATCCCGCGCCCCGCATGGCCGAGATTCCCGGCGGTATGATCAACTCCGTGGGTCTTCAGAACCCCGGCGTGGCCGCCTTTGCCCGCGAGTCCGGTCCGTGGCTCGAACAGCTGTCCAAGGACGGCTGCCAGGTCATCTGTCAGGTTGCCGGTCACTCCGTTGACGAGTTTGTCCGCGCACTCGAGATGTATGTCGAGCTGTGCCCCTGGGCTGCCGGCTACGAGATCAACGTGAGCTGCCCTAATATCGCCGCCGGCGGTGCCGCCATGGGCTCCACGCCCGAGGGCGCCTCTTCCGTTATGGCTGCCTGCCGCAAGGTGACCGATAAGCCGCTGTTCGTAAAGATGGCTCCGGTCAACGTTGCCGAGATTGCCAAGGCTCTCGAGGCCGCCGGCGCCGACGGCCTTTCGGTCATCAACTCCATCCAGGGCATGGCCATCGACGTTCATACCCGCAAGTCCCGCGTGGCCAAGCCCAAGGGCGGCCTTTCGGGCCCGCTGTGCCACCACATCGCCGTGCGCATGGTCTGGGAGGTTGCCCGGGCCGTCGATATCCCCATCAACGGTGTCGGCGGTGTCATGACCGGCGAGGATGCGGCTGAGTTTATCCTGGCCGGCGCCACCTGCGTGTCGGTCGGCATGGCCAACTTCGTCGATCCGTGTGCTTCGCTTAAGATCGCGCATGAGCTCGAGGCCTGGGCCGAGTCCCAGGGCGTGAAGGACATCAACGAGCTGGTAGGTGCTTTCGAATGCTAGAGAATGATGCCCGCGACCGTGTTATCGTCGCCCTCGACTGCGACCGTGAGCGCGCGCTCGAGCTCGCCCACGAGCTTTCGGGTCATGCTGCCTGGCTCAAGGTCGGCATGACGCTCTATTACGCTGAGGGTCCCCAGATCGTCAAGACGTTCAAGGACCTGGGCTTTAAGGTCTTCCTCGACCTTAAGTTCCATGACATTCCGCATCAGGTGCGCGGCGCTGCCCGCTCGGCCTCGCTTGCCGGTGCCGACCTGCTTTCGGTCCACGGCCTGGGCTCGGGTGCTATGCTCGCTGCCTGCCGCGAGGGTGCCGAGGAGGCGCGTGAGGACCGCGCCAAGCTCGTCGCCATCACCGTGCTCACGAGCATGAATCAGGATGCCTTGAGCGAGATCGGCGTCGAGTCTCCCGTGGCCGAGGAGGCCGCCCGCTTGGCAAAGCTTGCTCAGGCCAACGGCATCGATGGCATCGTGTGCTCACCGATGGAGGCTCACGACATGCGTGAGCTGCTGGGTCCTGATGCCCTGATCGTGACTCCGGGTGTGCGTCCGGTGGGTGCCGCCCTTGGTGACCAGTCCCGCGTGGCGACGCCTTCCCAGGCTATCGAGCGTGGCGCAAGCCACATTGTGGTGGGCCGTCCCATCACCGGTGCCGACGATCCGGTTGCCGCCTTTGACGCCATCGTCGCCGAGCTGGTCGAAAACGTCGCGTAAAAGATTCCCCTAAGTCACCACTTTTGGGTCTCATTAGCACAAAATAGCCCCTGTGCCTGCGTAAACTTTCCCATCCTTTGTGTGGAATCGCAGGTCAGGGGCTTAACTTTGGGCGCAGTATATTGCACTTTTTGCGGGTATCGTCTAACCTATGGAGCCGCGATTGGGCATTTTGTACGTTCTACGTGCTAAAATGCTAATTATTGAATCAGATATAACCCAACTATTTGGAGGTACGAATGGCACTCCCTCAGCTTACCGACGAGCAGCGCAAGCAGGCTCTTGAGAAGGCTGCTGCCGCACGTCACGCCCGCGCTGAGCTTCGCGAGCAGATCAAGAAGGGCGAGAAGTCCCTCGAGTCCGTGCTCAACTCCGATGACCCCATCGCTTCCCGCATGAAGGTTTCCACTCTCATCGAGTCTCTCCCTGGTTATGGCAAGGCCAAGGCCGCCAAGATCATGGAGGAGCTCGGTATCTCCGCTACCCGTCGCGTCCAGGGCCTCGGCGTCCGTCAGCGCGAGCAGCTCCTCGAGCAGCTGACCAAATAAGTGAGCGCTCAGGATTCCAAGCTCTTTGTGATTTCTGGACCGTCAGGCGCAGGCAAGGGTACGCTCGTCACTCGTGTGCGCGAGCGCCGCTCGAACCTGGGCCTGACGGTTTCGGCTACCACGCGAGCACCACGCAAAGGTGAGGTCGACGGCGTCAACTACTTTTTTCTGACGCGCGAGGAGTTCGACCGCCGCGTGGCAAACGGTGAGTTTGTTGAGTGGGCCGAGGTCCACGGTAACTGCTACGGCACGTTGGTGAGCGAGGTCACATCCAAGCTCGCCTCGGGCTCGTCTCTGATTTTGGAGATCGATGTCCAGGGCGCCCTGCAGGTGAAGGAGCGTTTCCCCGAGGCCGTGCTGATCTTTATCAAGCCGCCTTCGCTTGAGGTGCTCCGCGAGCGTCTAGTCGGTCGCGGTACCGAGACGCCCGAGACGATTGAGCTGCGTATGGCAAACGCCGCCGATGAGCTTGCCCTTGCCGACCGCTACGACGACGTCGTGGTGAATGACGATCTCGACCGCGCGACCGATGAGCTCGTTCGCGTTCTCGATATGCATGAAAGGATCTGAGGTCCGTGTCCGTTGTAAAGCCTTGCATTGACGATCTTCTGGAGAAGACCGATCACAACCGCTTCCTGCTCGCTTCGCTTGCCTCCAAGCGCGCCTGCGACATCAATAGCATGCTGCGTGGCCAGCACAACCGCGTGCTTGCCGTCCAGGATGTCGATGACATCACCATCGGGCTTTCCGGTGCCGATACCATCTCGATGGCTATGGACGAGATTGTCGACGGCGACATCTCTTACGACGAGGCCCGTTACGAGAAGGCGCTCGGCCACAAGGTTGCTGAAGCCTAAATGGCAGCTCGCGTCTGCCTGGTCCACTATCACGAGGTTGGACTGAAGGGCAAGAACCGCGCACATTTTGAGCATATCCTCATGGATAACATCAAGGCGGCCTTGGCCGCCTTTTCCGTGAACGCCGTGTCTCGAATTTCCGGTTATATCCTCGTGACCTTTAACGAACATCAGGCCGACGAGGCGGCGCGTGTCATTCGCACCGTTCCCGGCGTTGCCCGTGTGTCTTTGGCGTATCACACCAACCGCGACCCGCAGGAGTACTGCGCCGCCGCCGTGAAGGCGCTGCGCGAGTTTGGTTCCTTCGATTCGTTTAAGGTGCACGCCAAGCGCTCCAATACTGACTATGAGCTCACCTCGATCGATATCAATCGTCAGGTGGGCGAGGTACTGTGTGAGGCCTTCCCCGATAAAAAGGTTCAAATGCACGACCCCGATGCAATGGTGCACGTACTGGTGGTCCAGGGTAGCGTTTACGTGTACGCACGCTCCGAGCGCGGCGTGGGCGGTCTGCCGGTGGGTTCTGCCGGCAAGGTCTTGACGCTGCTGTCCTCGGGTATCGATTCTCCGGTGGCGACTTGGATGCTCGCGCGCCGCGGCGCGGTTTGCGTGCCGGTACATTTCTCCGGTCGTCCGCAGACGCCCGATACGAGTGAGTATTTGGTGCAGGATATCATCCGTGCGCTTGAGCCGGGTGTCCAGATCGGCCGCCTGTACGTGGTGCCGTTTGGCGACTGCCAGCGTGAGATTTCGGTCACCTGCCCCAGCAACCTGCGTGTGATCATGTATCGTCGCATTATGTATTCGGTTACCGAGCGCATTGCGCACATCGAGGGCGCCAAGGCCATCGTTACGGGCGAATCGCTTGGGCAGGTTGCCTCCCAAACGCTTGAGAACATCATGGCCGTCAACGAGGCCGTGAAGATCCCCGTGTTCCGTCCTCTCATCGGTTCGGACAAGCAGGAGATCATCGCGCGTGCTGAGGAGATCGGTACGTTCGATATCTCGACTGAGGCCGCTCCCGACTGTTGCACGCTGTTTATGCCGCGCCGACCCGAGACGCACGCTAAACTTGATGCCGTGCATGAGGCCTGGGAGTTGTTCGATCATGAGGAGATGATCGAGCGCCTGCTCAAGCAGACCGAGTACATCGACTTCGAGAGCAACACGTATAAGGCCCCTAAGACCTTAAAACGCAAACATTCGGAGCTTGCTCCGCGTGAGATTTACCAAGATTACGAGTAAATTTGTGCATAGACCG
>CAUAWV010000064.1 GCA_958433005.1 uncultured Collinsella sp. | reverse complement strand
TGCAGGGCAAAACGTCCGTTAACAGGAGTGCGCGCGGTCGCCTTTTGTTCGTCCGCGCGCACCGTTTCTTCGTATTTGCAGCCGCGGCCGTTTAGCCCAGCGACTAGAGCGTGCCGTAGATGCGGTCGCCGGCGTCGCCGAGGCCGGGAACGATGTAGGCAGCCTCGTTGAGATGGTCGTCGATGGCGCAGGTATAGATATGTACATCGGGATCCTTCTCGGTCAGCGACTTGAGGCCCTCGGGGGCCGCGACGATGCACAGCATGCGGATGTCCTTGACACCGCGCCCGCGCAGGTAGCTGATGGCCATCTCGGCCGAACCGCCCGTGGCGAGCATGGGGTCGACGACCAGGCAGATGCGCTGGTCGATATCCTTGGGCATCTTGCAGTAATACTCGTGCGGCTCGTGGGTGACCTCGTCGCGCTCCATGCCGATGTGGCCCACGCGAGCGGAGGGCACCAGGTCGAGGATGCCGTCGACCATGCCAAGGCCCGCACGCAGGATGGGCACGATGGCGAGTTTCTTGCCGGCGAGCTGCTTAAACGTTGCGGTGGTGATAGGGGTCTCGACCTCGACGTCTTCCATAGGCAGGTCGCGCATGGCCTCGTAGCCGTCAAAAAGCGCGAGTTCGCGCACGAGCTGACGGAACTGGTTGGTGCCGGTGTTTTTGTCGCGCAGGATCGACAGCTTGTGCTGGACGAGCGGGTGATCGACAAGCGTCACACGGGACGCATCGTAGGTGACGGTCATGGGTTGATTGCCCCTTTCGTTGCGGCCGCAAAACGGCCTTGCTGACAAGGCGCGCAGCAATGTTGCCGCCGCACGCCATGCATTAGTTTAGCGGTTTGTTGTATCGAGCAGCCCATCGCAGCCCTACTGTGCGGTACTGAGCGAGCGCCTGACTGCATCACACCAGCCCGCAAGGTTTTGTTCGCGGCGCTCGGCGGACATGTGGGGAAGGAAGGTCCTAACGATCTGGGCATTTTGCTCCAGCTCTTCCAGGTCTTCCCAATAGCCGACGGCAAGACCCGCCAAGTACGCGGCACCGATTGCCGTGGTCTCCACCGTCTCGCATTGCAGCACGGGAATATCCAGCAGGTCGGCCTGGAATTGCATGATGAACTCGTTGCGCGAGGCACCGCCATCGACAGACAGGCGCTCGATCGAAAGCCCCACGTCCTGCTCCATGGCGCGCAGCACGTCGTAGCTCTGATATGCCATGGATTCGCAGGCGGCACGTACGATGGTCGCACGGCTCGAGGCGCCGGTCAGACCGCACACGATACCGCGGGCATGCGGGTCCCACCAGGGAGCGCCCAGACCCGCAAAGGCGGGAACGAAGTAGCAGCCCTCGTTGTCGCTAATCGAAGCGGCGAGTTGTGCCGACTCGCTCACGCTCGAGATGATGCCCATGTTGTTGCGAAGCCAGTTCATGGTGGAACCGGCAGCAAAGATGGAGCCCTCGAGCGCATAGCTGATCTTCCCGTTCGCAGCGATACCGATGGTGGAGACCAGACCGTTCTTGGATTCGACGATCTCGTCGCCGGTGTTCATGAGCATAAAGCAGCCCGTGCCATAGGTGTTTTTGGTCTGGCCGGGATGGAAGCAGCAGTGACCGAACAGCGACGCCTGCTGGTCGCCCGCCACACCCATGATGGGCGGCATGTTGGTCATGATGTCGCTCGCGACGCGGCCGTAGTCACCCGAGCTCCAGCGAACCTCGGGCATCATGGAACGTGGAACGTCAAAGAGCGCCAGCAGGTCGTCGTCCCAATCGAGCGTATAGATATTAAAGAGTGCCGTGCGGCTGGCATTGGTGTAGTCGGTGGCAAAGACCTGGCCGCCGGTGAGGTTGTAGATGAGCCAGGTGTCGATGGTGCCAAACATGAGGTCGCCCGCCGCCGCGCTCTCGCGTGCGCCGTCGACGTTGTCGAGAATCCACTGTACCTTGGAGGCCGAGAAATACGGGTCGAGCGTGAGTCCCGTGCGGGAGCGCACCAGCTCCTCGCAACCCTGTTCAACCAACGCGTCGATTGCCGGCGCGGTACGGCGGCACTGCCATACGATGGCGTTATAGATCGGCTGACCGCTCACGCGGTCCCAGACCACCGTGGTCTCGCGCTGGTTGGAGATGCCGATGGCGGCAATGCGGTCGGAGTGGATACCGCTCTTAAACTGGACTTCCATCATGACGGCGATCTGGCTGGCAAGGACCGCCATGGGGTCTTGCTCTACCCAACCGGGACGTGGGAAGCTGGTTTTGACGCTGCGACGTGCCTGCGCGACGATGCATCCGTACTCGTCGACGATGGTCGCAAGTACCGAGGTGGTGCCGCAGTCGAGCGCCATGATGTAGGAACCGCCAAAGTTAAACGAGGCATCTTCCATGCCCAGGCTGCCCAGATTCAACGACATCGCTTACACCTTTCTATTGCATCGGGTCGGACAGGACCCGTTCGATCTCTGATGCGGGAAGTGCGCCTTGGCGCAGGATCTGGAGCCCGCCGTGCTGGAACGACACGATGGTCGAGGCGTCGCGACACGGGGTCTCACCGGCGTCGACGGCAACATCGACCCCCTCCAGGATGCGACCCTCGACGGCGGCAAAGCTTGCCGGCGAGGGCGCACCGTGCGTGTTGGCGCTGGTGCAGGCAAGGGGGCTGCCACAGGCGCGAATGAGCGCCTGCACCACGGGCGAGGCCGAAGCGCGAAGTGCCACCGTGTCGTCGGCGGCGCGCATAAAGGTCGGCACGCAGGGGGCTGCCTTGACCACGATAGTCAGGGCTCCCGGCCAGCATCGTCGCGCGAGTATGCGGGCATCTTCCGGGATATCCACGCCATAGCGGTCGAGTGCTTCGACGCCATCGACCAGCCAAGCGACGGTTTGCGTGAGTTCACGTTGCTTGAGAGTGAAGATACGGCGATAGCCGGTGCCGAGCGCAGGAACTGCGGCGCCATTGACGGCAGTCTGCGGATCGCGCGGCCACGATGGGAATTCGCTTGTATCTTGGGGCACGGCGTCCGAGAAGGCGTTGACTGCCACGGCGACACCGTAGACGGTCTCGGTCGGGATCAAAGCCAGGCCGCCGCGGCCGAGCACCTCGGCCGTGCGCTCGACGGCAAGCCGATGCGGCTCGCGCGTTCCCTCGTATACCCGATAGACCGTCTGCATGTGTATGCCAGCCCCTTACGTTCTGGTGCAAGTTTGTTTACTGTGGGGCATTCTCGCACGAAACGTTCAACCTATTTGCCCAGAGCGCATGTTGGTTTGGTGAGCGGCTCTAGTAGTCGGTGAAAGTGAGGGGGTTATTGGACTGCGACGAACTTCTTTGGCCTGCCGGCGTGACGTTCTTGGGCGGCGTAGCGCTCGATGCTGTCTATCGTTATCATCCGACGGCCGTCGACGAGTTCAACATCGAGCTTTCCGGCTTTGACCAGCGCGGTAATCCGCGGAGCGGAGACTTTGAGGTCCAGCGCTGCGTCTTTAAATGTTCGGCACGCCGCTTCCCGAGCGTCCTCGTGGTCGATTTCGACTGAAAGGGCCACGACCTCGGCCGAGCGTTCGTACCCCGCCGGAGTCAAACCGTTGTTGAGGTCGTCGGCCAAAAACGCCATCAGTGCCTCGGTGGCATGGGCAATCGCGTCTTCGCGCGTATCGCCATCGGCAAAGGCGCCGGGAATCTGCGGGAAGCTGGCGCAGTAACCGTCGTCTTCTTTTATGAGAACGCAGTCATAGGTAAATCGCTGCCTCATTTTGCCTCCAACTACCGTCCAGCTTGGCGACGAATACTTGCCCACGTGCCCTTCTTTGGTCGATCACCACCAGAGCCGTTCACGGTGACAACACGATCGCTAGAAACATACTTAGCATGACTACCGACTTGCGCGACCTTCACGAATCCATCGTGCTTGAGTAGGGCAATGATTTCCCGAAAGGTAAGAGGTTGCATGGACCGACCTCTTTCAGCCGTCCTAATTATAAACTAATTTATAATTTTTGTTAACCAGTTAATAAATATTACTGGCGCTGCTTGGGCTCGGTGACGATGGCTCGGACGATGCGGGGGCGATCGGTAAGGTCATGGACGATACGCACGTCCGAAAGGCCTGCCTGGCGACAGAGCTCGGCCGCGGCATCGAGGGTACCCTCGTAGAGCTCGCAGGCAAACAGGCCGCCGGCGCGCAGCATGTAAGGCGCCGCGTTGAGCAGGCGGCGGAAGATATCGAGGCCGTCGGCACCGCCCTCGAGCGCCAGATCGGGCTCAAAGTCCTTGACCTCATGCGGCAGCGAGCGCATGACATCGGTGGGGATGTAGGGCGGGTTGGAGACGAGTACGTCAAAGGTGCCCCACTCTTCGCGGGGAATGGAGCTCACCAGGTTTGTGAGGCTGAAGGCGACCTCGTCGGACGTGAGGCCAAGCGCATCGCGGTTTTTGGTAGCAAGGTCGATGGCGCGCGGCTCGATATCGGTAGCAGTGCAGGTAACGTGGCCGCGGCGCTCCCAGGCAAGGGAGAGCGAAATGCAGCCCGTGCCGCAGCCGACCTCGAGAACGCGGGCAGTGCGGGGCTCGGCTGGGGCAGGCGCAGCGGCATCCTGAGCTGAAACCGTCTCCTGGTCGGCGCCCTCGATGGCGATGTCGTATTCGTCGAGCTCGGGCTCGGCGGCTTTTGCGGCTTCGGCTTCTGCTGCTTGCGCGGCGGCTTCCTCGGCCTCGCGATCGGCAAGCTCCTCGGCATAGGCGCGGCTACCGAGCACGTCGCTACCCAGCGCAGCCTCATCGGCGGCCGTCAGGTTGGCAGCACGGCGCTCGGCGGTCGCGCGTTCGTCGGCCAGCGCCGCCTCGGCTTTGCGGGCCTGCTCGACCTCATCGTTCCAAGGCAGCTCAACACGCTGACGGGCAGCGGCCTCGGGGCTCAGCACCTCGGTATCCAGATAGTTCAGGACTTCTTCGACGAGCATCTCGGTCTCGGGGCGCGGGATGAGCACGCCGGGGGCGCACGCGACGTCGATCATGCGAAACTGCGTGCTGCCGGTGATGTACTGCAGCGGCTCGCCTTTGGCGCGACGAACGACGGCCGCGTGCATGGTCTCGAGCTGGGCTGCGTTAAGCGTCTCGTCCATGCGCATATACAAGTCGATACGCGCCAGGCCCGTGGCCGCGCACAGCAGCCACTCGGCAGAAAGACGGGGGTGCTCCTCGCCGCGCTCGGCCAGGTACTCCTTGGTCCACTCGAGACAACGCTTGATGGTCCAAATCTCGTTTGCCATGGGGCCCTCCCCTCTTAAGCGCCGGACGGCGCGCGAATGTCGGAGCAGATTGTAAGCGAGGCCAGCGCTTGGCAAGGGGCGATTGAAGGCGATTATCGAGAATCAGCCCAGAATTTTGCACCGAGCTCGCTCAAAGTGTTCATTCGCTGACGTCTAAATTTGCATTCGTCAAGCTTTTGGCAAGGTTGCCCCAAAACTGACCAATATCTAACCAAGAACTTGCCAAATCACTTGACGCGCGACCCATCAAAAATCGCTCCGCGACTTCTTGAACGATATTTTGAGCAATATTTTCGATAGCGGACTTATGCCGTCAATTACTTTAAGCAGGTAAGCAGCTCAAATGCCATCACAGCCGACTGAATAAAATATCAAGGCAATGTCCCCAATGACTCCCTACAGATCATTTGACAACCAAGGAAACGCCGATGTTTTGGCAATGCCAGCGAGCGAC
>CAUAWV010000063.1 GCA_958433005.1 uncultured Collinsella sp. | reverse complement strand
CGACCGGCATACCGCCAGCGTGGGCGACGGCATCGGCATAGGCGTTCTTGCCGCGCTCGCGCAGCAGGTTCTCGAGCGAGCGATCGGGCTGGAAGTAGCTCAGCAGCTCGGGCTTACCGGGAGAGGTAACGATGATGGCGTCGTCGACCTCCTCGGGGTCGAGCGCTTCCTCAACGACATACTGAATGACCGGCTTGTCGAGCACCGGCAACATCTCTTTGGGCGTGCACTTAGTGCCAGGCAGAAAACGCGTGCCAAGACCGGCGGCGGGGATGATTGCCTTCATGTTATTCAAGGATCCTTTCGCAGGCGCAGAATGCGCCCTGTGCGTGCGGCACAGCGGCCGCAGACCAAATTGCGATACCGAAGTATCTTACCGCCGGAGACATACGTCGCCGTAAGGCAAACGCAATTCTTCAGCAGGTCAACGCAAATTATTGCTCGAATGGTGCAATTTTACGCCCCAGCGGTAACGGGATTGGCACGGCGAAGACAGCGGTGTTCTGCGTGCCGAGCAATGGGAATGAGGGGCCAAAACAAAAAAGACGGGGCTCGCAATGCGAACCCCGTCTGCAAAGAAATCTGGCGAGAAAGCCTGATTACTTGAGGGTGACAGCAGCGCCAGCAGCCTCGAGCTTCTCCTTGGCAGCCTCGGCGTCCTCCTTCTTGGCACCCTCGAGAACAGCCTTGGGAGCGCCCTCGACGACCTCCTTGGCCTCCTTCAGGCCAAGGTTGGTGAGCTCACGGACGGCCTTGATGACCTGGATCTTGTTGTCGCCGAAGCCCTCGAGCACGACGTCAAACTCGGTCTTCTCCTCGGCCTCAGCAGCGCCAGCAGCGGGAGCGGCGACAACGGCGGCAGGAGCAGCGGCGGAAACGCCGAAGGTGTCCTCGATAGCCTTGACGAGCTCGGAAGCCTCGAGAAGGGTCATTTCCTTAAGAGCATCGATGATCTCATCGGTGGTAAGCTTAGCCATTTCTAAGTCCTTTCGGTTTCCGTGCGTGTGCACGGAGATCAGTTAAAACACGGCGCGAATGCGCCAGGGGTGCGGCGTTGCCGCCGCGGGTGAAAACAGCGACTAGGCTGCCTTCTGCTCGGAGACCTGCTGGATCGAACGAGCGAGACCAGAGGAAACGCCGTTGACGCAGACAGCGATGTCGCGAGCGAAACCGGAGATGAGACCGGCGATCTGGCCGAGAAGCTGATCCTTGGTGGGCAGCTCGGCGATAGCCTTAACATCATCAGCGGAAACGGCCTTGCCGTCGGAGATACCGCCCTTGATCTCAAGGACGCCCTTGGACTTAGCGGAGAAGTCCTTAAGGGCCTTAGCGGCCTCGACCGGCTCGGTCTCGTAGAACACATAAGCGACGGGGCCGGCGAGGATCTCGTCGAGCTCGGGCTGCTCCTGGTTCTTGAGAGCGATCTTGACCAGGTTGTTCTTGTAGACCTTCATCTCGGCGCCGCACTCGCGAAGCTGATGACGCAGCTCCTGAGCCTGCTTAACCGTCAGACCGTTGTAGTTGACGACGAACAGACCGGCGTTCTCGGCGATACGGGACTCGATCTCTGCAACCTTGTCGATTTTGTACTGCTGGGGCATGAATTACACCTCCTCGAATTCTTTCCGGGCACGGTCCGCCACAAGGACGTGACGGGGGCATGTCCAAAAAGAAAGCCCCCGCGCTGCATGAGCGACGGGGGCGAGAAGACATATCTACTCGACCACCTCGGCTGGCGGGATATCCCATTAAGCTCGCGGGCGATGCCCGTTTGCACCGGCTGTCTCTGGCAGCGGATTCGTGCGTGAACCGAAAGTATTATGGCGGGGACCCCGGCGTCGGTCAACGGGAAACCGGGCTGCACACAATTCCACCATCCGGCCGCGCCGCCGAAGGCCAGGCGCAAGGTTTTCGCTCGGTCAGGTCCTGGGCTCGCACGAAGAGCACATTAAGTGCTCTTCGGCTCGTGCGGAATCTACGAAAACCTTGCGCCTGGCCTTCGGCGGCGCGGCCTGCGGTGACTTTGGGGCAGCCCGGTTTCCCGTTGGCCGGCACCCCCACTCATAAGCCTTAAGTCGGTGGGCTGATGATTTTGGGTCCCGTTGGGCTACAGAGTTGAAACGAAGGTGGACAGGCGGCGGAGGCCTTCGTCCAGATCTTTGTCGGAGACGCAGTAGCTGAGGCGGATGTAGCCTTCGGTGCCGAAGCAGTTTCCGGGGACTAGGGCTACGTTGGCCTCTTTGATGGCTTTGATGCAGAAGTCTTCGCTTGTCAGGCCGTACTGTTTAATGCTGGGGAAGGCGTAGAAGGCGCCGGCTGGTTCCACTACGTCGAGATCCATGGCGTCTAAGGCTGCGAGTACGCGCTCGCGGCGGGCTCGGTAGACTTTGAGCATGGGGGTTGGGTCGACGGTGAGGGCTCGGGCTGCGGCGTCCATCTCGAAGGAGACGGCGCTCGATACTAGGTATTGGTGAGCTTTTGCGATCTCGGCGATGACGGGTGCCGCTGCCGCGAGCCAACCCAGGCGCCAGCCGGTCATGGCCCAGGGCTTGGAGAAGCTCTCGATGACGACCGTCTGCTCGCGCAGCTCCGGGTGTCGCTGGGCGAAGCGCTCGTAGCCGTCCACATAGACGAGGCGGTTGTATACGTCGTCGCAGACTACGTATATGCCCGCCTGCTCTGCCACGCGCGCCACGGCGTCGAGCGATGCCGTGTCGAGGATGCAACCCGTGGGATTGTTGGGCGAGCAGATGACGATGGCCTTGGTCGCCGGGGTCACACAGGCGCTAAGCGCGTCCTCGTCAATCTGGAATTGCGCAGGTTCCGTATCCAAAAAGACCGCTTTGGCGTGATTGGCCACGACGATGCTCTCGTACAGACCAAAAGCCGGCGTGGGGATAATAACCTCGTCGCCGGGGTTGAGCATAGCCATGAATGTTGCCGACAGGGCCTCGGTCGCGCCGTCGGTCAGGATGACCTCGTCGGCGGAAAACGCCAGGCGCGCATCCCCCATGTAGGCAGACAGTGCCTCGCGCAGGGCGGGGCGACCGTTGTTGGGCGGATAGTGTGTGTCTCCGCGGCCCAGTGCGGCGGTCGCCTCGGCGCTAATCACATCGGGCGTGGGAAAATCGGGCTCGCCAAGCGCAAGCGCGATGCACCCTGGGTGCTGGGCGGCGAGCGCGTTAATCCGACGGATGCCGGAGGGCTTGAGCGTGGCAAGCGAGGTATTCATGGGCAGACGCATGGCGTTCCTTTCGTAAGGGTTGCACTAGGATAGCGCGGCGAGGCGCCGCCAAACGGTGTAACCTAAACGGAAACGGACTGGAAAGGAGATGGCATGGAGGCGATCGCACGCGGCGATGTACCAAAAACGCAGCAAACCATTGCGTATATCAGCATTCCCAATAGCTCCGATCTTGAGTTTTTGCTTTGGGACCTCCAGGATGCCATCACGGCGTATGCCCGGCTTTCCGGCACCGCACTCCCCCGCCCGGTCAACTTGAAGTCAAATGACGCCGTTGCGGTCGATGGCATGGTGCTCGCTGTTGATGATGCATTTGACGATGAGGCGATGGCCGCTGTCGAGCAGACACTCGATCGCTTTGGCGGTACGGGAACGCGTGTCTATGCCGTGATTCGAGCCGCACAAGAGGGCACTGAGCAGGCGCGTGGGGCCGCCGTTCGTCTGCACAAGGCATGCGAGCGCCAGGGCCAATTGTGGTGTGGCGGCGTTGTCATCTGCGCCGGCAGCGGCATCGCAGCGCTTCGCCATTCCCCACGCATGGGCCTCTTGCGCCGACCATTTTCGGAAGCGATGGATAAGCTTGTGGGCGCCGTGCGCATAGGCTGCTCCATTGAGCATGCGCAGCTGCTTGGCGGTGGCAATGCCGGTAGCGTCGACGCCGACGGCATGGTGCGCGCTAGGCCTGCTGTGCCCGCGCTAATCTGGCGCGCCATCATCAAACGCCTCGGCGCCCATGCTCAATCAGATATCTAAATTACAGGGCGCCCCAGTCAACGGCTTCGTGCCAACGCTCAACAAGACGCCCCAGACGCCAGGCGGCATTGGCGGGACTTGTCGAGGGCAGGACGATGGCGGGCAGCCCGGTGCGTTCTTGTAGATAGCGCTTGTAGAGCCGGCCAGCTGTACCACCGTTGCATATCACCTGCTCAATGGGAGCTGCGCCGGCAATGCGCTCGACATGCGCCGGAACGACGTTTTTGATGCTCGCGTCGCTTGAGCCCTTGATGTCACAGCTCTCGATCACGTCCCACAGGGCCACACCGCCGTTGAGCAGCATAGCCCGCTTGGCAGCAACCGAGGCGTCGAGCGTCGCGGGCTCGCCGCTCGCCAAAGAGTCTCCCTCGTTGGGCGGCACGGGCACACCGAGGCACGCGGCCATCACACGCCAAAAGCGATTCTGAGGGTTGCCGTAATAAAAGGCGTTGGCGCGCGAAAGCACCGAGGGAAACGATCCGAGCACCAAAACGCGCGAGTGCTGGTCGAACACGGGCTCAAACCCATGCTCAATATGTTGATAGCCCTCGTCAGACACAGGCATGGGCTAGGCTCTCAACAGATAGCGCACCTCGTAGGGTGCAAGCTCAAGGGCACCCGTTAGCTCGACTGTGGGCGCGCCGTCGGCAAGCAGGTCGACGAAGGAGCCGTTGAGCTCGCCGGCTCCAAAGGTGTAAGGCTCGCCCACGGCGTTCACCGCCACGAGCACCGTCGCGCCGTCACAGGCGCGCTCGAACAGCAGCCGCTTGTTCTGGATCACCACGTTGCGATAGGCACCGTAGTTGAGAGCACGGGCCGCCGCGTCGTCGGCCGAGCGAAGGTGCGCAAGCCGCGTGATGAACGCCGTCAGCTCGTTGGGCGCAGGCTCATCGAGCGCAGGTCGCAGCGCCCAGTCGCCATCGGGGCCACCCTTTTCACCGGCAATTCCCCACTCGCTGCCATAGTAGACGCACGGGATGCCCGGCATGCCAAAGAGCATGCCATAGGCGGGACGCAGGCACGACTTGTCGGTGAGGATGCTTGCCAGGCGCGGCACGTCGTGGTTGTCGACAAACGACAGCAGGTGCTTGCCGCGGTAGATGCACCAGGGGTCGCCGCCAAACTGGCGGTGCAGCGAGTGCGCGATCTCGAACATATTGACCGAGTTAAAGCTGGAGTACAGGCCCTTGTAGCACTCGTAGTTGGTGCAGGAGTCGAGCATCTCGTCGTTGACGATCTGGTTGTAGTCGCCGTGGAGCGTCTCGCCGATCAGCACAAAGTCGGGCTTGAGCTCACGGGCAAAGGCGTGCAGGCGGCGCATAAAGTCGCGGTCGAGCATATAGGCAACGTCCAGGCGCAGGCCGTCGACGCCAAAGACGTCGGCCCAACGGCGCACGGACTCGAGCAGGTAATCGACCACAGCGGGATTTTGCAGGTTGAGCTTCACAAGCTCAAAATGGCCTTCCCAGCCCTCGTACCAAAAGCCATCGCCATAGCAGGAGTCGCCGTCAAAGCTAATGTGGAACCAATCCTTGTAGGGCGAGTCCCACTTGCGCTCCTGCACGTCGCGAAAGGCCCAAAAACCGCGGCCGACGTGGTTAAAGACAGCATCGAGCACCACGCGGATGCCATGGGCGTGCAGCGTCTCGCATACGGCGGCAAAATCGGCATCCCCGCCCAGGCGGCGGTCGATATGGCGCAGGCTGCGCGTATCGTAGCCGTGGCTATCAGACTCGAGCGGCGGGTTGATGAGCACGGCGCCAACGCCGAGTTCCTGCAGGTAATCGGCCCATTGGGCGATTTTCATGATGGGGGCATCGGAGTTGGGCGCGGCGTTGGCAGCTTGGAAGAGTTCGTCCTCGGCAACGGGTGCGGCGTTCTCGCGCGGAGCTCCACAAAAGCCCAGCGGATAGATTTGATAGAGCGTCGTCTCGTATGCCCACATAGCAACCTCCCGGTAAGCTCAACATAACGACATCCATTGTATGCCCAGCTCGTATCCCCTCCCCCAAAATAAGTTGCGGTGGAATAGTTCCTGTTTGGGACTTCAAAGGCCGTAAAAAGGAACAATTACACC
>CAUAWV010000062.1 GCA_958433005.1 uncultured Collinsella sp. | reverse complement strand
CTGGTGATCTCCGCCTTGAGAGGGCGGCGTCCTAAACCGCTAGACGAACGGGCCACATAACATCTGCACTGCTGTGCTGCGAGGAAATATATTACGGGACAAAAAACGTCAGCGCAAGAAGAAATTCCAAATTGCCGAAAAATTGTCGGCAGGTTATGGAACACGCAGGTAAACTGGGTAGCTAATTCAAGTTGAGATGGACCAAAAGAGCTTCGCGCTCGTTGGAAATGTTGTCTTCGATCACGGCGTCGAGGGCGGAGTTGAGTAGCTGGCCTAGCTCGGGCCCCGGCTTCACACCGGCGCGGATCAGGTCGCCGCCGTTAATGGCGAGCATCTTGAGCGTATAGGGCTCCCCCGCCTTCAGCAGCTCGTGCGCCATCGCGCGCATCTCCTCAATCGTCTCGACGTAATAGAAGCACGACGGGGCCTTACCAAGTGTGTCAGCACGCTTAAGATCCATGAGCTCGTCCATCAGACGCGGCGTGTCGACGCCCTCGCCCGAAAGCGCGCGCATCATATTGAGCAGGCAGGAGCGCTCGGGGCGCAGCGGCTTGTCATGGTATTTGATGAGCAGGCACACATCGCGCACCAAATCGTGCGAGAGCGCCAGGCGATCCATAATGACGCGTGCCTTCTTGGCGCCGAGCTCGGGATGACCGTAGAAGTGGCCGCTGCCGGCGTGATCGACCGTAAAGCAATCGGGCTTGGAGACGTCATGCAAAAACGCTGCCCACATTAAGCTCGGCGAAGGCGCCACGCCATCGCACAGCGCCAGCTCCCCTGCCACCGTCAGCACGCGGGCGATATGTTCGTAGACGTTAAACGCATGATAGACACTGCGCTGGTCAAACCCACGAGCCGGCGCAAGCTCGGGCACGGCGGCGCAGATGAGCTCGGGGTAGCGCAGCATCGCGTCTCCCCCGTGGCCGGTCGATAGAATGCCCTCGAGCTCAATACCCACGCGCTCGCGCGCCACGGCATCGAGCAGCGGCGCGCACTCGGCAAGGGCACACTTGGTCTCGGGCTCAATCACAAAGTCCAGGCGGCAGGCAAAACGCACCGCACGCAACATGCGCAGGGCATCCTCGTTAAAGCGGCGCTTGGGATCTCCGACGGCACGAATCAGCTTGCGGTCTAGGTCGCCCTGGCCATCGTAGCGGTCGACAAGGCCGCGCTCGGGATGCCACGCCATGGCATTGACGGTAAAGTCGCGGCGCGCCAGATCGTCCTCAAGCGAAGCGGCGCGCTCCACACTCTGAGGATGACGACCGTCGGTATAGAAGCCGTCCAGGCGATAGGTGGTGACCTCAATGCGCTCGCCATCGCAAATAGCCGTAATGCCGCCAAATTTAATGCCCGACTCAACTACCGCAATGCCGGCGGCCTCGAGTGCCGCCTTGGACTCCAGCCACAGGCCGCTGCAGCACATGTCGACATCGTGGCTGGGGCATCCCATCAGCGCATCACGTACCCAACCACCCACGTACCAAGCCTCAAGACCTGCTGCCTCAAGCGCACGCAGGACACGGATAGAGGCATCGGTCGGCTGCGTACCGTTGAGCGAAACATTGCACATGCCTATGGCCTCCTGCGACTATCAAATTGGCTATCGATTGCGTCTGCAAGAAGTCTAGCAAGAAACAGCCTCCACTGCACACGCAAGTCCGATAAACAAAAACGCATCCGTCCTGGTCTAAGACGGATGCGAAATAATTGAACTATTCAGGCAAGGTGCCGGAACTAGCAAACCTGACGGATTGCAATACCCTTCTGATACTCATCGACCTTGGCGAAGTCGCCCAGACCGGGGCACTCGACCACGTTAGCGCCGGTGGCCATCGAGAGACGCAGGGCGTCCTCGACGCGCTCCGGGGCGTCGTGCCACACGGACAGGAAGGCGGCCAGCGAAGAATCGCCGGCGCACACCGTCGACAGCAGCTTAACCTCAAAAGTACGGTTGGCAAACCAGATGTGCTCGCCGTTGGAGAAGTACGCACCGGCGCCGCCGAGCGTCAGCAGCACGTTCTTAGCGCCCTTGGCGTGCAGCTCGGCCATGGCACCCTTGACGGACTCATCGTCGCCGCCGCTTACCTTAATGCCAAAGATATCGAGCAGCTCGTCGTCATTGGGCTTAATCAGCAGCGGCTCCATGGCAATGAGGTCTGCCAGCTGATGGCTCGAGATATCGAGCACGAACTCGGCCCCCTTGGCCTTGACGCGGCGCAGGACCTCGGCCAGGAAGCCCTCGGAAGTGTTGGGAGGCAGCGAGCCGCTGATGACCAGGCAGGTCATGTCATCGAGCGAATCGATGAGCTCAAACATCTCCCGCTCGTTGGCCTCGTTGATGGCGGCACCGGCGTTGACCATGTTGTACTCGGTGTCGGGGCCGGCGTTGAGGAACACATTGACGCGCGTGATGCCGTCGGTCCACACGGGCTTGACGGGCACGCCCAGGGCCTCGGCGCCCTTAACGATAAACTCGCCCGAGAAACCGGCGAAAAAGCCCAGGATCGTGGTGTCGACGCCGTAGTGGTCGAGCGTAAACGAGACGTTGAGGCCCTTGCCGTTGGGCGTGTAGACGGCGTTGCGGGTACGCGTGACGGTGTTGGCAGCAAGACCGTCGCAGGTGATGTTGTAGTCAATGGCGGGATTTGCAGTGAGCGTGTAAATCATGAATGTTCCTTTCACAAGGCAACGTGTTAATGAAAGTATATTCCACGCATCGGTAAAAGGCTAGGACAACTCGGTGAACGGTGTGGAAGCGATGAAGTACGGAAGGACTCCTCTCCCCCGTGGCGGAACAAAAAGGCGCCCCAGCCGAAACCGGGGCGCCGCATGCGCACGAATATGTCGCGTTTCGATTACTGACGATCGAGCTTGCGGACAGCAACGCGCTTGCTGTACTCGTCAACGTGACCGAAGTCGCCGATGCCGACGGACTCAGCGACGTTGGCGCCGGTGGCCATAGCGAGCTTCATGGCCTCCTCGACGTTGTCGCGATCCCTGTACCACTTGTGCAGGAACGCAGCGAGGGTGCAGTCGCCGGCGCAGACGGAAGAGACCAGCTTGATGTTGAACTCACGCTTGGCGTACCAAATGTCCTCGCCGTTGGAGAAGTAGGCGTCGCCACGGCTACCACGGGTGAGCAGCACGTTCTGGACGCCCGCGTCGTGAGCCATCTTCATGGCAACGCGGACCTCGTCATCAGTGTCGACCGGCACGCCGAAGATAGCCTTCATCTCGTGATGGTTCGGCTTGATGAGCAGCGGCTTCTTGTGAGCGAGCTCCTTGAGCTTGTCGGAGGACAGGTCCAGGACGACATCGGCGCCACGGGCCTGAGCGTGCTCCATGACCTGAGCCAGGAAGTCGGGCGTAGCTTTGGGAGGCACGGAGCCAGAGACGATCAGGCACTCAAGATCGCCCGCGGTGTCCAGGATGTTGTAGAGCTCCTCCTGGTGCTGCGGCGTAATAGGAGCACCGGGGTTGAGGATGCCGTACTCGTGCTGGCCATCGTTGACGTAGGTGTTGATACGCGTGATGCCGTCGGTCCAGACCGGGCGGCACAGGCAACCCAGGTTCATGACCTCCTCGACGATAAACTTGCCCGTGAAGCCAGCGAAGAAGCCGAGCGCGACGGTGTCGACGCCCATCTTCTTAAAGGCGAAGGACACGTCGAGGCCCTTGCCGTTAGCCGTGTAGCTGGCCGAGCCGGTGCGGACGTTCTCATCGGGCTCGAGCGGAGAGCTCGAAACCGTCATGTCGACAGCCGGGTTAGCGGTTAGCGTGTAGAACATTTACAGTACCCCCTGTATATGTGAGGGCCGCGTGATTGGCCCATTCCAACCACGCGGTTACCTCTGATACCAAATTAGCGAGCAGCAGACTCGAGCAGCGCCTTGACCTCGGCGGCAGTGTTGCAGGCGAGTGCCTTCTCGGCGAGCTCGTCACACTCGGCCTTGGTCCACTGGCTGATGGTCTTGCGGGCGCGCAGGATGGACGGAGCGCTCATCGAGAACTCCTCCAGGCCCCAGCTGATCAGCAGCGGCTCAAGCAGCGGATCGGCAGCGGCCTCGCCGCACATGCCGACCATGATACCGGCCTTCACGCCGCTCTCGATGATGTTCTTGAGCGAGCGGAGCACGGCGGGATAGTACACCTGGTACAGGTTGGAGATGGTGTCGTTGCCACGGTCGGCGCACATGGTGTAGCCGATGAGGTCGTTGGTGCCGATAGAGAAGAAGTCGGCGACCTCGGCCAGACGGTCAGCGAGCAGCGAGGCGGCAGGCGTCTCGACCATAATGCCGACCTCGATGTTCTCGTTGAACTTGCGACCCTCTTCGGTCAGCTCGGCCTTGCACTGCTCGACGAGCTCCTTGACGGCCACGACCTCCTCGACGCAGGTGACGAGCGGGATCATGATCTTGACGTCACCAAAGGCGCTGGCGCGCAGCAGGGCGCGGAGCTGAACCTTGTACTGGTCGGGATTGGCCAGGCAGTAACGCACGGCGCGGAAGCCCATGAAGGGGTTCTCTTCCTTGACCATGTGCAGATACGGAATCTCCTTGTCGCCGCCCACATCGAGCGTGCGGATGATGACCGGAGCACCCTTGAGCGCGCTGGCGACCTTACGATAGGCGTTGAACTGCTCCTCCTCGGAAGGAAGCTCAGCAGAGTCCATGAACAGGAACTCGGAGCGGAACAGACCGATAGCCTCGGCGTCGTGATCGAGCGCGTTGGGCACGTCATCGGGGTTACCGATGTTGCAGGCGATGATCTTCTTGATGCCATCGGCAGTCACGGACGGCTTGCCACGGAAGGCCTCGAGGGCTGCCTTCTCGGCAGTGAAGGCCTCGGCCTTGGCGGTGTAGGCAGCGAGCGTCTCCTCGTCGGGATCGGCCTCGACGATACCCTTGCCACCGTCGACGACAACGGTCATACCGTTGCGCAACGCGGTGCAGCTGTTGGAAACCGAAAGGACAGCCGGGATCTCGAGGGCGCGCGCAATGATCGCGGAGTGCGACGTGCGGCCACCGGTCTCGGTGACGATACCGGCAACGTGGGCCTTATCGATCGTGGCGGTCATGGACGGCGTGAGGTCGTGCACGACAACGACGGTATTCTCGGGCAGGACGGAGAGGTCGACGACCTCCTTGCCCAGCAGCTCGGCCAGAATACCGGTGCGGATGTCGGCGATGTCGGCCGCGCGCAGACGGAACATCTCGTCGTCCATGGACAGGAACATGTTCTCGAACATGGTCGAGGTGTCCATGAGCGCCTGCTCGGCGCAGGTGCCGCCGTCAATGGCGGCGTTGATGGCGTCGGTCATGCCCGGGTCCTGAGCCAGGACAATGTGTCCGCTCATGATCTCGGCCTCGGCCTCGCCCACCGTCTCCTTCATGTGGTCGGCCTGAGCCTGGGTCTTCTCGCAGAAGACCGAAAGAGCGGACTGATAGCGCTCCTTCTCTGCTGCCGAATCAGCAACCTCGTGCGGCTCAAACGTCAAGTCGGGATCGACGGCGACCATGACGGTGCCGATACCGATGCCCTCGGAAGCGTTGACTCCCTGATACATTCCCATTCCTCTCTCCGTGTCATGTGATAAAGCGTTTTGCCATATCCATGACAAAAGAGCGCAGCTACCTTAAGACAGGTCACTGCGCCCCCAAATATGAACTTAGTTGTTCAACATGCGACCCGTTTGAGTTCTACTCGCCAAGACCGCTCTTGATGAGCTCGATGGCAGCAGCCAGAGCCTCGGCCTCGTCGGCGCCGTCGCACTTGACCTCGACCTCGGTGCCGCAGGGGATACCAGCAGCCATGAGGGCCATCGGGGACTTGCCGTTGACCTCCTTCTCGGGGGTGACGACCGTCACGTCGCAGGCGTACTTGCCCATGGTGGAGGCAAACAGACCAGCCGGACGCATGTGCAGACCCTGAGGATTAACGAGGGTAGCCTTCTCAGAAACCATAGTTGACTCCTTTTTTGTGTTAGACCCCTGTCATGCATGTGGCAGGAGTCAGATTCACGACGTTGTTTATATTAACTCACATCAAACGGTTTTTCATTGTGTTTCGCACGAATTGTTGGACGGATGTCCTTCCTGTCCGCTCGCCTGCCGGGCGGGGCGGTTAAGTTTGCTGCTCTACAGTCCTGCGCAAGACGGAAAGCACATTAAG
>CAUAWV010000061.1 GCA_958433005.1 uncultured Collinsella sp. | reverse complement strand
GCCGCTGTTCCGAGAGTTCGTGCGTGCCTCGATCGGCCAGCACGAGGGTGTCGACCGTCTGCAGGTGACGCCCATGAACCTCGCTACGGACTAAGGGTGCCGGCGAATAAGGAACATACCGAAGCTACTCCCTCGTCGCTCGCCGTGGCGGCGGGGGAGTATCTTGATTACCTCGCGGTCGAGCGGGGCTTGGCGCGCAACACGATTGTGGCCTATCGTCGTGACCTGACGACGTACTGCGCGTATCTGGAGCGGGCGGGCATCATGTCTTTTGATGAGGTGACTCGTCAGGTCGTGGAGGGCTTTGTCGCCGACCGTCGCGATGGGGGCTATTCCGATGCCTCGGTGGAGCGTGCGCTTGCGGCCGTGAAGGGCCTGCATGCCTTTTTGGTGCGCGATGGGATTGTGGCCCAAAATCCAACGGCGGCGTTGCGCCTGCCTAAAAAGGCTGAGCGTTTGCCGGAGTATCTATCGGTGGAGGATGTCTCGGCGCTGCTCGATCAAGACTTCCCCGAGGGCGAGATGGGCTTGCGCGACCATGCCATCTTGGAAGTGCTCTACGGATGCGGCTTGCGTGTGAGTGAGTTGGTGGGGCTCGATGTGGGCGATATCCATATCGACGATGGCTTTGTGCTCGTTCGCGGTAAGGGCTCAAAGGAACGCCTGTCCCCGTTGGTGGGAAGCGCGGCGCGAGCTCTGACGCGCTATATAACTAAGGGGCGTTCTCGCTTGGCGGCCCATGCCCACGGAACCGAGACCTCGGCGGTCTTTTTAAATAAGAACGGCCGCCGTCTGTCGCGCCAGGGCATCCATGCCATCTGTGAGCGCTACGGGCGCCAGGTGGGGCTGGTGGGACTCCATCCCCATACGCTGCGTCACTCCTTTGCCACCCATATGCTTGCGGGCGGTGCAGACCTCCGTGTGCTACAGGAGATCTTGGGACATGCCGATATATCGACCACGCAGGTCTACACGCATGTCGATCGTACGCAACTGACCGAGGTCTATCTGGCGGCGCACCCGCTGGCACATCGTTAACACATCGCTGGCCTGCATATCTATAGGTATTTGGGGACGGGCCCCAGATTGCCGCGGCGTGCTTTTGCGCGCGCATGGGCAATCTGGGGCCCGTCCCATTTTTGCCACTTGTCGTCGCGGTGGCGGGCCGCATGTGCCTTGGGTGGGGGAGTTTGGGGGCGATGTGAACGGCATGTAAAGGGACGCAAAAATCGCCTCAAGGTCAACTTGAAGGTTGAGGTTGAAAGGCGGGGTGCCACAGGTGGCATCCCGCCGTTGCTGTAAACACAACATATTGTGTTTTCGAACATATGATTGGGGGTGTTTTGCAATATATGGTGGGTGGAGTGGTGGGGCGGGGTGGGGGAAGGGGTGGGGAAAGGTGTTGAAAAATGGGGCGGTTCCCCATATTATTAATGACGTCGACAGGCGGGGTGGTTCCCCGCGTACGTGCCATCTGAGTAACCGAGGGGAGGGCGCACATGGGAATGACTGGTGCATACGAGCGCAATCTCGATGCAAAAGGTCGTCTGTCCCTGCCTGCACCCCTTCGCGAGGAGCTTGGAGAGCACGTTCGCGTGTTCAAAGCCCTGGATGTCGATGCTCTGTACGTGTTCTCTGCCGAGGCCTTCGATAAGTGGGTCGAAGGACTCTTCGCGGGTCGTGAGGGCCACGAGGGTTTTAACCCGCGTGACATTAACGACCAGAAGCTCATGAGGGCGATCAACAAGCGCACCACGTCGATGGATGTGGACAGCGCCGGTCGTATCGGTCTTTCCGAGTCTCTCCGCAAGCAGGCGAACCTCGACCGCGAGGTCACGGTTGTGGGCAACTACGACCACCTTGAGGTTTGGGATCGCGCCGCGGCCGATGAGGACGATGACGATGAGGCCCTGCTGGACCTCTTCTTCTCGTAAGGGCAAGGCACGGGTAACGGATGGAGCGTGGGATCTTGACACAAGAATATCGGCATGAGCCTGTCATGCTCGGCGAAGTGCTTGAGTCGCTGCAGCTAAAGAGCGGCTCCGTTGTCTGCGATTGCACCCTTGGCGGTGCCGGCCATTCGGTAAAGATGGCCGCGCAGGTGGGGGAGACGGGCCTTTTGCTCGGCGTCGATCAGGACGACATGGCCCTCGAGGCCGCTGGCGCCCGTCTGGACCGCGAGGTTCCCGGCGTTCCGCACCAGCTGCTGAAGGGCAACTTCGGCGACTTGGACGAGCTGCTTTGCTCGGCCGAGGTGCCCGGGGTCGATGGCTTCCTGTTCGATTTGGGCGTTTCGTCACCGCAACTCGATATCCCTGGCAGGGGCTTTTCGTATAACGAGGACGCCCCATTGGACATGCGGATGGATCCGGGTAATAACACCTTAAACGCAGCTGAGGTCATCAACACCTATAACGAACACGACCTCGCCCGGATTCTACGCGTCTACGGCGAAGAGAAGTTCGCCTCGCAGATCGCGCGCGAGATCGTGCGCCGCCGCGAGCAAGAACCGATCGAAACCACCGGCCAATTTGTCGAGATCATCAAGGCGGGTATCCCGGCTGCCGCTCGTCGGCATGGCGGACACCCGGCCAAGAAAAGTTTCCAGGCCATTCGCATCGAGGTCAATCACGAGCTCGATGTGCTCGAACGAGGGCTTGATGCCGCCACCAGGTGGCTCAACCCGGGCGGACGTATCTGCGTCATCTCGTATCACTCGCTCGAGGACCGTATCGTAAAGAACCACTTTAAGGAGATGAGCCAGGGGTGCACGTGTCCGCCGGAGATTCCGGTGTGCGTGTGCGGCAACGTGCCGATACTCAAGGTCATCACCCGCAAACCCTTGGTTGCCCAGCCTGATGAGGTTGAGCGCAACCCTCGGGCGAGATCAGCCAAAATCCGCGTGGCGCAGCGTCTGTAGGCGCGACCGCGCGATATTGGACCTCCCGCTCGCACCATAAATGAAGCTTAAACACACTACCAACGTACTCGGGATGGGAGGCGGCATATCATGGGCTATAACACTTCAAACGCAGCACTCGCCTATGATATGAACGCCATGCCCGCCTATCGTGAGACGCCGCAGGCCCCCGTTGCTCCCCGTGAGCAGCGCACGCCGCGCTTTGATGTCTACACGGGCGCGGGCCGTCAGGCAAACCAGGCGGTAAGCCCGGTTTTCATGAGCGTTCTTAAAACGTTTTGCATCATTGCGGCTATCTTCATGACGATCGGCGTCGCCCGCGTGGCGCTCGCCGGCGTTACGGCCCAGGTGCTCAACAGCAACGCCGAGCTTACCAACACGCTCGAAAAGGCGACCGATGAGAGCTCCGACCTGGAGGTCATGCATTCGGTCTATGGCGCCGACACGCGCATTCGCGACCTTGCGGGCGCTTATGGCATGGTGGAGCCCAGCGAGAGCGTTACACTTGACTTTACGCAGGATGCAGCCGCGGGCGCCAACGCGACCGCGGCCGCTCAATAGCAAGACGGTAGCTGAGTATGACAAATGACTATCGCCGCGGTTCCGATGGGGGCCGCGGTTCTGGACGTCCCTCGTCGCGGGGACGTTCTGGTTATCAAGGAACGGGTCGGCAATCTTACAACGCCGGGCAGTCCCGTGGCAACGACCCGGCGTCGCGACTTCGCGGCTCGGGCGGCCCTCAAGTGCATAACACTAGGTCGCGCAAGAGTTCGTCGACCGAATGGCTCACAGGCACGCCGCTGCCTCGCCGCAAAGCCGTCATGGGATTCATTGGGCTTGGCTTGGGCTTGGGCGTCTTTCGCCTTGCCGACTATCAAATTGTCGAAGCCGATAAACTGCGCGAGCGTGCCGATGCGCGTCGCCTGCTTGCGCAGACCCTCTATGCCAAACGTGGCACCATCTACGACCGCAACGGTAACGTGCTGGCGTCGTCGGTCGAATGTCGCAACATCGCTGTGAACCCGCAGCTTGTCGAGGATGTTGACAAGACGGTGTCGGCGCTGGTCAAGGCAACTGGAATCGATAAAAAGACCTGCCGCAAGCTCGTTGAGTCCGATGGAACCTGGGTGTATATCAAGCGCCAGGTGGACGAAGACGATGCTGTGGCGCTGGAGAAGAAGAACCTGCCCGGCGTGCTTTTTGAGCAGGCCATGAAGCGCGTATATCCATACGGCAATCTGGCATCGCAGGTGCTGGGTGTAGTGAATGTAGACAACGACGGCTTGACTGGTCTCGAAAAGCAATACAACAAGCTTCTAACCGGCACGAACGGTTCTCTTGTACGCGAGCGCGCGAGGGACGGCAGCTATATCGCGGGCGGTGCCTATAAAAAGGTGGCTGCGGTCGACGGCGTTGATATCGTGACGACGCTCGATGTCAATATCCAGCGTGCGGCCGAGGATGCCCTAGCAGAGGCTGTCGAGAAGACAAAGGCCAAGAACGGCTCGGCTTTGGTCACCGACCCCACGACCGGTGAAATTCTCGCCGCCTGCTCGTATCCGACCTACGACCAGACCGATCTGGAAAACGCCAAGACCGAGGATATGAACCTGCGCCTGGTCACCGACGCCTACGAGCCCGGCTCGGTCTTTAAGACACTCGTGGCGGGCGCCGGCTTCGACTTGGGCGTCGTGCGATCGAGCACGTCGTTTGAGGTGCCGGCGAGCATCAAGGTGGGCGACGATACCGTCACCGATGCCGACAAGCGCGACTATGCCATGACCATGGATGTGCGCGAGATGATGCGCCGTTCGTCCAACGTGGGCTTTGTCCTGGTGGGGCGCAAGATCGGTGCCGATGACTTTGCCGCCTATGTGGACAAGTGGGGCATCGGTCACAGCTCGGGTGTCGATTTTCCGGGCGAGAGCCTGGGCATCGTCAAGGAGCGTGACCAGTATGACGGCGCCACGCTGGGCTCGATGAGCTTTGGACAGGCGCTGTCTGTCTCGCCGATTGAGATCGCACGTGCCGTGGGCGGCATCGCCAACGGCGGCGTGATGATGACCCCGCACTTCTATAAGTCCAGCAAAGGCGACGAGAAGGACTGGGGCGAAGGTGAGCGCGCGATTTCGGAGGATGCCGCATCGCAGGTGACATCGTGCATGCAGACGGTCGTGTCCGAGGGAACGGGCGTTGGCGGCGCGGTTGACGGCTATGACGTGGCGGGTAAGACCGGTACGGCCGAACGTGCAGACGAGAACGGCGGCTACCTCAAGGAGAACTACATGTCGTCCTTTATGGGCTTTGCGCCGGCACAATCACCCAAGGTGCTGTGCTATATCACGCTCGACGGAACGCCGAGCGGCTCAGATGCCGCTGCGGTGCCGTTCCAGTCCATTATGGCCAACGCGCTCGACGTGCTGGGCATCCCGCGCACGAAGTAGGGGGTTACAATCTTGAGCGTAGTCTGCCGTTTGATCTGAAGGGTGTTCACATGCCCTGCACCACGCGCGCATGGCACTGGGATACAATACGCCGATAGCATTATTAGGTTTACAGGGGAGCTGCAATGATAGAGATCGCCGTCAACAACCTCGCGGCCTCAACGGGGGCCCGAACCGTGACGGAAGAAGCCGATCGGGTATGCCGCGGGTGCGTTATCGACTCGCGTCAGGTCGAGGAGGGGACGATTTTCGTCGCCTTTCCCGGTGAAAACGTCGACGGCAATGATTTTGCTTCCCGTGCCGTCCAGTCGGGTGCCGGTGCCGTCGTGATGACGCGCGAGCCCGATGCCGAGCTGGTTTCGCTGGCGCAGGACAAGGGCTGCGCCATCTTACTGACCGACGACCCCGAGGAGTTCTTGTTGCGCCTGGCGCACGCGTATCGCCTGGAGCTTGGCTGCCTGGTCGTTGGCATTACCGGTTCCATCGGCAAGACGACGACCAAGGACGTGCTCGCCGCCGTGCTCGCCAAGCGCTATCGTGTCTGGGCCACCAAGGGCAATTTCAATAACCTGATCGGCATGCCGCTCACGGTGCTTTCCGCTCCGGCCGATACCGAGGTCTTGGTGCTCGAGATGGGCATGAACCATTTCCACGAGATCGAGCGCCTTTCCCAGTCCGCCAATCCCAACTTTGCCATCGTGAGCAAGATCGGCACCTCTCATATCGGTATTTTGGGCAGCCGCGAGAACATCGCCCGCGCCAAGTCCGAGATTGTCCAGGGCATGTGCGCCGCCGGCGACTATTTGCCGCTGCTGGTTTTGGGCGGCGAGGACGACTTTACGCCGTTCATTCGCGATACGTTCGCCCAGCCTGCTGGCATCGACGTGATGCTGGCCGGTGTCTCGGACGATGATGAGGTCCGCGCCCGCGACATTCGTGTTGATGACGAGGGCCGTCCGGTCTTTACTCTCGATTTTGGTCAGGGCGAGACAATCGATACCATGCTTGCCATCCCCGGCGTGCAGTCCGTCCCAAATGCCGTTAAGGCCGCCGCGGTTGCCTATCGCCTGGGCGTGACGCCCGAGCAGATCGATGCTGCCTTTAGAGGCCTCACGATCACCGGTCACCGCCAGGAGATCAAACGCGCCAAGAGTGGTGCCCGCGTCATTGACGATTCCTATAACGCCAGCGCCGAATCCATGGCAGCCGGTCTCGACCTGCTGTGCTCGCTTTCGTGCAGGGGGTCTCGCATGGCGATCCTGGGCGAGATGGGCGAGATGGGCGATGTGGCTCCTCGCATGCATGAGCTTGTAGGCGCCTATGCCGCCGCCAAGAAGCTCGACATGCTGGCGTGCGTGGGTGGTGAGCTGGCCCAGCTTATGGCCGATGCCGCGCGCATGATGGGTATGGACGAGGACCGCATCCAGGTGTTCTCCGATTATCAGCAGGTGCTCGACCGCATGGGCGGCGCGCTTGAAAAACATGATGTTGTACTGGTCAAGGGTTCCCGCTTTGTTGAGCTCGACCGCTTTGTGGAAGGTGTGTGCTAGCCCATGTTCGGCAATCCCTCGTATCCAACGTATCAGGCTTTTTTGGGGCTTGGCATCGCCGCTGCCAATGCGCTGCTGCTCATGCCGTGGTG
>CAUAWV010000060.1 GCA_958433005.1 uncultured Collinsella sp. | reverse complement strand
ACGGCGCCGCGCGTGCGTGGGTCAAGCTCCACGCCCGCGGCAACCGAAAGCTCGTTCTCGGGAATCAATCCCACCGAAAGTAGCAGTGTGTCGCACGGAACAACGCGCTCGGTCCCCGGAATGGGCGCCAGGCGCTCGTTGACCTGGCTTACCTCGACGGCCTCCACGCGATCGTGCCCGATCACGCGCGTCACCGTGGTGGACAGGTGCAGTGGAATGCCAAAATCGTCCAGGCAGTTCTTGACGTTGCGGCGCAGCCCGTTGGCGTACGGCATGAGCTCGTACACGCCCTCGACCGAAATCCCCTCGAGCGTGCAGCGGCGCGCCATGATAAGCCCGATGTCGCCCGAGCCCAAAATGACGGCGCGTGAGCCAGGCTTAAGGTTTTCGATATTGATGTATCGCTGCGCTAGGCCAGCCGTAAACACGCCGGCGGGGCGGCTGCCAGGGATCTTGATCTCGCTGCGCGTGCGCTCGCGACAACCCATGGCAAGGACGACGGCACGCCCGGTGAGCTGCAGCATACCGGCGGGGCTCATGAGCGTGACGGTGTGGCCCGCGGCGGCTTCTGCGTTCGAAGCTTTCGCGCCCGGATCGCCCTCGCCAGAATCAATCCCCAGCACCATGCTGTCCAAGAACGGCGCGATGTCGGTCGCGCGCACCTGGTCGATAAAGCGCTGCGCGTACTCGGGACCGGTGAGCTCCTGCTTAAAGTGCGAAAGCCCAAAGCCGGGGTGGATGCACTGACGGAGGATGCCGCCCAGATGCTGCTCGCGCTCCACGATGGCCACGCGCGCACCGGCCTTTTGCGCGGCAAGCGCGGCCGCCATGCCGGCGGGGCCGCCTCCGATGACGACCACCTCGAAGGCCTGCGTTACTACCGACGCTACGGCTCCGGCCTCCGCGCGTTTGTCGCGCATATCAAACGTCGCCATCCTAGCGCACCCCCTTCAGCGGTCCCTCGACCAACCAAGATCCGGCATCTTCCAACAGCACTTCGCTGGGGTCGCAGCCCAGCTCGCGGGCAAGAATCGCCACCACGCGGCTCTGGCAAAAGCCGCTCTGGCACCGACCCATGCCGGCACGGCAGCGCCGCTTGACGCCCTCGACCGAAACCGCGCCCGGTTGGCGTCGAATCGCGGCCACAATCTCGGCCTCGGGCACCGTCTCGCAGCGGCAGATAATCTGTCCCCACGCGGGATCGGACTCGGTCAGCTCCTCCTTGCGCGCCAGCGGTGCGCGGTCAAAGTCGTCCGGCTCGCGGCGAATTGGGTTCCAGTCCGCCCGCTCGTGCAGGTCCACGCCGGCATCGCGCAGGACTTGTTCCATGCGCTCGGCAATGGCCGGCGCGCTTGCCACACCCGGCGACTGAATGCCCGCCGCCTGGAACAGCCCCGGTACCACGGCTGACTGTCCAATAAAGAAGTCGTTCGTCCCCTGAATGACCGGACGCCCGCCGGCAAATGTGCGCACCACGCGGCGCGTATCCAGATCGGGCACCAGCTTGCGCGCGCCGGTCAGCAGCGCGTTCACATCGCTCGCATAGGTCTGCGTGTCGCCCGGTTCGCGAACGGCAGCCGTGGCGGTTATCACAGTATTGCCATGCACGGTGCCCGTCACGATAACGCCCTTGGACACCGGCGTCGGCACCGGGTAGAGCGGCATGAGCGTGCGCGGTTCCTTGTCCAGCACCACGATGTTGCCCTGACGCCAGACCATCTGGAACTCCTCGGCGCCGACCATATGCGAGATGTCCGCGGCGCCGTTGCCTGCGGCGTTGATTAGATAGCGACAGCGCACGTCGCCAGCTGGGGTCGCCAGCGTAAAGCGCGCGTCGTCGCCTGAGCCCGCGACTTCAATCGCCTCCACGGGTGCGGAGCGCATAAACGTCACCCCGTTGGCCACGGCGTTCTCCAGCGCGGCGATGGCAACCTCAAACGGATCGACAAAACCGGTCGAAGGGCACCACAACGCGCACGCTGCATCGGCACTGGCGCGCGGCTCTAATTCGTGGATGCGCTCGGGGCCGATAATCGACAGCTCGGGCACACCGTTGGCCAGGCCGTTGCACCGCAGCTGCTCCAGTTGTGCGCGGTCCTCGTCGCTAAAGCCCAACACCATCGACCCGGTGCGGCGGAACAGAAAGCCCAGCTCCTGCGCCCATGTACCGTACAACTCGCAGCCAAGGGCGTTGACCTGCGCCTTTACGGTGCCCGGCGCCGGATCGTAGCCGGCGTGCACCAGGCCGCCGTTGGCCTTCGACGCGCCCAACGCAATATCGTTAGCCGCCTCGACTACGCAAATGGACAGGTCAAACCGCGCGAGCTGCCGCGCGATGGCGCATCCGGTGATGCCCGCGCCGATAATCGCGATATCAAACGTTTCGCTCACAGTGCCTCCCAGACAAGTTGACAGGCTGTCAATATGACTATCCTACGGTCTACACACCCCCAGCGCGGCGGCAATGCGGCGAACAGCCCCGCAACACCCGCCAACGGCAGACGAGGTGAGACCCGGTAACGTCGACTACCTCGTCTGCCGACAGCTACGGCAACCGTTCGTCTCGACCTGTAACAGTTAGACAAGGATTTGGGTTCTAGATGTTACAGATCAAGACAAACCTTCCGGCGGATTTTGAATGTCTCGATCTGTAACAGCAAGAGGGGTTTTGGGGCCTAAGATGTTACAGATCGAGATTGAAGTCGGGGAGGGACCCCTGTGTCTCGTTCTGTAACATCTAGACCCGGATTCCACTCCTGCCTGTTACAGATTGAGATGTTTGTGTCCGCACCAGCCCCGCCCCTAGCCGTGGTCCCATATAAACAAACCCCGTGGTAAACTTGACCGGACTGTTAATATTCCGAAAGGTACCCGTAATGTCCAAGTACATCTCCGAGCTCATGTCGCCGCAGCTTATGGGCGTCGTCTATGCCTTCGTTGGCTTTATCGTCGCCCTGTATGTGCTGTCGGTCGTCTATGTGTTCATCGACGCTCGCCGCCGCGGCGCCAGCGCCTACGTGGCATGGGGCATCATCGCCCTCATCCCGTTTGTGGGCCTCATTGCCTACCTGGTCCTGCGCCCGCACTCCTACGCGTCCGACCGCGAGGAGCAGGAGCTGGACATGGCGCTGCGCGAGCGCCAGCTTGCCCAGTACGGCACCTGCCCGCAGTGCGGCGCGCCCATCGAGAAGGACTTTGTCGTCTGCCCGGTGTGCGATACCCAGGTTCGCAACGTATGCCCCAGCTGCCATCGCCCGCTCGATGCGCACTGGAAGGTCTGCCCCTACTGCCGAACTCGCATTCAGTAACGCATCCATCGCCGGGCCGGCCGCAAGCCACGGGCACCGCGCGTCCCGCGCAAGCCACACGCGCAACCCGCCCCCACACGATGAAGCATGCGTAGAAAATCGCCCGCCGTGCCATTAAGGTGCGGCGGGCGCTTGTATACCAAGGCAACCTGCCTATAATGATGCAAGTTAAAACGCCGAGCGCATCGCACGCACTTGCATCAGGCATCCGAGAGGAGAAAACATACCCATGAAGGCACTCTACAATGACGGTTCGGTGGCCGAGCTCCCGCAGGACGAGGTCACGCACGTCATCCGCCACTCCGCCGCGCACATCATGGCGCAGGCCATCAAGCGCCTGTACCCCGAGGCCGACTTTGCCTACGGCCCCGCGACCGACAACGGCTTCTACTACGACGTCGACCTGCCCGAGGGCGTCAAGATCAGCGAGGACGACTTCCCCGCGATCGAGGCCGAGATGAAGAAAATCGTCAAGGAGAACCTCAAGTTCTCCGTGTACGAGAAGCCCCGCGCCGAGGCCATCGCCCTTATGGAGGAGCGCGGCGAGAAGTACAAGGTCGAGCACATCGGCGACCTGGACGACGACGCCCGCATCACCTTCTACCAGCAGGGCGACTACATCGACATGTGCGTCGGCCCCCACATCTGCTACACCAAGGCCCTAAAGGCCTTTAAGCTCACCGGCGTCTCGGGCGCCTACTGGAAGGGCGACAAGGACAACAAGATGCTCACCCGCATCAACGGCGTCGCCTTTGCCACCAAGGAAGAGCTCGACGAGCACATGCACATGCTGGAGGAGGCCAAGAAGCGCGACCACCGCAAGATCGGCCGCGAGATGGACCTCTTTATGATGCGCGATGAGGCTCCCGGCTTCCCGTTCTTCCTGCCCAACGGCATGATCCTTAAGAATACGCTGCTGGACTACTGGCGTGAGATTCACCACAAGGCCGGCTACGTGGAGATCTCCACGCCGCTCATCATGAACAAGCAGCTGTGGAAGACCTCGGGCCACTGGGACCACTACAAGGACAATATGTACTCCACCGTCATCGACGACGAAGAGTACTGCATTAAGCCCATGAACTGCCCGGGCGGCGTGCTGGTGTACGCCTCCAAGCCTCACTCCTACCGTGAGCTGCCCATCCGCGCCGGCGAGATTGGCCTGGTGCACCGCCACGAGCTGCGCGGCGCCCTGCACGGCCTGTTCCGCGTGCGCTGCTTTAACCAGGACGATGCCCACCTGTTTGTGCGCCCCGACCAGCTGACCGATGAGATCGTGGGCGTGGTCAACCTCATCGACTCCGTGTACCAGAAGTTTGGCTTTAAGTACCACGTTGAGCTTTCCACCCGCCCCGAGGACTCCATGGGCTCGGACGAGGACTGGGCACGCGCCGAGGAGGGCCTGCGCACCGCTCTGGAGAAGCTGGGCATGGACTACGAGGTCAACGAGGGCGACGGCGCCTTCTACGGCCCCAAGATCGACTTCCACCTGGAGGATTCGCTCGGCCGTACCTGGCAGTGCGGTACCGTCCAGCTCGACTTCCAGATGCCGCTCAACTTTGATCTGGAGTACGTGGACGCCGACGGCACCAAGAAGCGCCCCATCATGCTGCATCGCGTTTGCTTTGGCTCCATCGAGCGCTTCATCGGTATTCTGATCGAGCACTTTGCGGGCAAGTTCCCCACCTGGCTGGCTCCCGTGCAGGTCAAGGCACTTCCGGTTTCCGAGAAGAGCCGCGACTACGCCCACGAGGTGTGCGCCAAGCTGGAGGAGGCCGGCATTCGCGTGGTCTGCGACGACCGCGACGAGAAGATCGGCTACAAGATCCGCGAGGCCCGCAGCATCGACCGCGTGCCCTACATGCTCATCCTGGGCGAGAAGGAGGTCGAGGCCGGCAACATTTCCGTCCGCGATCGCTCCAACGAGACCGTTCAGATGAGCGTTGACGAGTTTGTTGCCAAGGTGACCGAGGAGATCAAGACTCGCGCCTAGCACAAACCATACAAGAATTAACAAAGGCGATCGTCCTCGCGGGCGGTCGCCTTTTTTCATGCCCAAATAAGAAAAGCCGCTGGTTGAGCGGCTTTTTTTGTTGCACAAAAAGGTACGCATATTTGGGCGTTTTTATAGTGAGGTTGCGCGTGATGCCTCGGAGTGCCTCATAGGTTGGGCGTGGAGTTGGGGGCCATTGAAGACGGGGCCGTTCAGAGAAATACGAATACCAGAATCGGTCTCCCTATTTAGCAGCCGCTCAAAGCGGTCATGCCGCACGGTGCCGATCTGGCCGTCGGCGCACCTGAACTCATCGTCTATTCGCTTGGTTGTCACGACGACATTGTTTGCGATCTCGCTCTCTTGCATTGTTAGCATGCAGTAAATCGGCAAGAGTCAGTTGGCGTAGATGCCCATCCCTTATGATAAAGGCGCTTCCAACGGATCGCCCTGCTCGCCGGGTAGTCCATGGTAGTATCCGACTGCGTTCATATAGAGGCGCCCGTCCATCAGGTCATCGATATACGTCTCTTTGGGTGCGAACTTCAGTAGGTTGACGACGTCGTCGTTCACGTTCCTGTTGCTGCGCGCTGGAAAACCGGACTTCGACTATGACGACCTCTCTGGGCCGCCTCCATGTTATACTTGCCGTAAAAACCTTACGGCAAGTATAACATGGAGGTTTCGATGCTAACGCGTTTTGAGGTCGAGGGATTCCGAAACTTCTCCCATAGATTTACCTTCAATTTGACCGATGTCAGGGACTACAGATTCAATACGTCAGCCATCGATGAGGGCATCGTTTCTTGTGGTCTTATCTACGGTAAAAACGCTGTCGGCAAAACAAATTTCTCCAATGCTCTTCTCGATATTTCAGCAAATGTGGGGCGTCGGATCTTCTATTCTAATAAAACTAATTACCTCAGCGCAGTTGATGGGGTCACGTCGGCGTGCTTCGCCTACACGTTTCGCTTTGGGAATGACGAAGTTGCTTATCGTTACGAAAAGACTGGGATAACAGACTATCTTCGTGAGACAGTGGCTGTTAACGGCAAGATTGCATTTGATTACGACCACCGTGCAGGTAAAGTGCTCGATGGCGATTTGGCTTCTATTGGTGCCGATCGATTGAACTGGGAGTTCAAATCTCCCGGCATTTCTGTTTTGGCGTATGTGTGCAATAACATTCCTTTTGAGAGGGCAATGCCTCTTTTTAAGCTTTATACGTTTGCGCGGTCAATGGATGCCATTGGCGACGCACATATGAACGACCGTAACCTTGTCTCTACCATCGCCGAAAACGTTATTTCGAATGACTTGGTTTCTGAGCTTCAGGCTTTTTTGAATGACTTTGGAATTCGAGAACGCCTTACTGCGCGTGAAACGCCATCGGGTGATATCGCTTTGTACTTTGAAAAAAGTCGACTTATTCCGTTTGTAGAAAACTGTTCAAGCGGCACTGTTGCGCTGCTGCGACTGTTTAATTATTTCCATGCTACAAGTGTGCCGTCCTTGCTTTTTGTAGACGAGTTCGATGCATTCTACCATCACGATCTCGCCGAGAAGGTCGTTGACTATTTTAAGTCCCAGACCGGACGCCAAGTGCTTTGCGCATCGCATAATACAGATTTGTTCAGCAATAAAATCCTTAGGCCAGACTGCTTATTCATTCTTTCGGATCACAATATTATTTCAGCTGCCAATGCAACAGATAGGGAACTA
>CAUAWV010000059.1 GCA_958433005.1 uncultured Collinsella sp. | reverse complement strand
AATTTATCAAATAATAAATTTTGTGAGGCCGGAGATTCCGCTCCGGCCTCCCCATATAAGGGCTCGGCAAAGCCGAGCCACCAAATTTGCATCAGCCCCAGAACATGTTTGAGAACTGTGCCTGGAGTATGTGTTGGTAGGCCCCGAATCGGTGCTGCCTCCCGGCGCATTCCGCAGGGGGAGCGATATTTTGCAGCACGAAGTGCGCAGCAAAATATCGCTCATGCCCGAGGACGCGCCGGGAGGCAGCACCGATTCGGGGCCGGACATGCGGATCTACCTGCGCAATTACAAATTCGAAAACTTTTTTGAAAAAAGTGCTTGCACAGTTCTCGAATCATAGGTTATTATCTTCCTCGTTGAACGCGCGGGTTCAACAAAACGAACCGCGAATCAACAACATAGCATGTCGGAGTGGCGGAATTGGCAGACGCGCTAGCTTGAGGTGCTAGTGACCGCTTTTTGGTCATGCGGGTTCAAGTCCCGCCTCCGACACCATCGCATTTGAGAAGCCTCTTCGGAGGCTTTTTTGTTACCGATAGACGGTGGGGTCCAGGATGGAAACGCTTGAACGCAACGAGTGGGCAGACGTTGCCCAACTAGTCGAGATCACGAGCGATGCTGTCATCATCTGCGAGCTCGACGGAACCATTCTGCATGTGAATAATCGCTTACTTGGTTTGATGTGCGAGGAACGCGCCGACGTCATCGGTGGAGATGTTAAAGACGTCCTGTACTCGTCCGCTTTTGAACGTGCGACGGAACATCGTCTGCCATTTGATACTGATGGCTCCGAGAACGAACTGATGCTCAAGCTAAGTGACGGCTCTTTTATTCCCGTCTTGGTTCGTGCGGGCTCCGTAACGCCTCCACGCATCTTTGGGCGCCGCGCACCACGTGTCCTGGTGGCGCTTCACAGTATCGAGGAACAGTATTCTCACGACCGTCAGCTCAAGCGTGCGTTATCGGAGCTTAGAGTGGCGAACAAGCGTCTCTCTGGGACGCTCTCGGTCATTATGAGCACTGTGGGCTCCGATGAGTTACCCAGCCTGCTTGATACCGTTTTGAACCAGCTTGTAGGAACGCTCGATGCTTCGGGTGCCGCTATCTATTTTTCTGAGAGCGGCGGCTTTAAGCTTCGTGGTGTTTCCAAGGAGCTGTACGACAGCTACCTGCCCGAGTTTTTGCCGTATGGCGCTGGCATTCCGACGTATGTTCTTCGCGAGTCGCGCGCCTGTCGCTTGTCGATCCAACAGGACCTTGAGGGCGACCGGGTTGCTTCGGGTATGTTCATTGATTTGGACAATCGTTCCAAACACTTGCTGCGCGTGCAGGATATGCCTCCGTATCGCAGTGAGATCTGTCTTCCCGTGTTTTACGGCACGCAGGTGCTCGGTGTGTTGGAGGTCGGTTGGAAACGTCCACAGGCGCCACTTGCCTATGACCTTAACGTGCTCGAGGTCATCTGCGATTACCTGTCTATTCAGATGGTCGGCATGGCATCGAGCCTTCGCTCCCGTCGCACGGCCGAGCTTGGCCGCTCGCTCAATGTCTTGCGGGATGAGTTGTTTACCTTTCTAGACGATTCCGCCGCGGCTACCCAGGCGGTATCGTCCGAGATCTGCAATATGCTCAACTGCCATTTTTGCCCTATTGAGTATGACGCCAGGCTGGATTCCTACGTCATAGATTTTGAAGGCGGCAGTCGCGTTAATTTGCCGGGCGATCCGGAGTCGCTCTTCTTTTCTGTCACGACGCCGGCAGCGCGCCTGGGATCAGCTTCCGATGGGTTCGAGACGTCGGTGCTGGGCGGGACGAGCGCTGACGATCTCAAGCACGTGCGCCTAACGCGCGTGGATGAATCCACGCCTATGGGTGCATGGCTGAGAGCCCACGGCCTGCCGTGTCAGGGACTGTATGTCGACTCCGGTATCGAGGCGGGGCGCTATCGCTCGGAGGCGGATGACAAGCGAAACAACGATGCGATCGTTCACGCTGATGTCGCAAAGGGGCCGACAACGCGCGCCTTGCTGCTCCGTGATGGCAGCCAGGAACCAATCGACGACCTTGAATACGACTACATGGTGCATTTGGCTCACGATTTTGAGCTGATCTATGAGGGTGAGTCTCAAAAGCGCGAGGAGCGTCATATCGCTCAGACGCTTCAGATCGGCATGAGAAATTCGCTTGGTGACGTTCCGGGAATCGCCGCCGATTCGGTGTACCTGTCGGCCACGAACTCGGCGTTGGTCGGCGGCGATTTCTATACGCTCATCCGTCTTCCCGACGATTGCGCCGTCATGATTCTGGGCGATGTGTCTGGCAAAGGCATTGAGGCTGCATCGATGTCCGCACTCGTCAAGACGGCCCTGACGGCATATGCCTGGGAGGGCGCTGGACCGGCCCGCATGGCACGCTCCCTTAACAGCATGCTTATGGGCTTTTCGAGGGTCGAGACGTTCGTGACGGCCTTTATCGCCAAGATTGACCTTAAAGCCGGACGCGCAACGTATTGTTCGGCGGGCCATCCTCCGACCATGGTCATCAGGCCAGAGTCGATGCCGCTGGGTGGCGGCGAGGCTCGTGGGGGAGAGGTCGAGCTGCTTGGATGCCAATCGGGGGTAATCGGTGCCTTTGAGAGCATGGTGTACGAGACAGGCGTGTTTACGTTCGCTCCTGGTGACATGCTATTTATGTACACCGACGGAACAATCGAAGCGCGTGACCGCTCGGGTGCTTTCTTTGGCGAGCAGCGCCTTCGCGACCTTCTGCTCTCTGTCTCGGGTGAGGGCGTGTCGGGCATTTGCGGCAAGGTCTTGGGCGAGCTTGACCGATTTACCGAATCGGCGCTGGACGATGACATTGCATTGGTGTCCCTTGAGTTTTTACGGGGTCGTTCATAGACGACGCTGGGCGGGCTGAATCCGTACGGTTGGGGAAACGAATGCATCGAGTGGGCTTTTTTTGGGGAACCATGGTCGTATGAATGAGTGGAATGACATAGCGGTTTTGACGCCACCAGGCGATATCGACATCGCCACGGTGCCTGCGCTGCGTCGGCGGTTGGATGCTTTGATTGGCCGCGGCGTGCGTCGTGTCGTCATCAACTGTCAGGCTGTTAGCTTTATCGATTCGACGGGCTTGGCATTCCTGCTTACGCGCGCTCGTGAGCTCATGAGGCGAGAAGGCCTGCTTTCGCTCGTCAATGCATCGGGTGAAGTTGTTCGCTTTTTGGAGATTGCTCGTCTTGTCGATATTCTTCATGTCGCGGGGCCGACACGGGAGTCTATTCCCGCCATTCCGGTGGGGGAGCTGCCTCGCTGGAGTAAGAGCGTCGAGGTCCGTCAGGGTATCGAGAATCTTCCATACTACCGACATCGCATCGCCGAACTCCTTGAATCGCTTCCGTTGCGCCGTGACGAGCGCTACGATGTCGCATTGGCGTCGGGGGAGGCGCTGGGTAATGCCTATGACCATGCGGGCGGTATCGGGTGCGTCCTGACGGTTCAGGCCTATAGCGATCGCGTTGTGGTTGAGGTGCTTGATCGAGGTGCCGGCTATTCTATCGATGAAACGAGCGAACCGGTCGCATCAGAGGAGCGCGGCCGTGGTATCAAGCTTATGCGTATGCTCGTCGATAACGTGGAGGTTGCTCGTCGTACGGACGGCGCCGGCACGCGCGTGCAGATGGTGAAGCTGTTTAGCGGAGCGCTGGAATCGTGTGCCTAGCCAATCGCTTTAGCGCGTTTAGCTACTAAGAACATGCGGCAGACAAGTTTTTTGAAAAAAGTACTTGCGTCTTTTGGACAACTCGCGTAAATTAATAACCCGCAAGCGGACATGGCTCAGTTGGTAGAGCACAACCTTGCCAAGGTTGGGGTCGCGGGTTCGAGCCCCGTTGTCCGCTCCATTGCATTTCCGGACCGTTTAGGCGGTCCTTTTTCGGCGAAGTGGCCAAGTGGTAAGGCAGAGGCCTGCAAAGCCTTTACCCCCGGTTCGAATCCGGGCTTCGCCTCCAGGCAACATCCGGGCGCTCCGGCGCCCGTTTTGTTTTACATATGCGGACATGGCTCAGTTGGTAGAGCACAACCTTGCCAAGGTTGGGGTCGCGGGTTCGAACCCCGTTGTCCGCTCCAACTATCTTACGCGGTTCTAACGAACCGCGTTTTTTGTTGACGCTGCGCGGGCCCCGGGCACCCCATCTTGCCCCTCAATCGTCGGTCGCGTACATAAAGTACGCTTCCCTCCTCTTTCGCGGCAACCTGGGGCACCCGGAGCCCGCTCGCTGTCGTGGCCGGGGGAGTAAGTCTTCCGTTCTTTTCACTAATCGATCGATTCGTCCCAGGAGGCTCGAGCCCGAGAGGGGGCGAGCGTTTGGGGCGTGGCTGCGGCGTTGTTTGCCGTGAATGTCAGCTTTGGGCGTATCATCGTGGGCATCTCGCAAAACCTCGTTGCAAGGGAGATTCATCCCATGGCTACAGAAAAGTCCTCTTCGCGCTCATGGATGTCCGATGCCGCGATTTATCAGATCTACCCGCGCTCGTTTAAGGATTCGACTGGTTCGGGTCTGGGCGATATCGCGGGCATTACCCAGCAGATGGACTATCTTGAGCAGCTGGGCATCGAGGCTATCTGGCTGAGCCCGTTTTACCCATCGCCTCTTGTCGATGGCGGCTATGATGTGGCGGACTACTGCGATGTCGACCCACGTCTCGGCTCGCTTGACGACTTCGATGACATGATCGCTGCGGCTCATGCGCACGGCATCAAGGTCATCGTCGACATCGTGCCCAACCATTCGTCCAACCAGCACCCCTGGTTCAAAGCCGCTCTTGCCGCCGGCCCCGGATCACCCGAGCGCGCCCGTTATATCTTCCGCGATGGTCGCGGCGAGCACGGCGAGCTGCCTCCCACCAATTGGAATGCCAACTTTGGCGGCCCCGCCTGGACGCGCGTCGCGGACGGTCAGTGGTATCTGCACATGTTTACGCCCGAGCAGCCGGACTTTGACTGGTCGTGTCCCGAGGTTCATGCGTTCTTTTGCGACGTCCTGGCGTTTTGGAGCGATCGAGGCGTCGATGGCTTTCGCATTGATGTGGCGCACGGTCTCGCCAAGGATCTCGACCGCGATGACCTCGACCGGTGGCATCTCGCCGAGGGCGATGACATGGTTGAGGACGGCACCCATCCGCTGTGGGACCGCAACGAGGTCCATGAGATCTATCGCGAGTGGCGCCGCGTGTTCGACCGTTATGATCCGCCGCGCAGCGCCGTTACCGAGGCGTGGGTTCTGCCCGAGCGCCAGTATCTCTACGCACGCCCCAGCGAGCTTGGCCAGACATTCAACTTTGAGTTCGCCAAGGCCACTTGGACCTATGATGACATGCACGCTGCAATCGAGAAGGGCTTGAAGGCGGCCATCGAATCCGATTCCGCCTCGACCTGGGTACTCTCCAACCACGACGTGCCGCGCGTGGCGACACGCTATGCCCTGCCGCAAATCAAGGCGACGCGCTACCATCAGATTGCGCTCGACTGGCTCTTACGCGACGGGTCGTCTTATGACGAGGACCGTGAACTCGGCGAGCGCCGCGCGCGGGCAGCCCTTTTGCTTGAGTTGGCGCTTCCGGGCTCGGCATACGTGTATCAGGGTGAGGAGCTCGGCCTTTTTGAGGTGGCTGACATCCCGTGGGCTGCACTCGAAGATCCCACTGCGACCAATACGCACGGACCGAAGCGCGAGAAGGGGCGCGACGGCTGTCGTGTGCCCCTGCCGTGGGTGGCAGCGGACGATCCCGCGCAGGGCGGATCGTTTGGGTTTTCACCGGCGGACGCCGATGCGGCGCCCCATCTGCCACGGCCTGCATGGTTTTCCGATTACGCTGCCGATAGGGAAGAAGCGGACCCGGCATCGATGCTTGCGTTCTATCGCGACGCCCTCTGGCTGCGGCGCAAGCTGCGCGGGTGCGCCAACGATCTTGCGTGGCTCGATCTTGACGGGTGCACCGGCCTTGCGGATGGTGCCGAGGGCGCTGAGGGCGGCGTCATCGCCTATCGCCGCGACAACGGCTGGGCGTGTGTGACGAACTTCGGTGCAGCACCCGTGGAGCTGCCGGCGGGTAGGGTCCTGCTCACCTCATCACCGCTTGCAGATGGCAGGCTCGCGCAGGACAGCTCTGCCTGGATCATGCTCGCTGAGTTGTAGGGGGCCTCTTGCGGCGAGCTTGCGTTTGCCTACACCTTCCGTGGTGGCTGATGTCTTCGCGAGGTTCGCGAGGGCGTCGCAAAACTTTTCAAAAAAGTTCTTGCATTTGGGTGGATCATCCCGTATATTAAATCCTCGCAGGCGGACATGGCTCAGTTGGTAGAGCACAACCTTGCCAAGGTTGGGGTCGCGGGTTCGAGCCCCGTTGTCCGCTCCATTTGGGCGTTTAGCTCAGGGGGAGAGCGCTTCCCTGACACGGAAGAGGTCAGAAGTTCAAATCTTCTAACGCCCACCAAATGTTCGCAGCTCAGAGGCTATGTCCTCTGGGCTGTTTTGTTTTGCCACCAAGCACGCCGCCAAATAAGCCGCCAAATATTGATCCAAGGTCTGTACGCGATGGTCTTCGCATCCCGTGGGGGCGCCGGCAGATTGCATGTGTCCTGGTCCATCGTGACCGCAACATGTTGGTCAAGCATAATCTTTTGGATTCTTTTGGCGTGAGCGGCTTGGTTTTGGTAGGATTTGTCAGCGGCTTGACTAAGGGGGTTTTATAACTGCCATGCAGGTAGCCGTGTTGGTAACGTTTTACCGACTTGTCAAATACCCCTCATTTTTAATGCGTCTGCAAAATGACCAATTGCTTTGACCTGCTGAAACACTATATGTTGTGTTTGACCTAAAAAAAGAATACAGGATATAGATGCTTCTTTGTCGTATGATAGATGGCGGACAGAGAACGAAGACCTTAACTGCCTCTTTTGAACGTGTCCTTGAACCGCTTGATTGGCTCTAGGGAATGTCCGCATGGAGGCTTATGGTTTATCGAGAACACAGATTGCGCGACGGCGCCGCAAGGCAGGGGCAGGCCCTGCCGGGCATCGTTTGGCTCTGAAGCGCAATGAGGCTACGACGCGAAAGAAGGCAAGAGGATGAAGATCATCAAGCGCAGCGGCACCGAGGTTGTCTTTGACATCGATAAGATCGTCAATGCCATCCGCGCCGCAAACTTGGAGGTCGAGGAGAGCTCTCGTCTTACCGACCGCCAGGTGGTTTATGCGGCGCAAAACGTCGCCGAGGCATGCGAGAACGCGGGCCACACCGTTTCGGTCGAGGAGATCCAGGATTTGGTCGAGGACGAGATCATGCGTCTCGACTGCTACGAGGTCGCCCGCCACTACATCATCTATCGCTATGTTCAGAGCCTGAAGCGCCAGAAGAACACGACCGACGACAAGATTCTGTCGCTGATCGAGTGCAATAACGAAGAGGTC
>CAUAWV010000058.1 GCA_958433005.1 uncultured Collinsella sp. | reverse complement strand
AGCCCCCGTCACGCCCCCGGATTCCCTGCGTTTGCGGCCTTGAGGTCGGCGTGGGCGGAGGACTTGGTTGTTGGGAATACGTGTCCCGGTCGCTGTTTCGCGCTTTGCGCGAAAGGCGCGTTACTTTGGAGCGAATGGAGAACGTGATCGTTGGGTTGACTGGTCCCTTTTGCTGTTTCGTGGCTTTGCCGCGAAAAGCGCGTTACTTTAGAAAGGGCGGGCAACTCGGTCGAACCGCTGCTCTGTCCCGGACGTATTTCTGGAGCGTTTCCCCCACCATAAATTACCCTTGGCATACTTGCGTGAAAACCTGCTCGTGCTACACTTGCAATTGCTGTTTCAGGGCGGGGTGAAATTCCCCACTGGTGGTAAATCGGGCGGTGTCAAAGGGACGCCGCGGCGCAGGTAAAGTGCCTGCGACCGAGCCGATGAGTCCGCGACCCGTGTGTGCGTTGGTTCGCATGCCGGCTGAACTGGTGAGATTCCAGTACCAACGGTTAGAGTCCGGATGAAAGAGGCAGGTGATCTTATGTCTGAACAGTCGCAGCATATCCATTTTGAGAACACGAATAGGTGGAGCACCAAACAGCTCGTTACCATGGCGCTGATGTGTGCCTTGGGCGCCCTGTTTATGTACGTGCAGCTGCCTATCCTTCCTTCGGCGCCGTTTTTGACGTATGACCCGTCGCTGGTGCCGGCGATGGTGTGCGGGTTTGCGTATGGCCCCGGTGCCGGTACCGCTGTTGCCGCTATGGCGATCGTTATCCATGCGCTCACCACGGGTGACTGGGTCGGCGCGCTTATGAACCTGGTTGCCACGCTGGGCTACATTCTGCCCGCGGCTATCGTCTACCAGAAGATGCATACCTATAAGGGTGCCGTGATTGGCCTGGTGCTCGGCGTCATTGCCGCTACGGCGTTGTCTATGGTCGCAAACCTTACCATTGGTGTTTGGTTCTGGTATGGCTCGGTCGATGTGATCGCCCCGCTCATGATTCCTGCCGTGCTGCCGTTCAACCTCATCAAGACCGTGCTCAACTCGGTGTTGACGCTGGCGGTGTACAAGGCGGTCTCTAATCTCATTACGCCCAAGAAGGACCAGGTCAAAGGCCGCGCATGATTGAGTGTCGGGGCGTTTCCTTTAGCTATGACGGTGCCACACCGGCACTCGACGGCATCGATCTGAACATCGAGGATGGCGAGTTTTTCTGCATCCTCGGCGGAAACGGGTCGGGCAAGTCGACGTTCGCCAAGCATTTGAACGCGCTGCTGCAGCCCGATACGGGAACGGTGCGCGTCAACGGCATGGACGCGTCCGATCCCGAGCTGGTCTACGACATCCGCTCGACTGCGGGCATGGTGTTCCAGAACCCGGATGATCAGCTGGTGGCGACGCTTGTCGAGGACGATGTTGCGTTCGGTCCCGAAAACCTTGGCGTGCCATCGGCCCAGATCGCGCAGCGTGTGCGAGATGTGCTGAAGGCCGTGGGCCTGGTGGGCTTTGAGCGCCACGAGACCCATGCGCTCTCGGGTGGCCAAAAGCAGCGCGTGGCGCTTGCCGGCGTGCTTGCCATGGAACCGCGCGTGCTCATATTGGACGAGGCTTCCTCGATGCTCGATCCGCGTGGACGCAAGGGCCTCATGAAGGCTTGCCGCGCGTTGCACGCTCGCGGCATGACCATCGTGATGATTACGCACTTTATGGAAGAGGCCTCCGAGGCCGATCGAGTCGCGGTGTTTCAGGCGGGGCGCGTTGCCATGCTCGGTACGCCCGAGGAAATCTTGACGCGGGCGGACGAACTTGCGCAGCTCAACCTGGACATGCCGGAGTCGTGCCGTTTGGGCATGGCACTTCGTGCGAAGGGCGTACCCGTTTGCGCGCAGGTGCGCGAGGCGGATATGGTTGCCGAGGTTGCGCAGGCCTATACCGAGCGGAGCGGGGCAGGCACTGCGGGGCAGCCTTCCGCGTCCCAGTTGGAAATCGCTGACGGCACTGTTCCGGTAGACAACGAGGGCAACGCGTCGGAGCCTGTCATCGAGCTATCCCATGTTTCGTACAGTTATTCGCTCAGTCCGCGCGAGCGTCGCCGCTGGCATAAGCGCTCGGCCGTTGCGGGCAAATCGAGCAAACAGGCTCTCTGGGGAAACGACCCCAGCAGCCCGTGGGCGCTGCGCGATGTATCGCTGACGGTGCGTCGCGGCGAGTTCCTGGGCTTAGCAGGCCATACCGGTTCGGGTAAGTCGACGCTGGTCCAGCATCTCAACGGTTTGATTCGCCCCCAGGAGGGTTCCGTTTACGCGTTGGGGCTCGACCTGGCAAACAAGAAAGATGCCGCCGCGGTTAAGGCCAAGGTCGGCGTGGTGTTTCAATATCCCGAGCGTCAGCTGTTTGCCGAAACCGTGACGCAGGACGTGGCGTTTGGCCCGCACAACCTTGGCTTGTCGCAGGCCGAGGTCGCGCGCCGCGTTGAGTCATCGCTCGCGCGCGTGGGCCTCGACTTGGCCACGGTGGGCGACAAGAGTCCCTTTGAGCTTTCGGGTGGCCAACAGCGGCGCGTGGCGTTTGCCGGCGTGCTTGCCATGGAGCCCGAGGTCCTGGTACTCGATGAGCCCATGGCGGGGCTCGATCCGGCGGCGCGCAGTGATTTCCTGGAGCTCATCGATCGACTTCACCATGGGGGCCTGACCGTTGTCATGGTTTCGCACAGCATGGATGACCTGGCCAATTGCTGCGACCGTATTGTCGTGATGAACGAGGGCGCGGTGTTTGCCGAGGGCACGCCCGCTCAGGTTTTTGCGCATGCGGATGAGCTCAAGTCGATCGGCTTGGGCGTTCCCGCCGCCCAGCGCATGGCGTTGGCGCTCGCGGAAGCGGGCGTGCCGCTGCGCTTTGACGGCCTCTATACGGTTGAGTCGCTGGCAGACGAGTTGGTGGACCTGCTAATCGGTCGCTCGGGCGGTCCTTCTAACGTCGCGGACATTGCTAAATCCAAGACGGTTGCGCGAGAGGAGGGCTGCTAATGGAGGCGTTTTCGTTTGGCAGCTACTATCCGAGCGATAGCGCGATCCATCGCCTGGATCCGCGCACCAAGCTGCTCCTGGGCTTTGTGTTTTTGATCACGACGCTGACCGTCGGCGGCTTCCGCGGATTGGCCCCTGTCGCAATTTTCGTTGTGCTGATCTATGTCGTGTCCCGGGTGCCGGCTCGTCGCGTTCTGTCGTCGATGGCGCCGCTGCTGGCAATCGTCGTCGTGGTCGCGGTGCTCAACTTGTTTACCGATCAGAGTGGGCGCATCCTGTGGCAGCTCGGCTTTCTGCAGATAAGCGAGGGCTCACTGCGTTCTGCCGCCTTTATGGCGTGTCGCCTGACCCTGATGATGGCCGGCATGAGCGCCATTACGCTCACCACACCGACGCTCGACCTCACCGCGGGCTTTGAGCGTCTGCTCGCACCGTTTGCGCGCGTGGGGCTTCCGGCGCATGAGCTCGGCATGATCATGGGCATCGCGTTGCGCTTTATGCCGCAGTTCGCCACCGAGATGAAGCAGACGGCGGACGCGCAGGCAAGCCGCGGTGCACGCGTAACGGGTGGCCCGCTCGGCGGCGTGCGTATGCTCGGCAGTGTGGCGATTCCACTGTTCACGGGCGTGTTCCGTCATGCCGAGACGCTGTCTGCCGCCATGGATGCACGCTGCTATCACGGCGAGCAGGGCCGCACGCGTCTGCATGCGCTTGCATTTCGCCGCGGGGATGCGCTGGCTGCGGTGGTGACGATGCTGCTGTTTGCGTGTGTCATCGTCGTCAACCTTCAACTTGTTTAGGCGCGATTCGAGCGCAAGAAAGGGGTCCCTATGACCGACAACGACCGCACAGCTCAGCTTGAGCGCGCCTGCTCGTATCTCAGGCGCATTCCGGCGTGGTATCTGGCCACGACCGATGTGGCCGACGGGCATCAGCCTCGCGTGAGGCCGTTTTCGTTTGCCATGGTCGATGAAGGTAAGCTGTGGTTTTGCACGTCGCGCGACAAGGATGTGTGGGCGGAGCTGAGTGCGAATCCCAAGTTTGAGCTCTCGGGCTGGAAGCCGGGGGAATGCTGGATCGTATTGACCGGCGAAGCCGCACTTGAGGACGACGCAGTTGCGAGCGACAAGGTGCGTCAAGCGGGTTTTAAGCACATGGTGGGCATCGGCGAGGAACACGAGAGTGCCAACGACGGCCGCCTTGCTTTCTTTTCGGTCCGCAACATTGCCGCGCGCTTCTGTGATATCGACGGCAGCGAGGAGCGCCTGGAGCTCTAGCGCGTCTCAAATTAACTACCCGTTCCGAATTAGCTAGCGCCAGGAGGACACATGGACGGATTGAATACGGTGTTGGAGTATCTGACGTCGGTGCCGGCATGGTATTTGGCGACGAGCGTGGACGGGCAGCCACATGTGCGTCCGTTCTCGTTTGCACAGATTCAGGACGGCAAACTGTGGTTTGTAACGGCGCGCACCAAAGATGTGTGGCAAGAGCTGCTGCAAAATCAGCGCTTTGAGGCCACGAGCTGGTGGCCGGGCCATGGTTGGTTGATCTTGCGCGGGCGTGCGGGCCTGGATGACCGGGCTTCGGACGAAATGCGCGAGGCCGGATGGAAGCATCTTGAGCGCTTGAGCGAGCACTATGAGGGGCCCAACGACCCCACGCTCGTCTTCTTTAGCGTCGAGGATCCCGAGGCATATATCTGCAACCACGATGACTGGGTGCCGGTCAAGCTGTAGTCAGGCTGACTCATCCAAACAACTTAGTATTCGCATGGGCGAGCCCCGTATTGCCCGGCGCCGTAAGGAGTGCCGGTCAATACGGGGCTCGTCTCTTTTTGTCAATTCCTTCAAACAAATGTGTCGGGCTTGTTTCAATGCATGAATATGCAAGCCATTTACGTATTCATGCATCTTTTGGTGCTAAAGTTTCAACCCACTTCATAACGACGGCTGCGGGATGCGCATTGGTGCATAACTGCAGACAAGGAGTCTGATATGTCTGTAAAGGTTGGAATCGTCGGTGCGGCTGGATATGCCGGCGCCGAGCTCATTCGCCTCGTCCTCGGTCATCCCGAGTTTGAACTTGTTGCCGTTACGTCCAACGCCGATGCCGGCCAGCCGCTGTCCGCGGTGTATCCGAGCTTTGCTGGTGTGAGCGATCTGGTTTTCACCACGCATGATGCCCCCGAGCTCAAGAACTGCGACGCGGTCTTTTTGGCCGTGCCGCACACGGCTGCCATGGCACAGGTGCCCGCGCTGCTTGCATCGGGCGTCTCCTGCTTTGATCTTTCGGCTGACTACCGTCTGAACGACGCGTCCGTTTTTGAGGCTTGGTATGCCGCCGAGCATGCGAGCCCCGAGCTGCTCAAGACCCGTGCCTTCGGTCTGCCCGAGCTGTTCTGCCAGGACTTGGAGACCGCCGCATCCGACCATGCCGACGGCAAATCCGTGCTGGTCGCCTGCGCCGGTTGCTATCCCACCGCAACGAGCCTTGCCGCCGCGCCCGCCGTGCGCGCGGGCTGGGTGGCCGAGAACGGCCCCGTGATTGTCGATGCCATTAGCGGCGTGACGGGCGCCGGTAAGTCCTGCAACGCCCGCACCCATTTTTGCAGCGCCGACGAGAACTTGGAGGCCTACGGCGTGGGCAGGCATCGCCACACGCCCGAGATTGAGCAAATCCTTGGCCTGACCGATCGCGTCGTCTTTACCCCGCACCTGGCACCGCTCAAGCGCGGTCTGCTCTCCACGGTGACGCTGCCGCTCACGCCGCAGGCTCTCGATACCTTGACCCTTGAGGACGTTGTCGACCATTACAAGCAGTTCTACGCCGGTCGCACCTTCGTACGCGTACTCGATGCCGGTCAGCAGCCCAAGACGGCTTCGGTCGTCGGCACCAACGCCGCCCAGATCGGCCTCGCGCTCAACAAGCGCGCGGGCGTGCTGGTGGCGACGGGCGCCATCGACAATCTGTGCAAGGGCGCTGCGGGCCAAGCAGTCCAGTGCGCCAATATCGTCTTTGGCTTTGACGAGCGACGAGGCTTGCCCACAGTGGCGTGCCCGGTGTAGCACATTCGATTGTTAACGATTTGGTAGTCGGGCATCGAGTGGGGCGCCACTCTTAAGCTGGTCTCATGATCACGACTGGCATGGCGCACCAACCGATGTCCGTTTTTTGTTTGACATAAGGAGTCATAAAGACGATGAATACCGAGCTGTTTGATATCAAGATTCGCGCCGTCGAGGGTGGCGTTACGGCTGCGGCTGGTTTTAAGGCTGCAGGCATCCACGCTGGGTTCCGCAAGAACCCCGAGCGTCTGGATTACGCGCTCGTCGTGCCCGATAAACCCTGTCCCGGTGCTGGCGTGTTTACCACCAATCGCTTTTGCGCGGCGCCCGTGCAGGTGAGCCGTGCCAACCTGGGCGGTACCGACAAGGGGTACGGTATCATCGCCGGCATTTCGGTCAACTCTGGCAATGCCAACGCCGCCACGGGTGAGACCGGCCTTGCATGCGCGCGCGAGACGTGCAGCATCGCATCGCAGGTCATCGGCTGCGAGCCTCAGCAGATTCTGGTTGCCTCCACGGGTGTAATTGGCCAGATTCTGCCGATCGACACGTTTGAGACCGCCATTCCTGCTGCCTACGAGGCGCTCTCCGCCCACGGTGGCGCCGATGCCGCTCGCGCCATCATGACGACCGACACGCACTCCAAGGAGTACGCCGTGTCCTACGTCAGTGAGGCTGCGGGTCATGCGGGCAATGTCTATACGGTAGGCGGAATGTGCAAGGGCTCGGGTATGATCATGCCCAACATGGCCACCATGATCGCAGTTATCACCACCGATGCTCCCGTCGAGCCTGCGGCACTTCATGCCCTGCTGCTCTCGACCGTCAAGCAGACCTTTAACAAGGTAACGGTCGATTCCGACACCTCGACCAACGACACCTGCATCATGCTTGCCTCCGGCGCCGCTGCCGCAGATGCCGAGCCGATCGTCGAGGGCTCCAATGCCTTTGACGAGTTGGCATTTGCCGTGCACGAGGTGTGCGAGAGCCTGGCGCGCAATATCGCCGCCGATGGTGAGGGCGCATCCAAGCTTGTTACGGTCAACGTTACCGGCGCCGCTAACGACGAGGAGGCCGATATCGCCGCCCGTGCCGTTGCCAACTCGCCGCTCGTTAAGACCTGCATCGCCGGCCACGACTGCAACTGGGGCCGCGTTGCTATGGCGCTTGGCAAGTGCGGCGTGAAGTTTAATCAGGAAGACGTTTCCATCGACATGATGGGCATGCCTGTCTGTCGCGACGGTCTGACTGTTCCCTTTGACGAGGACGAGGCTCTACGACGTTTTGAGGCGCCCGAGATCGTGATCTCGGCCGACCTGGGCGCAGGCGACGCGGCAACGACCGTGTGGACCTGCGACCTCACGCATGAGTACATCTCCATCAACGGCGACTACCGTTCCTAGATTCCAGGCACGCTGCGCATCTTGCCGCGATTGCGGACAGCGGAGCACGGCGCGATAACGATACGAAAGACGAGGCAGATTATGAAATTCGCACGCGATTGTCGTTCGAGTGAATCCAACGAAGCAACCGCGCAGCTGCTGTTCGAAGCGCTGCCGTGGATTAAGAACCTGACCGGCAAGACGGTTGTTATCAAATATGGCGGAGCCGCCATGGTTGATGAGCAGCTGCGCCGCGACGTGATGAGCGACATCGTCCTGCTCAAGATCATCGGCATGCGCCCTGTTATCGTGCACGGTGGCGGCAAGGCCATCAACGAGGCGCTTAGCCACTACGACATCCCCGTCGAGTTTATGAACGGCCAGCGCGTGACCACGCCGGCGACCATGGA
>CAUAWV010000057.1 GCA_958433005.1 uncultured Collinsella sp. | reverse complement strand
CTTGTCCTGCTCCTTCGGAGCCGCGGACAAGGCGCCACACTGGTCTGCGGAGTGTTCTGAAAACTAAGCCCGGCCCCCGCCTGCGGTGACGCTGCTGCGAGTGGCCTGCGATGGGGTCGTTGTTGGTTGGGGCCGCTGGGCTGATGTGGGGGCACGTGGTTGTTGCGGGCCCTGGTCCCGGCGGCGGCCTCGGCGCTTCGCGCCTGCTGCCTGGGGTGACTTTGGGCTTGGTGCGAATTGAGGTCTAATACTTTTCCCGTGAAGTGAACGACCTTATTTGGACCCCCGAAGCATTGGCATTTTTTGATTGCTATGTCCTGCGGTTTTGCAGCGCGAATCCTGCGGTTTTGCGGTCTAAAGGTGTGGATGCTCCGGGACTTCGTTTTTACTCGTTCACTTCTCGGGAAAAGTATTAGAGCTCAGCTGGCGGGGGTACCGCCCTGGCGTCGAAGCCCCGCGTCTTCTTCGCTTGATTGGGAAAAACAGCCTCGCTGAAGTAATTGCGAGCCCGCCCGGACGTATCTGCGGGGGTTGTCTGCACAGTTCGCGGTATTATGTTGCGGAGTTTTGAAAGGAGCCGCTGGTGGTCACGACGACGTTTGCTTCGCCTTTGGGCGAAATCCTGCTTGCCGCTGATGGCCGCGGTTTGACAGGGCTTTGGTTTGAGGGGCAGGAGCATTTTGGCTCTACGCTGCTCAAAGAAGATGCGGAGCACGTTGAAGGTGTCGATGCGGTTTCCGGTGCTGGTGGCATGTCGTCGGTGAGTCCGGCTCATGGTGCGGCTTCTTCGGTGCTTGAGCGTTCCTGGGCTTGGCTGAACGCTTATTTTGCAGGACAGGAGCCTCGGTATACGCCGCCGTTGCATATGATCGGTACGGCGTTTCAGCGTGAAGTTTGGTATGAACTGCTTTCTATTCCGCGTGGCGAGGTCGCCACGTATGGCGAGATTGCGGCTCGTGTCACCGCCCGCCATCGGGTGCCGGGGAACGAGGATCCCGTTGTGTCTCCTCGTGCGGTGGGCGCTGCGGTCGCTCGCAACCCTATTTCGATTATCGTGCCGTGCCATCGCGTGGTCGCGGCCGACGGATCGCTCAACGGATACGCCGGTGGACTGGATCGCAAGGAGTGGCTGCTGCGCCTCGAGGGTGCCTATCTATAAGCTGCAGGCGGCCGCAACGCCCATGCGGCAAGCGCGCTCGCTGTACGGGCGTTGTTTGCAGGGCGAGATGTGAAGCCGCCCGTTCCTTAAGTCCGACTAAGCTATAACCTTGCTTTTTTAAATATGCTCATCGACCTGCTAAGGCAGCACTAAGGCGAGTGCGGGTGCGCTATTATCGGCGCTCACGGAGCGCTTGGTGTTCTTGGCACGCATGGACGAGGGCTCGGCGGGCTTTACCATGGCGTCGATCGATCTTTCGGAGGCGGTGAACAAGGCGGCGGCGCCGTTTAAGTCGGTGGCGGTCTCAGGCGGTAAACGCCTGTCGACGTCGATTGCGACCGGCGTGCGGACCCATGCCGATGCCGCGGCGGTGGCGCAGGTGGTTGAGTTGCTACTGGACAACGCCACGCGCTATGCGAGCGAGGGCAGCGTGATTGAGCTGAGCCTGTGCGCCGTTTCGCACGGCAAAGGCAAGGGCGCCGCCGAGCTTGTCGTATCGAACGCCGTGGACGAGCTGCCCGAGGGCGACCTGGACCGATTGTTCGATCGCTTCTATCGTGCGGATGCGTCGCGCAGCTCCAAGACGGGTGGCTCGGGCGTGGGCCTGTCCGTGGTGCGTGCCATCGCCGAGGCCCATGGAGGCGCCGCCACCGTATCCGGTCACGGCAACCAGATCACCTTCACCGTTTGCCTTTAAAACCTGCCAAAAAGGAACAGGTTTATTTTGGCAGGTTTTATCTGGGGAAACGTCCGCAGGAGAGGGCATGGGCGGTGTGAACATATGCATCTCTACCTGCTAAAATATAGGCATCGTTATTCGGCTCCTGAGTGGAAAGGAGACGGTCATGCAGTACGAGATCGGCGGAGGGGCTTTCCCGGTTGTTACGTGCAACCTTAGCGATGGCGAATCCATGATCACCGAAAGCGGCGCCATGGCTTGGATGACCCCCAACATGGAAATGTCTACCTCGGGCGGTGGCATCGGCAAGATGTTCTCCAAGGCTTTTTCGGGTGAGGCATTGTTCCAAAACATTTGGACCGCGCGTGGCGATGGCATGATCGCGTTTGGCTCCTGCTTCCCCGGCCGCATCGTGCCAATCGAGATCGGTCCGGGCAAGAGCTGGATTTTGCAGAAGCGTTCGTTCCTTGCCGCGGAAAGTGGCGTCGAGTTGAGCATTCACTTTAACAAGAAGGCAAAGGCCGGCGTCTTTGGCGGCGAGGGCTTTATCATGCAGAAGCTCACGGGCTCGGGTGTTGCTTTTGCCGAGATCGACGGCGACCTGGTTGAGTACGAGCTCGCTGCTGGCCAGCAGATGATTGTGGATACCGGCAACGTGGCCGGCTTTGAGGAGACCGTGAGCATTGACGCTCAAATGGTCAAGGGCGTCAAAAACATCATGTTTGGTGGCGAGGGCGTGTTCAACACCGTGCTCACCGGTCCCGGTCGCATCTGGTTGCAGACGATGCCCATTTCCAATCTTGCGGCAGCAGTGGCCTCGATGACCAACAACAATAACTAGTCCGCATAGGATAGCGCGCGGCGGGCTTACCCTGTCGCGCGCTTTTTTGCTGGCAAACGCCTCGCTTATAGAGTGTGGCTGCGCTGCTACAGCGAGCGTCGTCATCTCGTCACCCTGATAGCTTGCGGCAAGCGTGGCAATGAGGAGTGAGAATTTGAGTGCTCAGTCCCAAGGCATAATGGCGGCCATGCCAACAAGCAAAAACGAGTTGCCGGTGTCACGGAAAGGCAGGCGTCGGTCGATTCCACGTGAGACGGCTGTGCCGATCTGCACGGCCGCCCCTGCGCGTCCCGCGCTGCCCCCAAAGAGGTACGTTTCCCCATATAAAACCTGCCAAAATAAACCTGTCTCTTTTTGATAGGTGCGAAATGGGTAATACTAAAGAGTTATCCGACCAGATGGGAACCGATCGATGGCCTATATCGAATTTAAAGACGTCATCAAAGCATACGGCGAGGGCGATGCCCGCATTCACGCGCTCGACGGCGCGAGCTTTACCGTTGAGCGTGGCGAGCTTGCCATTATCCTGGGCGCTTCGGGCGCCGGTAAAACCACGGCGCTCAACATTCTGGGTGGCATGGATACGGCGACTTCCGGCACCGTGACGGTGGACGGGCGCGATGTGAGCTCCGCTAACGAGGCGCAGCTCGTGGAATACCGCCGCGCCGACGTCGGCTTTGTCTTCCAGTTCTACAATCTGGTCCCCAACCTGACGGCGCTCGAAAACGTCGAGCTCGCGGCGCAAATCTGCCCCGATTCACTCGATGCCGAGCAAACGCTTTGCCAGGTTGGCCTGGGCGAGCGCCTCGCCAACTTCCCCGCGCAGCTATCGGGCGGCGAGCAGCAGCGCGTGTCCATTGCCCGCGCGCTGGCCAAGAACCCCAAGCTGCTTTTGTGCGACGAGCCCACGGGTGCACTCGACTACAAAACCGGCAAGCAGATTTTGCAGTTGCTGCAGGACACCTGCCGCAAGCAGGGCATCACGGTCATTATCATCACCCATAACTCCGCGCTGGCGCCCATGGCCGATCGCCTGATCCGCTTTAAGAGCGGCCGCGTGGAGAGCGAGACGGTCCAGCAAAATCCCGTGTCTATCGAGACAATCGAGTGGTAGCGCCCATGGACCAGGACCGCCAAAACAGCCAAAACCACGATACGGAGCACGCGGGCCGCGACCGGGAGTTCGCGACCTACCGTACCGCCCAAAGCTCAAACGATATGGTGCCGACGGTATTTCGCCGTGGCATCTACCGCACAATCCGCGGCAGTCTTAAGCGCTTCCTATCTATCGTGGTCATCACCGCGCTCGGCGTGAGCGTGATGTGCGGCCTCAAGGCGGGTTGCGAGGATCTGTGCGATTCGGTCGACGCCTACTTCGACCAGCAAAATGTCTATGACATTAACGTGCAGTCGACCTATGGCCTGACTGACGATGATCTCGACGCCATCCAAGAGGTCGATGGCGTCGAAACGGCCGAGGGCATCTACGCCGAGACCGCCTACACCGCCGTGGGCACAACGCGCGAGCGCGTGGTCGTGCAAAGTCTCTCCAAGGAGAACATCGATCAGCCGGTGCTCGTGAACGGCGATTTGCCCGAGAGCGCCGATGAAGTCGCGGTGACTTCGAAGTTCCTGAAGGCTTCGGGCAAAAAGCTCGGCGATACGGTGAGTTTTGCCGCCAATGACGCGAGCTCGTCGAACCAAAGCGCCAAGGATCAGTTTGCCGCGGGCGATTACACCATTACGGCCGAGGTCCTCGATCCCACTGATGTGAGCTCCGACTCGACAGTCAACGCCTTTCGCGCTGCTTCGGCGGCGGACTATAAGTTCTATGTGAGCGAGGACGCCGCGACGTCGTCGTCCTATTCCGCAGTCCACGTAGTCGTCGAAGGAGCCAAGAGCCTCAACTCCTATTCGGATGCCTACGCGGCAAAGATCAACAAGGTCAAGGGCAATATAGAGAAGATCCGCGAGGAGCGTGAGAAGGCGCGCGCTCAGGAGCTGACAGTCGACACGCCGGCAAGCTTGGATGCGGCCGAGCGCCAGGCGAATATGCTCTTTGGGATTGAGCAGGACAACATCAATCGCATGGCCCAGGGCAGCGAGGAACGCGTCCAGGCTCAGGCCGACCTGGATCAGCGCCGCGCCGCCGCCGACCAGCAGTTTGCCGATGCCCGCGCCGAGCTTTCCGATTTGGGTGAATGCACGTGGTACATCCAGGACCGCGACAATATCGCAAGCTACTCAAGCGTGGAGAGCGATAGCTCGTCAATTGAGGCTATTGCGACGGTGTTCCCGTTCATCTTCTTTATCGTCGCCGTGCTCATCAGCCTCACCACCGCCACGCGTATGGTCGAGGAGGAGCGCACGCTCATTGGCCTGTACAAGGCGCTCGGCTACTCGCGCGAGCGCATCCTGTCCAAATACGTGGACTATGCGCTGTGGGCGTGCCTGATTGGCGGCGTGCTCGGCAATATCATCGGCTTTGTGGGCCTGCCGCTGTTCCTGTTTACGGTGTTCGACGACATGTACTCGCTGCCCCAGATGCTGCTTTCGTACGACATCGTGTCCTCGATCGTCTCGGTGGCGCTGTTTGCCGTGGGCGTGGTGGGCGCCACAATTATCGCCTGCCGCCACGAGATGGCCGAGACCCCGGCCTCGCTCATGCGCCCCAAGGCCCCGCGCGCCGGCTCGCGCATCCTACTTGAGCGCATCGGCTTTATCTGGCGCCGCATGGGCTTTTTGAACAAGGTGGCTGCGCGCAACCTGTTCCGTTACAAAAAGCGTGCCTTTATGACCATCTTTGGCATCGCGGGTTGCACCGCGCTTGTGATCTGCGGTATGGGTATTCGCGATACGTCGGTGGCGCTTTCGCCCAAACAGTACGGGCATATCACGCGTTATGACTTGCTGGCGGTCGCCAACCCCGATGACTTTACGCAGACGTGCGCGGCGTTGGATGAGCGCAGCGCGGCCAATGATTCCAACGTGACCGTGACTTCGACGCTGCCGATTATGACCGACAACGTCACCTTTACGTTTGGCGGCAAGAGCGAGACCGTGCAGCTGATCGTGGTGCCCGATGACCGCACGAACGACCTGGACGACTATGTGCGCCTCGAGGACGAGTCCAAAGAGCCGCTGTCTTTGCGTGACGGAGACGTGTATCTGAGTAAGAGTTCACAGCTGGTGCTGGGGATTCAGCCGGGCGATACGGCATACGTCCAGGATTCGTCGCTCAATGTTGCCAAGGTCAAAGTCAGTGACATTTCGCTTAACTATCTTGGCAACACGCTTTACATGACGCAGGGCACCTATGAGCGCGCGTTCGGTCGAAGCGCACGCCTCAACGGCGTCTTTGTGCTGCTTAAGGGCTCGTCGGCCGACCAGATTGCGTTTAGCAAGAAGCTTAAGAGCGACGGTTGGCTCACCATCTCGAGCACGGCCGAACATTGGCAGAACTACGAGGCGAACTTTGCGATCATCAATTCGGTCGTGGTGCTCGTGACTTTTATGGCGGCATGCCTGTCGTTTGTGGTGGTGTTTACGCTGTCCAACACGAATATCTCCGAGCGCGAACGCGAGCTGGCGACCATCAAGGTGCTGGGCTTCCGCCGTGGCGAGGTGCACCATTACGTCAACAAGGAGACGTTGATCCTCACGGCAATTGGCGCCGCGCTGGGCGTGCCACTGGGCGGCTTGCTGGCCGAGAGTTTTACGTACATTTTGCAGATGCCGTCGCTGTACTTTGACGTCGAAGTCGAGCCGCTAAGCTACGTGCTCGCCGTGGTGCTTTCCTTTGGCTTTACGTTTATCGTCAACCTAGCCACCAATCGTACCCTCAACAAGATCGACATGGTCGGCGCCCTCAAGAGCGCCGAGTGACCTGCCAAAAAGGGACAGGTTTATTTTGGCAGGTTTTATCTGCGCAAACGCCGGACAACCATTAGGTGGCCCGGCGTTTGCCCCGTTTTGCTGGGGATGTCTGTCGTTCAGTGCTCTTACTGGCCAATCCAGTGTTGCGCATAGCTCTTAATGTCCTCGGTAAAACCGTCAAGGTCGTCAAGGGTGATCACGCTGTCGATAAGCAAATTGGCTATCTCGCGGTGCATTGTGCTGCGGCGAATGTCGTTTGCAATTACGCCTGAGGACAGCTTGTCTCTATTGAGGCGCTCTTCTAGTGCCCAAAATCTACTGGACGCTTCACTGTCGCCGTTCAGTATCTCAACATACTGGCCGATGAGCTTTTCCATATAACGTTCTTGCCATTGAGGAAGCATTTTCTTAAACAGCTTCCAGTCGCTTTCGGCTACGTCGCGCATATGTCCTCCGCTCGTTAAACGGGCTTTTCCATTTGCCTTTCATTCTATTTGGTTTTCGCTCACAGGCGTGGATGAAGGGCTTTCTCCAGCCTTCGAGATTGGGCTTGAATGGGTCGTATGCCGCAAAACGGGCCTATCTACTACGTTTGCTACCACACCCTCGACCATGACAAAGATTATGAAATTAAAACCGCAGGTAGAGGGCTTGCAAATATTCGGAAAAGGCGGGTATGGTCGGCCCTCTCGAGTTAAACGTAGTAAATAGGCCCTTTTCTTGGCGCGTGGTCAGCTCAATGCTAATCTCCGTGCCGGAACTGACCCAGTTGTTTGTAGGTTGCGGTGATATACGGACTGTTTGGCGCTTTGGAGCTTCAAAACAGTCCCTATCTCACCGCAACTTAGGAGAAGGGCGGGGGTGGTTGGGTGCTGGTGGGTCGGAGCGTGTTAGGCCTGTTGGCGGTGCTTCCATTGTTTGAGGCACCAGCGCATGAGCGCTTTGATGACGGGAATCGTGATGAGGATGATCCATGCAGGATGGGGCTGTCCCAAACAGAGCCACATGTAGAGGAACCAAGCGATGGCGGCTGCCGGGTAGATGACCTCGATCAGCTTAGATAAGTGGCGTTGGTCGATAAAGTCGCCAAGCGCGTAATAGACGGGAATCAGAAAGACGAGGAAGAGTCCCGTAGCCCATGTGCCGTAGACAATGCCGAGCACCAGATAGGCGAGGGCGACAAGCACAGGGAAGGGGAATTTGTTCCATGCACGTCCGACCTTGGTGTGGAAATGCTTGCCGTGATGGTCGAGCTTGTCGTGTGCTTCCTTCCAGCTGGAAAACGTCTCGCCGTCGATGGTGACGGTGCCGTCGTCATTGGTATGCACACTATGTCCATCGTCCTCAAGCGTATCGATATGCAATCCGCCTGGCCCCACATGGACCTCTTCACCCTTGCGCTCGTTAGCCACATGGATGCCATTCCAGCCAACATGAACCTCTTCGCCTTTGTTGGGGTCAATAACGTGGATGCCGCGCGCGAGGGAAATATCGACAAGTGGCTTATCGCTGCAATCAGCGTGTTCAGTAGAAGCCTCAGCCTCCTCAGCCTTATCTGAAGCTTTGGTGCCGGCGTTGCTGTTCTGCGCCTCATCATCAGCCTGCGAGTCGTCAGTGCTATCCACCGCCTCCCCATACAGCAGCTCATCCAGCGACACGCCATACAGCGCGGCGAGCGCAATAAGGTTATCGGTATCGGGAGAGGATTCGCTGCGCTCCCATTTACTGACAGCCTGACGACTCACACCCAGCTGGGCGGCAAGCGCCTCCTGAGAAAGCCCAGCAGCCTTGCGGCGATCGACGAGCCGCTGTGCCATCGCAAGATCCATGACAGTTCCTTTCATGTGGTGACCGTAATCGAATGAGCCGAGTATGCCGAGAACAACCGGTAGCGACCACCATTTCTAGTTAGAATCTGCCCCAACCCTACCGCAACTACCGGTAGCAACCCCTAACGACCAGCCATTTCAGGACAAATGTCAGTGCTACTCTCAGCTAAGAGCCTGCAACATCCCAAAATCTCAGCCCACGCACCCGCAGCAAGAAGACGAATAGCCTCGGCCTCCCTAGTTACCGCAGGAGGCCTCAGGGCTTACATCCCAAATCTTTCCGCAGGACGGAAGGACCCCGCCGCGCGAAGCGCACGGCGGGGTCCTGACATG
>CAUAWV010000056.1 GCA_958433005.1 uncultured Collinsella sp. | reverse complement strand
CAATCTGACGTTCAACTTCAAGGGCGCGACCAGAAGGTCAGCGCCCTTTCGTTTCACGTCACCTTGTCTCAAATGCGACCCGCTCGCTGTCGTTGCCAAAACACCGGCATTTCTTTGGTTGTCAAGAGGATGCCGCTCTAGCGGGTTTTCGCTGTCCGCGCCAAAACATCGGCGTCGCCTTTGTTGGCACTTGGGGACGTTCCTTATGTGCCGGCACCTGGGGACAGTCCTTGTAATCGTTGGGGAGTGGTTACTTGCTCGCGAACAGCCAGATCAAGATGATCACGAGAACTACGGCAACGATGCAGACGATGGCGCCGGTGAATTTGATGCGTGAGTCGCGGGTACGTTCGCGCACCGCGTCCTCGGTGGCCTCGAGCTGGGCGACTTCTCGCTCGGTCTCGGTGTGTTCGGCTTTGTCTCGGGCCAAGGATCCTGCAAGCGACTCAGTGATCTCTGGGTGGTCGTGCACTTCGGTCGCCTGTTCGATGATCGACTGCGCATGTGCGGCATCTGCTTGGGCGTTGGCGATGCTCTGCTCCTGGTCGCGGCGTGCCTTGTCCTCGGCAGTGATCTTCTCGCGCAGTTCGCGCTGACGAGTCGCGGCGGCTGTCTTCGCCGTCTGCAGCTCGTCGCGCGCGGCATCGGCTTCGGTCGTCACGGCTTGGTGCGCGCGTTTTGCGTCGGCGATAGGGGCTTGAGCCTGCTCGACGGCCTGCTCGGCTGCGGCAAGCGAGTGCTCAAGGTCGGCGGTGATACGCGGGACATCTTCTTCGGCTTTACGCAGGGCATCTGCCGTGTCGGAAATCTGCATCGAGAGCTCGCTGGTGCGCACCGTATAGTTGGCGGGATTTGCCGAGGGATTGCGTTGCAGCTCGGCATACTCATGACGCAGCGTCTCGAGCTGGGCGCGCGTGGCGTCGACGGTTTGTTGTGCGGCGGCAATGCCGGCGTCTCGCTCTGCCTTCACCTTGTCGCGGATGCGCTTGGAATCCTCAAGACGTCGAACGAGGCGGTTGCCGGTCTCGCGCGAGCTCGCCTCGCGGGCCTCCACGGCATCGAGCGCGGCCTTCAGACGGAGCTCAGTCGCGTCATCCTCTGTCTTCATTTGTTCGAGCTGACCCTTGAGCTCTGTCGCTTTGGAGGCGTGGGCATCACGGTCAATCTCGGCGGCCGCTGCAGTCTTTTGGGCCGTGGCAATCGCCTGGCGCTGGTCGGCGACGATCTGGTCGTAGCGGCCTGCGATATCCTGGCGCGTCTCGAGTTCCTCGGCCTGATCGGCAATGCGCTGCTCAAGTTCGGCCAGGTGGGCGCGGGCATCGGCAAGTGCCTTTTTCGCGGCGTTCATCTCGCGCATGGCCGAGGCACCCTGGGCGATAAAGGTGCCCACGGCGTTCGCAGTGTTCGAGACAGCGGTCCCCAGATCGCGGCTCGCGGCGGAGGAGTGCGGGGCGGTCGGGCGAGCGGTGTCGGCAGCGTCCGCATCGGCAGCCTGCGGCACGGCGATATTGCCGGTACCGCCCTCGATTACAGAAAAGCCTGCTGCGTGCGGGTCGACCGCATCGGCACCAATCGTGGGATGCTCGAGCTGCAGAAACGAGGGCATGGTGCTGCCCTGGTCGGCAACCGGAGTCTCGCCGGGTACGAAGGTCGAGGCTGCCTCGGCGGCCTCCTCTTCCTCGGCGTCAACGTCAGCGTCGGCCACGGCGTCTTTCATCGCTTTGACGGCATCCATCATGGAGTCCATGACGGCGTCGAGCTCTTCTTCCGAAGACACCTCGATGGGACCTGCTGCTTGCGGAGCGTTCTCAGCCTTGGGCTCAGTATCGCTCGGGTCCGGCTGCTCTAGCTGCTCTTCTTTGTCTTGCTCTGCGGCGACATTTGCGTCTGCGGCCTCGTCTGCGGCGGCAGGAGCCTCCTCGACAGCGGCATCAATGCCGCCATCGCTTCTGGTGGAAGTATCGCAGCCGTCAATGGTGTCTGCGGAGTTATCAATATGCTGTTGAGTCTGGGGGTCCAGCTCGTCTGTCATAGGCATGTGCTCCTCATCGTTGTTTGTCACCCTATGATAAAGTCTCGCGCCGACATCCCGCGCGCTGCAGCAAAGTTTCAAAACGTGTTCGATGGCTCGTGTCGATAGCAAAAACTCGGCCACTTTATCCAGTTTGTACTTGACAATCCCTTCGCCGAAAGACGTTATGCCGTTCGCCTACCGAGGCCTTTTCTATTCACTTGAACACGCTAAAGTTGCATGTCAGCTTTTGGCGCGTGAAGTTGGATGCGCGCAGTCGACGGGCGGGCCCGTCGCGATTTGAAAGGACTTTGTATGGGACTTTTCACTGGTAAGACCGTGATCGTCACCGGCGGCGGCAAGGCCACGCTCAAGGACGGCTCCGCTGGCTCCATCGGTTACGGCATCGATATCGCTTTTGCCAAGGAGGGCGCGAACCTCGTCATCACCGGCCGCAACGTTGCCAAGCTCGAGGCCGCCAAGGAGTCTCTCGAGGCTGAGTACGGCGTTAAGGTTCTTCCTGTTCAGGCCGATGTCTCCGCCGGTCAGGACAACGAGGCCGTCGTGCAGAACGTTATCGACAAGGCGATTGAGGAGTTCGGTCGCATCGACGCCGTCGTTAACAACGCTCAGGCCAGCGCCTCGGGCGTGACCATCGCCGACCACACCATGGATCAGTTTAACCTGGCCATTTACTCCGGTCTGTATGCCACCTATCTGTACATGCAGAAGGCCTATCCGCACCTGAAGGAGACCAAGGGCTCCGTGGTCAACTTTGCTTCGGGCGCCGGCCTGTTTGGCAACTACGGCCAGTGCAGCTATGCTGCCGCCAAGGAGGGCATCCGCGGCCTGACTCGCGTCGCCGCCAACGAGTGGGGCAAGGACGGCATCAACGTCAACATCGTTTGCCCGCTTGCTTGGACCGCCGCGCTCGAGAACTTCCAAGATGCCTATCCCGAGGCGTTCAAGGCCAACGTCCACATGCCGCCGGCAGGCCACTACGGCGACGTCGAGAAGGAAATCGGCCGCGTTGTCGTTCAGCTCTGCGGTCCCGACTTTAAGTATATGAACGGCGAGACCGTCACCCTCGAGGGTGGCATGGGCCAGCGTCCTTAGGGGTTCCGCCGTTCTACCGAACGGCGGACCGGCCGACGCTGCGCGGTCACCAGAGCGACAACTTGTCATTCAAAGAGGGCGGCATGACCAGAAGGTCTATGCCGCCCTCTTTTCATGCCAATTTGTTCGCCCTGGCGACCGCTCGCTGATGTTGTCAGAGCATCGGCGTTACCAGAGCATCGGCGTTGTCGGCAGTTGGGGACAGTCCCTAAGTGCCGGCAGATTGGGACACTCCTTTGCAAGATGGCGCTGAAGGCTGTCCCCAACGTCTAGTCGTTTAAGAACGTCCCCAACGACTAGCGCGGGAACCTGATCCTAATGCACTAGTTTCTGTCGAGTCGGTGCTTCTTGCGGGTTGCCCGTATAATGGTTTGCGTATGAACCGCAACCAAGGAGTTCCAGTTTATGGACCAGAACCTTTTTAAATTCGACCTGATCGCCGAGGACCCTACGACGCACGCGCGTGCCGGCGTGTTGCACACCCCGCACGGTGACATCGAGACGCCGATCTTTATGCCCGTGGGCACCAAGGCAAACGTCAAGGGTATTCCCACCGAGACCGTCAAGCAGCTCGGCGCCCAGATCGTGCTTGCCAACACCTATCACCTGTCCATGCGCCCCGGCGAGGACACCATCGCCGAGCTGGGCGGACTGCATAAGTTCATGAACTGGCACGGCCCCATCCTCACCGACTCGGGCGGATTCCAGGTCTTTAGCCATAACGACGCCGTCAAGCTCACCGACGAGGGTGTGCGCTTTATCGTCAACGACTACGACGGTCGCCACGTGTTCTGGACGCCCGAGGACAACATGGAAATCGCCATGAAGCTCGGTTCCGACATTTGCATGCAGCTCGACCAGTGCCCCGGCTATCCTGCCACGCGTGCCTATGTCGAGCGCGCCGTGGAGCTGTCGAGTATGTGGGCCGAGCGCTGCTACAAGGCTCATACCCGTGATGACCAGGCACTTTTTGGCATCGTTCAGGGTGGCATGCATCTGGATCTGCGCCTGCGATCGCTGCGCCACCTGGAGGAGTGCGGCGACTTCCCCGGTTACGGCATCGGCGGCTACTCGGTGGGCGAGGACCACGAGACCATGTTCGAGACACTGGCGCCGCTGGTTTCCGAGTATATGCCTAAGCACAAGCCGCGCTACCTCATGGGCGTCGGCAACCCTACCACGCTCGTGCGCGGCGTTGGCGTGGGCATCGACATGTTCGACTGCGTGCTGCCGACGCGCACCGGCCGCATGGGTACGGCGTTCTCCAGTGAAGGTCGCCTTAACTTCCGCAACGCGCGCTTTGCGCACGACGACGGCCCCATCGATCCCACCTGCACCTGCCCGGTGTGCACGGGCGGCTACAGCCGCGCGCTCATCCGTCACATGGTCACGCAGAAGGAGATGCTCGGCGGTATTCTGCTGTCGATGCACAACATCTATTACCTGCTCAACCTTATGCAGCGTGCCCGTCAGGCCATTATCGAGGGCCGCTACGGCGCGTTTGTGAGCGACTGGATGAACAGTCCTGCGGCGGTGGACTACTAAGAGCGGCGCGGGCGCTTGCAGAGCGCGGGCAATGGCAAGGGGCGAGCACCGGCCGGTCATCACGTTCGCTAACACCGTCTGCGCGACCGATGACCGATAGCTTGCAAGCACTTGATGCATCGTGGGTACCATCCCGAATAGTTGATGTTCGGGCGGGTGTTTGGCGCATGGCGTCGACCCCGCCCGTTTTTCTTTTTCTCGATAGGAGTACCCATGATTAAGAACGAGAATGTCGAGGGCGAGCCAGCCTACGACGAGACGTACCGCCGCGGCCCCGTGGTCATGCGCGGCCCCATGATTCCCAAGGACAATACCTACGCCAACCTGCTGGCGCCCGAGGACTCGACCGACTGGCTGCATGCTGATCCGTGGCGCGTGCTGCGCATCCAGGCAGAGTTTGTCGATGGTTTTGGCGCGCTTGCCGAGCTTGGTCCTGCGGTGACCATCTTCGGTAGCGCCCGCACGCCCAAGACCGATCCGCTCTACAAGGCGGCGCGTACCGTCGGGCGCAAGATCGCGCAACGTGGCGTGGCGGTCATCACCGGCGGCGGCCCCGGCATCATGGAAGCGGCCAACAGGGGAGCGGCGAGTGTCAACGGCAAGTCGGTCGGCTTGGGTATCGAGCTGCCGCACGAGCACGGGCTCAACAAATACGTGAACCTTGGCATGGACTTCCGTTACTTCTTTGTGCGCAAGACCATGTTCGTCAAATACAGCTCGGGCGCCATCGTGTTTCCTGGTGGCTTTGGTACGCTCGACGAGATGTTCGAGGTGCTCACGCTGGTACAGACGCACAAGGTCAAGCGCATGCCGCTCGTTTTGGTGGGAACCGAGTACTGGCAGGGCCTGTTCGACTGGCTCAACGGCCCGGTGATGGACGCCGGTATGATTAGCCCGCTCGATCCGGAGCTGGTGCACATCACCGACGACCTCAACGAGGCCGTTGACATTGCCCTGAGCGGGCTGATGTAGGGTGCTGTGACTGTTGTTATAGCAATGTGAACGGCATACTGATGCTATTTAACATCAGACTGCCATCGAAATTGGGTATACTGATGCAAAAGACGAGGCGAGGAGGTCGCGTATGTCTACTGCAACGGTTAAGCCTACGACGGTTCGCATCGAAGAGGGGCTCAAGGAACAGGCGACTGAGTTCTTGGATACGGTTGGTCTGAGTCTCAATTCGTATCTCAACCTTGCTGTTCGGCAGCTGGTAAATCAACGAAAGATTCCTTTTGAGATCGTAGGAAGGGCGGAGGTGCCCAACGAGGCAACGAGGCGTGCCATGGTGATCGCCGAAGCTCATGAGTTGGGGATTCTGCCGGACGACAGCCCGTCATTCAATAACGCTGATGAGCTTATATCATTCCTCGATGAGGACTAGCGATGTTTGAGATTAAGGTCGAGGCTCAGTTTAAGGCGGATTACAAACGGACGATGCGCATCCATCCGCAGCTAAAAACCGAGTTTAAGGCGGCAGTCGCAGAGCTTGCGGCTCACGGCTCGCTTCCCGCGGAATATGGTGCCCACGAGCTCTCAAACCCGGGCGGAAACTACAACGGCCACATCGATTTCCACCTATCCGATGGCTTGGTCGATGTGGTCGTTCTCTACTTGCCGCATAAGACTAATCCTGTGATCCGGCTGGTCAGAATGGGCTCGCATGAGGAACTATTCCAGGGCCCGCAGGGCTGATTGCTCGCTTATGATTCGCGGGGGAATAGGGATTGATTCGCGGCCGATTGGCCAAAAATGGCCCCTATTCCACCGTAACTGTTGGAGACGTCCCGTTCGTGGCTGCGACCTCCGGTTCTCCTCTTCGCTGGATTTCGCTTAAAAGTTCGGCTGCAACTTCGCTGCTTTTGAAACGGATGCTGCAGTCCTCTTTCTTAGGAAAGGCCAGTAATGGAATGGTTCCGTACCAGACGGTTTCCTCGTCAATTACTGACGCGCACAGGCGCCCTTCGGCTTTGATGGAATAGTCGACGTTCATCTCGGTAAAAATCGCTTTCACGTCATTGTGCGGAGTCGAGGCAATTGAAATCTCAAGGGCAATCCCACGGGCGGCGGCGCCTGTGAGTACGGCAGCGAGCTTTGCGAGGCATGCAGCGGATGCGTAGGGCGCGGCAATAAAAATGCTTTTCGTTGCGCGCGCGATGTCATCCGCTAAGGCCTCCACGGCCCTTGCCGGCCTAACGAGGATGTTTTGATCGGCCCGTTTGTTGTCATTTGCTGCAAAGACTTCATATCCTAGCTTTGCGTAGGTCTTGAGTCTCTTCTGGTACATACGCGCGAGCATGGGTATCGACAAATCAACATAGTCGAATATCTCAACCCGCTGCTTGCCCTCGTGACTTCTATGTAGTCTGCCTGCCTGCTGCGTTATGCTGCCGTCCCAAGATATCGGTGTGGCAATGAGCAGAGTGTCAAGGTAAGACAGGTCGAAACCCTCGCTCAGAAGGCCTTCGGTTGCGATGATAATTCGATGCTCATGCTCGAAGCCGGGAAGGCTGTTCAGTATTGCCTTTCTTTCTTTGGCGTCGATTTCTCCGGTTAAGAGTATAGGTTCGTGTCCGCGGCTTTGAAGCAGCCTACATAGCTCTTCGGCATGTTTTTTCCTTTTGGATAGCACAAGCGGATGTCGACCGTTTGACGCGGTCTCGAGGGCATCGTCGACAATTGCTTCGTTTCTCGCTGTGTGCGCACACAGGAGATCGAGAACTTGATTAAAGGACGCCCCTGGTTCGTAGGCGGGTAGTCGAACTCCGGTAAAACGCGGCCTAACAACGCGCTGAATTCCCTGTTGGATTGCTTGCGTTTTTGGATCAATGGCATGGCGAAGCGGGCCGCAGAGCATTGAGAGTGCTCGCGTGAGTCCGTCCGAGCGTTCGGGCGTCGCGGAAAGGCCGTATACATATTTGGCTGGAGCGGACTTGAGGACGAGCTCAAGCTGTGGTGCGGCTGCATGGTGACATTCATCACAGATGATGAGGCCGTAATCACGAACGAACTCCTTGGCTATTGGTTCTTCGGTCTGGGGGTCCTTGCTGGACAAAGACTGGAATGAAGCAACGTCGATGAGATGGCTTATGGCGGTTTTGCCTCCTCCGATTTGACCAATGAGCGGAGGCTGCCTTTTGCTGATTCGTCCTTTTGGGGTTCGGACGGGCTCTCTGTTGTCCGTGATGTCGAGAAATCGTTCGAGCTGGGTTTTCCATTGGGCAATGAGCGCAGTCTTGGGAACGATGACGAGCGCTGGAAGACCGATGGCAGCAATAAGATAGGCTCCAATGACGGTTTTCCCGAAACCCGTCGGTGCAGACATGATCCCGTCTTCATGGCCGAGCATTTGTTCAGCGGCAATTTGCTGTTCAGGGCGAAGAGTCCCTTTAAATGTCATTACAATTGGATTTCCAGACTGGCGCTTGTCTGAATAGTGGGCAGCAACGCCGGCTTCTTGAAGCAGCCGCTCAAGCTGAGTCTTGCAGCCTCTGGGAATCGCGACGCAGCCGTCTCTAAGTTCGCTGAGGTCTATGTACCGCGGTTTGCCGAATACCGATTGATGCATAGATTGCGCGCGGAAGAATTCTGGGTTGGCAAATGTTGCAAGCCTGCGGACTTCCATTTGAGCTGCGGGACTCAGAGATTTTTCGGGGATATAGAGCATATCGGCCTGCGTGACGGACAGCGATGACGGGAGGTCCCGCGGTGTGAGCGGAAGCCGCTTTCGCGGCCTCTGGGAATGCGGTGCGGCGGTGTTTGCCGCCGTCGCAGCCGCTATTCCGTGCGACCTATTGTCGATGCTCTCGATCAGATTTTGCACCGTCGTGCGCGGGATTAACTGGATTTGAGAAAGGTAAAGCCATTGATCGGGAAAGGGCTCAAATTGCTCGTCAACAAATACGCTGTTCCCTTTTCGCTGCGCTTTTCCTTGAAAAGGCAGCGCTATGAGATTTCCAAAGCCTCCCTCAGGAATGGTGGACTGTGCGGGCAGCATCCGGTCAAAAGCTTCAAAGGTGATTGTCTTGTTGAGCGCCGCCGCTTCGGTGATAAGGCTGCTTCCAAATTCTCGTGCGATCTTCGCGCTGGTGAGCTCTAGGAAGAAAAACCAGACATGTGTGCCGTTACCTGATCTCGATCGCTCGACTGCAGCATCGATTCCATGGTTTTTTGCGACAAGCCGAATGGCGTTTGTCGCTTCTTTCCAATCGGCTCCGTCAAAGTCGATGACCAGGACTTTTGTGTTGCTGTCATTATCGAGAACATATTGACCTATGACGTCTCGGAGTCTGTCGTCACTGCCCTTGAAATGGGAGATGATCGCGGTATCGCTCAACTCGGGGAAGACGCGGTTGCCGCATTCAGCGCATTTGGTTTTCTGACGATTTGCTTTGGGACAAATGCCTGACTTCCACTCGTTTGCGCAGGCGGGCGTATAGCCGATTCCCCCGTCTTTTCTGCGGTACCCATGGGCGTAAACATCTTTGCGGCCAGTAAAGAGATTGCGAAAGAGCTCGAGTTTGTCGCGCGCTGGGCTCGCACTGGTGACGACACCCTCGACCTGCGCCCGTCTATCGAAAGATTCGCCAGCTTTCTCCCATTCTTCCAGTGTTGCGTAACGGATGTCTGGACCGTTGCCGCAGATGACGATTTGGCTGTGCGGCTCCGATACATGGGCGACGATTTTCTTGAATTGGAATAGCGTGCCCCCGATGAGGGCGTATTGATGCGTGACGGTGCTCATGTAAATGCCGTTCTTGTCGGAGTTCATTGAAATGAGGGTACGTTATTTTGATTTTTAAGGGACTCGGCTCTGATTTTGGTTCGGCGATAGCGGAGTACAGCTCCGTGAGTGGTGTTTGGCTGATGTCAAAATGTGCGGTAGCTGTTGCTGAATGGGTTTTGGCGGCCATGAGGTGGGCTGGAGGCGCAGGAAACTATCCTCGAATAGACCCTGTGGGCAAAAAATGGCAAATATGAGTACTGTGGTTTGGGAAGTAACATAACATCATGAAATGAATTAAAAACAATAAATAAAGATTGGATATAAAAAAACCAAA
>CAUAWV010000055.1 GCA_958433005.1 uncultured Collinsella sp. | reverse complement strand
GGGAAGTGTCGACTTTATGCTGCCGTTTTTGTCGATTTAGATGTTACGGAATACATCGGAGATTCGTGACATGGCCATCACCTCTCCTCGGAGCGCGCGAACCAGGCCGCACCCGCCGCCGTGAGCGCGGCGAACGCGAGCGCGCTGACCGCAAGGCCCGCCAGCGTGAGCATGCCGTCCGCCGCGAGCGCCCCGCCGAGCGCCATGTCCGCCGCGAGTGGCTCGCCGCTCGGCAGCACGGGGATGAAGCTCGTGGGGATGACCATGCTCGCCGACGGCGGAAAGAGCTGCGGCAACGGCACCAACGACCAGGCGAACCCACCCACGAGCTGCGCGACGAGCGGGCAGAAGATGCCCGCGAGCATGCCGAGCCGCGCCGTGAGGAAGAGCCCTGCGGGGATCATCCACGCCGCGGTCACCGTGTTGACGAGCGCGCAGAGGAGCATCGTGAGCGTGCCCGCGGCCGTGAGGCCCTGCGAGGAGAACGCCGATCCCGCGAGGTAGATGCCGAAGACCACGAGGTTCGAGAGCGTGCAGAGCGCGAGGCACCAGAGCGCCTTGGCCCACCAGGCGCGCCCGAGCGGGAAGCCCAGGCCCAGAAGCCCCCGCATCCGCGTGCGAGCGTCCGCCCGCGCGACGCACGCCACCACGAGCGAGAGACACACGGGCAGGAAGAGCGCGTACCAGTAGTTCCACGCGCTGAAGATCTGCACGCCCCGGTAGGGCATCGCGCCGAGCAGCGGCATCGGCAGCGCCATGAGCACGGCCAGGCGAACCGGTGCCGCGTGGCGCGACTTCAGGGCCTCGGCGCGCAGGGCCGCGAGCAGGCCGCCTTTCTCACCCGTCATGCCGCCACCTCCCCGCGCGCTCGTCGCCCTTCCCGACAGAAGCTCATGAAGAGTTCCTCGAGGTCCTGCCCGGGCCGAAGCGCATCCTCGTAGGCGAGGCGCCCCCCGCAGATGATGCCGATGGTGTCCGCCATCTGCTGCACCTCGGAGAGGATGTGGCTCGAGACGATTACCGTCGTACCCGCCGCCGCGAAGCCGCGGATCTGGTCGCGCAGCTCCTCGATGCCGATGGGGTCGAGCCCGTTGGTGGGCTCGTCGAGTGCGAGCAGGCGTGGCCGGGCGATCAGCGCCAGCGCGAGCCCCAGGCGCTGCCGCATCCCCATCGAGAAGCGCCCGGCGCGCTTCTTCCCGGTGTCCGCGAGGTCCACGGCGGCGAGCACCTCATCTATGCGGCTCTCGGGAAGGCCCAGCAGCGTGGTGCGCACGCGCAGGTTCTCGCGCGCGGTGAGGTTGGGGTAGAGCGGCGCCTCCTCGATGAGGCTGCCGATTGCGTAGAGGTCCTCGCGGCGCCAGGCGTGCCCGGCAAAGAGGATCTCCCCGGCCGTCGGCCGCAGCATCCCGCAGATCATCTTGAGCGTTGTCGACTTGCCGGCGCCGTTGGGACCGAGCAGCCCGTACACCTCGCCCTCGCGGATATGAAGGCTCACGTCGGCCACGGCGTCCTGCGCCTGGTCGCCGCGGCCAAAGCGCTTGGTGAGCCCGCGCGTCTCGAGCATGTAACCCATGGGTTTATCCTTTCTCTTCCGGGAGCGCGGGCCGAGTCACCGTGCCCGCGCGCCTTACCTTTCGGGTTCACCATCCATGGTGGGGCGTGTTTCTAACGAAGCCGTAACGGCCGTTGGGCTCTTTTGGCGCCAACCCTTCTCGACCCGCACATCATGATTAATTTGCTTAAGGCAACAACTTTCCCGATCGATGTAATCACCGAATCAAAACGTGTACATCAGCCATCAAAGATGCCGAAAAATGTCATATTTGGAGGCTGATGTACACAAATGCAGAATGCCGCACAACCCAGTAGCATCCTCCATATGTCTGGACTCTCTATGCTTACGCTGGATAGACATCGCCGGAACGGGTATAGTATCGAAAGTTTTGTCGTTAACCAGCGGGGGAGTCCTGTGGGCATCAAAAAGAAGATCAAAAAGGAGCTTATCGGCACTTCCGATTACCCGTCGAATAAGATCTTTACGATCTCCAATTTCATCACCTTTACGCGCCTGATCCTCACCCTGGTATTTCTGTACCTGTTTGTGACGGATAACAACCGCGTCATCGCCATCGTTATCTACGCCGTTGCCGCCTCCACCGACTGGATGGACGGTCAGATCGCCCGCATGACCAAGACGGTCTCGTGGCTCGGCAAGGTCATGGATCCCATCTGCGACCGTGCGCTGCTGTTCACCGGCGTACTTGGGCTGGTGGTTCGCGGAGAGCTGCCAATCTGGGTCTGCGTGCTCATTATTGGCCGCGACATCTATCTGGGCATCGGCACGCTTATCGTGCGTCATTATCACCGTCGCCCCATCGATGTCGTCTTTCCCGGAAAGATTGCCACTGCACTGCTCATGACCGGCTTCTCGCTCATGCTGCTCGGGTTCCCCGTTATTGACGGCCTGCATCTTTTACCTTCAACCCTTACGGCCTTCCCGGGCCTCAACGGAAGCTCGGTGCCCCTCGGCATCTTCTTTGTGTACGGCGGCGTGATCTTCTCCATGCTCACGGCTGTCATCTATTCCATTAAGGGCGGAGTGGCCATTAAACAGGCTCTCGCGCATCCCGAGGACGAGGACATCGACTTTCTGAACCCTGAAATCGAAGACTGATTCGTTGGGGTATGATTACGTACGGTTCATTATTTGCGGCACGTCCGCGATAAGTTAGGGGTTGTCATGGACAACATGGTAAACAATATGGCTCAGAATGATAAGACTGCTGACGCTACCTGCGTATTCCGCGTGCCTTCAAGCGACGTCACCGTTCCCGACCTCATGGCCAACGTGCGCATCACCGCCCCCGTTCTGTCCATCGTCAAGGGTCCGCAGACTGGTGCCGCCTTTGAGCTCGAGGACGACGTGACCACCATCGGCCGCGATCCTGCGAACGGCATCTTCCTCAATGACATGACCGTATCGCGCAGCCACGCGCGCATTATCCGCGAGGGCCTCGGCGCTCGCATCGAGGACTTGGGCTCGCTCAATGGCACCTGGGTCGACGGTGCCATCGTCAATGCAGCCCCGCTGCACGACGGTTCTTCCGTCCAGATCGGTACGTTTACGCTCATCTACCACGAGAGCACGCCGGAGCGCATCGAAACCGGTGAGTAGGGCATGGCCGAACGCAACTATCTGAGTATCGGCCAAGTCGTCAACCTACTTCGAGGCGCATACCCCGATCTTTCGAACTCAAAAATTAGATTTCTAGAAGATGAGGGGCTCATTACCCCTCATCGTACGCCTAAGGGATACCGTCAGTACTCTAAGGAGGACGTTGATCGCCTGGAGGTCATCCTGCACTTGCAGAAGACCCGCTACATGCCGCTCAACGTGATTAAGCAGCGCTTGGAAAACGCCACGGACCTGTCCACTTTGGCTTACGAGGTGGGTCTTCTGTCCGATGTTCCGCTTAAGACGGAGCCCAAGGAGACCAAGCAAAAGCTGCATCCCATCGAGACGATCCCCGACATGCTCGGTGTTGAGATTTCGTTTATCCGCTCCCTTGCCGAGAACGATCTTATCCGCATCATCAAGAGCCCGCAGAACCGTGAGCTCGTCGATGGCCGAGATTTCCCGATTATCCGTTACTGCTCGGAGCTGTCGCGCTTCCACATTGAGCCGCGCAACCTGCGTCAGTACGTATCGTCGGCAAACCGCGAATCTTCGATGTTTGAGCAGGTTCTCGTGAGCATGCTCGGCATGGATACCTCCGATGACGAGCGCGACGCCAAGCTCGAGCGTGCGTTTAAGAAGCTTCACGACCTGACGGAGGGTGTGCACACTGCGCTGCTCAAGAACCGCGTTTTTGAGTCGCTCAACGCCGTGGTCGAGGACGCCGACATCGATGCACTCGATGAGGAAATCGCTCGCTCCGAGTCCACCAAGGCCAAAAACGAAAAAACTGTCGCGCCGGCTTCGCACGAGGATTCTCTCGTAAAGCCGCTCAAGGTCGTCGCCCCTTCGCAAACCGGCACCGCCACCGCGGGCAAATAACAGCTGCCGCTTATCCGGCAACCCATTGAAAGGTCATGCAATGTACGACTTCGAATCTCAAATCGTCGACATCCCCGACTATCCCGAGCCCGGAGTCATCTTTAAAGACATCACGCCGCTCTTTGGCAATCCCGAGGCGCTCAAAGCCATGACCGATGCCCTCGCCGAGCACTTTGCCGGCATGGGAATCACCAAGGTCGTGGGCCCAGAGGCTCGAGGCTTTATGGTTGGCGTACCGGTGGCTGTAGCCCTTGGCGCCGGCTTTGTTCCCGCACGTAAACCGGGCAAGCTGCCGCGCGAGACCGTGAGCCAAAGCTATGAGCTCGAATACGGAACGGATTCCATTGAGATCCATGCCGACGCTATCAGCTCTAAAGATACCGTGTTGATTCTGGATGACTTGGTCGCGACGGGCGGAACCGTCGAGGCAACAGGTAAACTGGTGCGAGATATGGGCGCAAAGCTTGTCGGTTACGGTTGTATCCTTGAGCTTGCGTTTCTCAACCCGCGCGAGAAGCTCACGCCGTCTGATGGCGATGTGGAGCTCTTTAGCCTGGTGACGGTGGACTAGCCGTTACCCTTAGTTACTGGAAAGGAAGCTACATGCGCACAGCAAACACGCACAAAAACATGGCACGCTGCGCTGCTACGGCAACCCTCGCTTGTGTTTTGGGCTTGGGCCTCGCGGCTCCTGCCTACGCCGATACCGCATCCGACCTTGCCGCTGCTCGAACGAAGCTTGAGCAGATCGGTACCCAAACCCAGCAGATTTACGATGAGCTCGCCACGCAGACGCAGGCGCTCGATCAGACTGCTGGCGAGATCACGCAAAAGCAGCAGGAGATCGCTGACGGTCAGGCCAAGCTCTCGACCTATGTCGCCGGCGAGTACAAAACCGGCGGTCTGAGCCTGCTTCAGGTTTTGACGGGTGTCGATGATCTGAGCGATATGCTCAACCGTCTGTTCTACTACGGCAAAGTTTCCGATAAGCAGGCTCAGACCATTCAAGAGGTCAAGGAGCTTAAGCAGCAGCTCACCGATAAGCAGGCCGAGCAGGAGAAGAACGTCGCCGCCACGCAAAAGAAGGTCGATGAGCTTAACGCCCAGCAGGCTGAAGCCCAGAACGTCGTAAACTCTCTGGATTCTCAGCTGCAGGCTGAGCTTGCCGCCGAAGCCCAGGCCAACGCCGCGCTGCAGGCCGGCATCAACGCCAGTACCGCCGAGAAGGCCACGGTGAGCAACGAGACTGCCGGTACGACCGAGAACACCAACAACGGTGGCCAGACCAGCAATAACAACAACCAGGGCGGTAACACTCCGGCTCCTACGCCGGCACCAGCTCCGACGCCGCAGCCCTCCACGACTGCTCCGGCTCCGACGCCTTCTGCTCCGAGCCAGTCCGTCGATGGCGGTTCTGTTGTCTCGCGTGCATACAGCAAGCTTGGTTGTGCTTATTCCTGGGGCGGAATTGGCCCGAACAGCTTCGACTGCTCTGGTTTTGTTAGCTATTGCCTCACGGGTCGCTATTGCCGCCTGGGCACCACGGGTACCTTTATGGGCTGGACGCGTGTGTCCGATCCGCAGCCCGGTGACGTTGTGGTCAACTCGTACCACACCGGCATTTACATCGGTGGTGGTCAGATGATTCATGCTTCCGACTACAACACAGGTGTTATCATCAGCTCCGTTGCCGCCGGCATGAACAACAACTATATCTTCGTGCGCTACTAAGTCATCTTACACAGCGTGTGAATGTGGACCTCGTGGCTTAAAGTCGCGAGGTCTATTCTTTTGTCTCTAATCTTGTACGGCTATCTAGTATTCAAAACTAGATAGCCGTACATTCGGTTTGCAAGATGGCTATAATTGTTGAGGAACAATTAGAAAGGACCCTCTATGAGCTGGGCACTTATCTCCGATTCAAGCTGCAACCTCCGCGATTGGCAACCGACCGCGCCCCATACCACCTTTGCATTTGCGCCCCTCAAAATTCGAGTGGGGGAGCATGAATTCATCGATGACCTTTCACTCGATGTTCATGAGCTCAACTGCGCTGTTCAGGCGGAGACGAACGCTTCTTCGAGCGCTTGTCCCAGCGTAGGGGAGTGGGCCGAGCTCTTCAAATTGGCAGACAAGACCATCTGCATGCCAATCTCTGAGGGCGTGTCGGGCAGCTACAATGCAGCAGCCACGGCTCGCGATATGGTTCTTGCCGAGGAACCGGACCGCAATATTCATCTTGTCAATTCGCGCGCAGCTGGCGGCAAAATGGACCTCATTTTCTTGCTGTTCGACCGCTATCTTGCAAGCAATCCGGATGTCTCATTCGAGGACGCTTGCGCATACTTCGATAGCCTTGAGCAGAACAGCAAAATCCTTTTCAGCTTGTGCAATTACGAAAACCTGGCCAAAGCCGGACGTATCCCTAAGGCAGCCGGCGTCATTGCCAACAAGCTCAATATCCGCATTTTGGGCACGGCGAGTGAGGCCGGTAAAATCGAACTCGTCGGTCACACGCGTGGCGAAAAGAAGATGCTCAACAAGATCATCGACACCATGGAAGCCGAAGGTTTTACGGGCGGCGAGGTCGTTATCGACCATGTCGAGAATGAGGCAGGCGCCCAAGCACTTGCCAGCCGAATTGTGGAGCGCTGGCCAGGCTCCAAGACTATCATCATGCCCTGTAACGGGCTAGATTCATACTATGCCGAAATGCATGGGCTCATTATCGGCTACGGCATGGGCGTGGCTTCGGGCCAATAACGTCCAACCAAGCAAAAATACGGGCGGGACAAAGTGACAGATGACCCTTTGCTCCGCCCGTTTTATACGTCGGCTAGCTATTAAACCCATTAAACTTTAGATAGCTCATCAGGTACGCCTTCGAAACGAAGGATGAAACCGCACTGCGCACAAGCAGCGACTCACGCGTTACCTGATGCGCCGTATCGGGAACCGGCGTCTGCTCGACGGAAAACGCCGAACGAATCGATGCCTCGAGCTGATCGACCACATAATCGAAGGCCGTCGGGGCATCGTAGCTCAAACGCTGAATGTTAAAGAGTGCCTGCACCGCAGCAATAGGTAGCACCTGCTTAAAGAGGCAGATAGCGATCAGGCGGGCAATCTGCTCGCGGCCATATTGCTTTTTGACCGGAGCAGGCACCAGGCCGACCTTCACGTAGTTATTGATCATCGATGGCGTAATGACAGGGTGCTCAACGCAAATGGACAGCGGCTCCATCCACAGCGCAACATACTCAATGACCTGGTCGCGGTAGAGCGTCACATTGGGCAACTGGTTATAGCGCGGCAAACTCAACGTATTGAGTTTACGCACGATATCGGACTGAATGAATGCATCGGGTAGCACCGTGGGCTGAATATCCTCGGGCTTAATGCTGACCGACGAATCAGACATCGGAATAACGTGTTTAACGTGATTCATAAAGGTCCTCCGTTCATTTTCTATATTGTATTCTAGATAACCTAGTTTTGCATACCACATAACCGCCAAGTAAAAGTGGTTGGACGGCACATTGATGCACCGTCCAACCACTTTCTATGAAAATAGCAACCTTACATAAGATATATTATCGTACTTATCGACGGAGAAACGCGTATGCGCTCGTTGCTGCTATGGCTCCGTCCGAAACAGCGGTCACAACCTGGCGTAAACGTTTGGAACGGATATCGCCAGCGGCAAATAGACCTGGCGTGCGGGTCGCCATGGATTCATCAGTCAGAATGCCGCCATCAGGCGCCAGATCGACTAGATGCTCAACAAGCTCGGTATGGGGCTGCGTTCCGGTAAAGACAAAGATGCCAAACGAGCCGGGCTCAAATGACTCGGTATGAGTCTCGCCGGATGCATTGTCCTTAAAGGTAATCGTCGTTGGCATGGCTTCGCCCGATAGCTCCACAATACTAGTTTGGTACCTAACTGTAATATTGTCCTTTGCGAGTACTTTCTGAACAACACCATCGGGCGCACGGAACTGGTCGCGGCGCAGCACGATGGTCACACTGTTGGCAATGTCGGACAGGAACAGAGCCTCTTCGCATGCCGAATTGCCACCACCGATTACAAAAACCTGCTTGCCGCGGAAAAACATGCCGTCACATGTCGCGCAATATGAAACGCCACGACCGCGATACGTATCCTCGCCTGCGAAACCTGCCGGACGCGGCGTGGCACCCATGCAAGCGATAACGCTCGAGGCCAGCGTATCGCCCATATCGTGATGCACCGTAAACAACGCTGCATCGGCATCGTAATCGATACCCGTAACCATGCTCCATGTAACCTGTGCTCCCAGGCCCTCTGCATGCTGCTGAAAACGCTCGCCGAGTTCGGCGCCACTCAGGAGCGGGAAACCCGGATAGTTCTCGACCTCATTGGTTGTGGCGATCTGCCCTCCCGACATGCCCTGCTCAATCACGGTCGTCGTCAGGTTGGCACGCGCAGCATAAATGGCGGCAGCATAGCCCGCGGGGCCGCCACCGATAATCGCAACATCGATCGGCTTATCGGTAGTCATGAAGCGTCCTTTCGTCGAAACGTTGTCGTTCTTTGCGCTCATACCCAAATTTACGTGAACGTGACACTCATGCACTACAATGATAAATCCGTATTACAAAGCTGAAGGGGTGTTATCGATGGACCAGGCGCAGACGAGTGACGACGCTCCCCTGCTCACGCACAGCACTCCCCAATCGGAGCAAACCACGCTCCTGGCTCAACAAAAACCTCTCGTGACCATCGTGCACGCCTCCGTTGGCTCGGGCCACAAGGCCGCCGCAAATGCGATTGCGCAGGCATTCGACCTCATCCGCGGCACCAATGGCATCCCCGAGGATATTGAGATTGAAGTGCTCGATATCCTTGATTTTGGACGTATTAAATTCGACGGCAATAAGACCGCGGCTTCTTTTACGGGAGCCACACGCCCCATTTACGACCTGACCTGGCGATATACGCTTACGGGACATCTTCTCTGGGGTGGCGGAACGGCATGGTCGCGAATTATGTTCCCCGCCTTCAACGAATATATTCGTAGCCGCAGGCCCATAGCCGTGGTTGCAACGCACATCACGGCAGCCAATGTTGCCGTGGGCGCCCGCGTAATTACGGGTATCGATTATCCGGTCATCTGCGTACCGACCGACTACGAAGTCGAGGGATGGTGGCCCCACAAGGACACCGATTTATTCTGTGTTGCCAACGAATTTATGGCCGAAACGCTGCGTCCGCGCAAGGTGCTCGAAACAAAGATTCGCATTACCGGCATTCCCATTCGCGCCGGATTCGACACGGATTACGATCGCGAGGAAGAGCTAGCTAAGTTCAACCTCCCCACCGACAAGACCGTCGTGCTGGTAATGGCCGGTGCCAGCTTGCCTCAACCGTACGTTCGCTTTCGCGCGGAGATGGACCGCACCCTCCCCTTCCTACGCAGCTTCGAAGACATGCACTTTGTCTTTTTGCCGGGCAAGGATAAGGAATACGCCGCCCGTCTCAAGACGCTCTTCGATGCCATGAAGCTCGAAAACGTCACGGTTCTGGACTATGTCGATGATATGGCAGCGCTTATGCACGGCTGCGACCTGGCAATTCTCAAATCGGGCGGACTCACCGTCACCGAATGCCTGTGCGCACACCTGCCGATGATCCTGCTGGGCAAGTCCTATGGCCAGGAAAAGGCCAACACCACCATGCTCACCGGCATGGGCGCCAGCATGCATGTCACCACCGCACGAGAGCTCATCGTGACGTTGCGTCATCTCCACGATCATCCTGAGTCGCTCAAGGCACTGCTCATCAACGGCGAAGTACTACGCCGCCCCCACGCAGCCGAAGACATAGCCATCGCAACCATGGAGCTCGTAGGCAAACCCCAAAAGCGCAAACGAGCCTTCTGCCGCTTCTACTGGGGCGGCAAGCCTGCGCATATCCGCTAGCATCGGACTGTCCGCTCGTCTGCGGGAGGCCCCTATATATCATCCCGTGCTCAAACATTCTCGCTTCGCTGCGAAACTGCGCGCGGGACGATATATAGGGGCCTCCCGCAGGTAAGCTGCGTTTACGTACTAGCAGCTATACCAGATTCCCC
>CAUAWV010000054.1 GCA_958433005.1 uncultured Collinsella sp. | reverse complement strand
AGCGAAAAGTTAACCCGTGCCGCCCGGCCAGGCCCGATGGGACGGCTACCGAGCCGCCAAGATGGCGTCGATGAGCGTCAGTACGCCCCCGTCGTTGTTGCTCGGAATACGCCACTTGGCATGTGCGTTCATGTGCTCCTCTGCATTGTCCACGATAAAGCTGTGTCCGACGCGCTCGAGCATGGGAATATCGTTGTAGGTATCGCCCACGGCGGCGGCGTCGGCGATATCGATGCCCAGACGCTCGCAGAGATGTGCCACGCCCGACCCCTTGTCGACGCCCAGATTCATAAAGTCGATCCACTCGCGGCCCGCATTGGTGACGTAGAGTCGGTCCGAGAATGCCGGGCTGTAGTCCTCGCGAAACGCCGGCTCGGCATCGTAGGCAGGGAAAAAGATCGAGATCTTATTGGACTCGAGATCAATGCCCTCAAAGCTGTCGACGTAGTTGATCGTGTTGTAGTAGACGCTGATCTCGTCGTGGTACTGATGGTCGCGGGCGAGCACATAGAACTCGTCGTAGCAGCACAGGACGGGAACGGCGCGCGGGTCCTCCGAGGCACGAGCGAGCACCTGCTGATACAGCGCCACATCGATGTTGCTCTTATAGATATAGTTGCCGCGGTAGATAACGCAGGCTCCATTGTCGGGGCAAAAAGCAAGGCGGTTCTTAATGCTCTCGAACATTTCTTCGAGTTTTGGGGCGGGGCGTCCGCTGGCGGGGCAGAACACGATGCCAGCCTCGGCGAGCTTGTCTAGGCGCTCATCAAGACCCTGCGGCAACACGCGCTCGTCGGTGAGAAGCGTCTTGTCCATATCAACGGCGAGAATCTTAATGCTTCCAATATTGGTGTCCGATTCGTAAGTTTGCATAAAAGCGCGCCTTTCGTTTCAAAATTGTTTCAGACGTTATAATCATCAACCAGTAACCGAGCGTATTGTCGCAGGAACGGGGCGTATTTGCACCACGCTTCACAAAGTAATGAAAAAAAATTTCAGAAATTTGAATTTGTCGCTTGCGCTGTAGGCACTTTAGCGTAATATAGCGACCATCGAAAACGGAGACGGAAAAAACAACCGCTTACCGAGGAAAAGGTACCGTTTGCGATATTTGAATTGCGCCCGGCGATACGTGAAAGGAGAGGCAGATGCAGTTCGTAAAGATCATCACCACTGCAGACAATGCCATCCGACGCCAGCGCGCAATTTCCCGACGACGATAACAATCGTCTCTGTCCGCATGGGGCGCAATGCCTCAACAGAGTCATTTTGAGGTCGTTGGGTTTAAGCACGACATAGCCGCATGTTTCTAGGGCATGCCTGTGATGCATTCTGCTGAATAACCTGATATTGCACGGTTTTTGACCTCAAGGTGACTTGCAACTGACCGATGTTCTAACTAGCTACCAAGGGCGAAAGGAAACAGCCATGAGCAAGGAAAAAGTCGTTCTCGCATATTCCGGTGGTCTTGATACATCCGTATGTGTCAAGTGGCTCCAGGACGAGAAGAATCTCGATGTCGTTTGTGTCTGCGGCAACGTGGGCCAGGAAGAGACCGGACTGGATGCCAAGAAGCAGAAGGCGCTCGACTTGGGCGTTCTCGATTGCCAGGTGCTCGACCTGCGCGACGAGTTCTCCGATGAGTTCCTGACCAAAGCCATCGCAGCAAACTCCATGTACGAGAACAAGTATCCGCTGCTCTCCGCCCTGTCTCGCCCGCTGCTTGCCAAGAAGCTTGTTGAGGTCGCCCACGAGTTTGGCGCGACCTACGTCGCCCACGGCTGTACCGGCAAGGGTAACGACCAGGTCCGTTTTGAGGCCGCCGTCAAGGCCCTCGACCCTGAGCTCAAAGTTATCGCCCCGGTTCGCGAGTGGGACCTGAAGTGCCGTCCCGACGAGGTCGCCTATGCCCACGCCCACAACGTGCCGGTTCCCGAGGGTGCCAACGACAACCCCTACTCCATCGACGACAACCTGTGGGGTCGTGCCATTGAGTGTGGTCACCTGGAGGATCCCTGGAACGAGCCGCTCGACGACGCTTGGGTTATGACCAAGAACCCCGAGGACACGCCGGACACCCCGACCTACACCGAGATTGAGTTTGAGGCCGGCAAGCCCGTCGCCGTCGACGGCAAGAAGATGAAGCTCTCCGAGATCGTCATCGCCCTCAACAAGATCTCCGGCGACAATGGCTTTGGCCGCCTCGATCTGGTCGAGGATCGTCTGGTGGGCCTCAAGAGCCGCGAGTGCTATGAGGTTCCCGGAGCCCTGACGCTCATCACCGCCCACAAGGCGCTCGAGGACATCTGCGTCGAGGGCGACCTGCTCAAGACCAAGATCAAGCTCGAGCAGGATTGGGCCACCGCCGTGTACAACGGCCAGTGGTACAGCCCGCTCAAAAACGCGCTCGATGCCTTTATGGCCGATACCCAGAAGTTCGTGACCGGCACTGTCCGTCTGAAGTTCTTTAAGGGCAACTGCCATGTCGTCGGCCGCAAGAGCCCCTTCAGCCTCTACGACTACGGTCTGGCTACCTACGACCGCGACACCACGTTTGATGAGAAGGCCAGCGCCGGCTTTATCGAGATCGATACGCTGTCGCTCAAGACGTGGGCTAAGGTCCAGGGTCCCAGCTCCGCTGCAGCCCAGGCCTAAGGCTTCTCTTCCTTGGTATCCGCGCGGCCCATCCGCGTGATACATAACGGGCGCACGGGGTCCCTACCTTTCGTTATGCTTGCTGACACTTCTTAACATCGGTGGCCCCTACGTTCCGCCCGCATATATGATGCCGCGTCTGCGGCTGAGTCCGAGCCCCGCCGGGGTTGTCCGGCGGGGCTCCTTCTATCAATTTGGCGGCTCTGTGCCTATATATGAGGAGTATTCATTATGTTCAATGCTATCGCGCATGCTTTGCTTGCCCTCGCGCCCGAGTTCGATGCTGCAAGGGTCGAGGACGTCCCTATGAGCCTGAAGGCCTGAATCGATGGTTCGCAGGGCAACATCCGGAGGGAGACGTTGGGCGCCAAGTGCATGGCGCGTCACTTCTTCGCTATTTAGCTTGTCAGCCTCGCGTGCGGCGGGGGATGTGCAAAACTAGCTGTTGATAAATCGCTTTAGCGACATGGCGTAACGCTTCGTGCGCCGATGTTTTGATATTTGATGAAAGGGGACGGTTCCATGGCTCTTTGGGGCGGTCGTTTTGAGGCGGGCGTGGCCGAGGTCACGCAGGAGTTTGGCGCGTCGCTGCCGGTCGACAAACATCTCTATAAGCAGGATATCGCCGGCTCTAAGGCGCATGCCAAGATGCTGGCGGCTCAGGGCATCATCAGTGCCGAGGATGAGCAGGCGATTGTCAAGGGCCTGACCGGAATCGAACAGGATATCGATGCCGGTAACTTCACCTTCGATATCAACGACGAGGACATTCATATGTCCATCGAGAGCGAGCTGACGCGTCGCATCGGCGAGGCGGGTAAGCGCTTGCATACCGGACGTTCGCGCAACGACCAGGTGGCGACCGATACGCGCCTGGGCGTCAAGGCGCTCGCCAAGGAGCTCATGGAGGCAAACCTGCAGCTTCGTCATGTGCTGGTGGATGCGGCTAAGAAGTATGACAAGGTGATTCTGCCGGGCTACACGCACATGCAGCATGCTCAGCCCGTACTGCTGTCGCATCATCTGCTGGCGTATTCCTGGATGTTCGCGCGCGACTTTACGCGCCTGAAGGCCGCCTTTGATGCCGCCGACAACTGCCCGCTGGGTGCTGCCGCGCTTGCCGGCACGAGCTATCCGCTCGATCGCCAGATGACGGCAGCCGAACTTGGCTTTGCGGGCGTGATCCCTAATTCGCTCGACGCTGTTTCCGATCGCGATTTCCTGCTCGATCTGCATTACGCCGGCTCCGTCATGGCGATGCACCTGTCGCGTCTTTCCGAGGAGATCGTGCTGTGGTCGAGCTCCGAATTTGGCTTCATCACGCTTTCCGACTCCTACTCCACCGGCTCGTCCATCATGCCGCAGAAGAAGAACCCCGACTTTGCCGAGCTTATCCGCGGCAAGAGCGGCCGAGTCTATGGCAACCTGGTGCAGCTGCTCGTGACCATGAAGGGCTTGCCGCTCGCTTATAACAAGGACTTGCAGGAGGACAAGGAGGGCGCGCTCGATACTGCCCATACGCTCATGCAGTGCCTGTCTGTTATGGCCGGTATGATTTCGACCTGGACCGTTAACGAGGATGCCATGGCGCGCGAGTGCGGCGTGGGGCACCTTGCCGCCACCGATGTTGCCGATTACCTGGCCAAGCGTGGTCTGCCGTTCCGCGAGGCGCATGCCGTGGTGGGCCATCTGGTCCTGATGTGCGAGAAGCGTGGCTGCAATCTTGAGGACCTGCCGTTTGAGGTGTTCCAGGAGGCAAGCCCGCTCTTTGAGCACGATATTACCGAGGCGCTCGACATCCCGTCGATTGTCGCCGCACGCACGACCGAGGGCGGCACCGCCCCTGCCGCCGTTGCCGTGCAGCTGCAGCGAGCCCAGGCGCAGCTCGTGGCCGACGAGGGCGTGTTTGGATCGCTGACTAAGGTTGTCGAGATGGGCCACGGGGCAAAGTAAGGGTTTGGCTGAAGCGGCTTTGACCATTTATTGATAAATCGTTTTTGCTTTGCGGGCGCCTGCTGATGCGGGCGTCCGTATTTTGTTGCCATGGGGGAGGGGCTTGTCGAGAACTTCTGTAGGACCTTTGGGCAGGTTGTGAAGGGGGTGCGTTCACGGGCGGCAACCGACCGTCCGCTCGGTTCGATGTGGTTGATGGGCGGTCAGATGGTACTCTAGTCGGGCTTCGAAACAGAAGTGACACATATGGAGCGCTTTAATAAATTGTAGCGATTCAATAAACAGCTTTTTGTTTAACTGCAGCTAAAACTCTGTTATGATGCAGTCCAGGCGGGTGCCGGAATGGGACTTGGGCACGCGCGAACCTACTTGAAAGGCTACCTTATGGCTATCGAGAAGACCTTCATCATGATTAAGCCCGACGCCGTGCGCGATCGCAAGATCGGCGAGATCGTTGCTCGCATTGAGCGTAGCGGCCTTGTCATCGAGCGCATGGAGATGACCACGCTCGAGCGCGCTACCGTCGAGGAGCACTACGCTCACCTGGCCGACAAGCCCTTCTTTGGCGGTCTGTGCGACTTTATGACGAGCGGTCCGGTCGTCAAGATGGTCGTTTCCGGTCTCTCCGCTGTCTCCAAGATGCGCACACTCATGGGCGCTACCAACCCGCTTGACGCTGCTCCTGGTACCATCCGCGGCGACTTTGCCGTCGATGTCAACGCCAACGTGATCCACGGCTCCGACTGCCTGGAGAACGCCGAAATCGAGATTAAGCGCTTCTTTGGCTAAACCAGCTTTGACTCCTTAAAGCTGTTAGCGTGTGGCTTGGGCGCCGCGGAACTTCATCCGCGGCGCTCTTTTTATTCAAAAAGCTACTAAGAAGGGGCCCGCTCGGACATGTGCTCCGAGCGGGCCCCTTGCTGTTGGCATGTGGCGCTGAGCGGCTTAGGCCTCGTCGACGACCTTAAGGCCGCGGGTCTGGTCGATTTCGTTGAGGAGATTGACGCGACGCTCGTGGCGGCCGCCCTCAAACTCGGCGTCGAGCCACTCATCGACGATCATCTTGGCGAGCTCGGAGCCCACGACGCGGGCGCCAAAGGCGAGCACGTTGGTGTTGTTGTGCATGCGGGAGAGCTTGGCGCTAAAGGGCTCGGAGCAAACGACAGCGCGCACGCCCTCGACCTTGTTGGCAGCGAGGCTAATGCCAACGCCAGTGCCGCAGATCAGGATGCCCAGGTCGACGTCGCCGTTAGCCACAGCCTTACCCACCTTGTAACCGGCGATGGGGTAGTCAAAGCTCTCGGAGGTGTCGGTGCCAAAGTTCACGACCTCGCAGCCGCGCTCCTTCAGGTGCTCGGAGATGATGTTCTTGAGCTCGACGGCGGCGTGGTCGTTACCGATACCGATCTTCATGGATGGTTCCTCTCTGGTCTGTGCGGCGCAAATGCTAAAGGTTTTACCGCGTTCGACTGCATGATAGCGCGACTTTTGCGTAAACGCTTGGGCGTTTTTTGGTCAAACGCTTTAGCATGCAACAAGACCGGCTTCTCATGAATAATTCCGCCAATTTGTGCTCGAGCGCCGTCCGCCGGAACCATGGTTGCGGTTTTTGATGCATTGTTATCAAATAAAAGAACTAACTATTTTTGAGAGCCCAGCCCGTTATATAAGTAGGAGATACCTATGTCTGCCGATTCCCTTCGTGATACCGCGTTTTGCGATGTTTTGAACCGCGAGCTTGTCTGTGCGCTCGGCTGCACCGAGCCCATTGCCGTTGCCTATGCAGCGGCGCTGGCGAGCCAGACGCTCGGTTGCGAACCCGATCATATGGACGTTGCCTGCTCGGGCAACATCATCAAGAACGTCAAGAGCGTGACCGTGCCCAACTCGGGCGGAATGCATGGCATCGAAGCCGCGGCTGTGCTGGGTGCCGTGGGCGGAGACGCTAAGAGCGCGCTCGAGGTGCTCGAGAGCGTTGACGATGAAGACCGTGCTCGCGTGGCCGAGCTCCTCGCCGACGCCGGCTACTGCGATGTGTCGCTTGTCGAGGGTGTGCCCAACCTCTACATCAAGGTGACTGCCACGGCCGGAGGCCATACCGCGGTCGTCGAGATTACCGACCACCACACCAACGTCACATGCCATACGCTCGACGGTATCCCGGTATGCGGTAAGTCGGCGGGGGAGTGTGCCGCCTGCGCGGAGCGCGTGGTGGCCGAGCGCGCGGCGGATAACGCCGACACCCCTATGAGCATTGAGTCTATCATCGACTTTATCGAGGACGGTGACATTGAGGACGCCCGCGCTGCCGTTGAGCGTCAGATTGAGCTGAACGGTGCGATCAGTGCCGAGGGCCTGGCGCACGCTTGGGGCGCCGAGGTGGGCCGTACGCTGCTGGGTGCACGTGCCGATGACGTCGCCTGCCGTGCCCGCGCCCGTGCAGCCGCCGGGTCCGACGCCCGCATGAACGGCTGCGCGCTGCCGGTCGCCATTGTGTGCGGCTCGGGCAATCAGGGCATTACCTGCGCGCTGCCCGTTATGGAGTATGCCGAGTATCTGCGCTGCGACCACGATCGCCTGGTGCGCGCCGTGATGCTGTCCGATCTTATCGCTGTGCATATCAAGAGCTATATTGGTGCGCTCTCGGCGTTTTGCGGTGCTATTTGTGCCGCGTGCGGCGCCGGCGCTGCGATTACCTGGCTGTGCGGTGGTACGCGCGAGCAGATTGGCGCGACGGTCTCGAACACACTCGGCAACGTTGGCGGCATCGTGTGCGATGGCGCCAAGGCAAGCTGTGCCGCCAAGATTTCCGCTGCCGTCGATGCGGCGATTTTGGGCCACGATATGGCCATGCAGGGCCGTGGCTTCCGTGCCGGCGAGGGCCTGATCCAGGATACCGTCGAGCAGACAATCGCCAGCATGGGCTACGTGGGCCGTGTGGGCATGAAGGACACCGACGTCGAAATCCTCAACATCATGATCGGCAAAACCCAAGTGTGCTAGGACAGTTCGTCGGCTATTTGGTGTTCGTAGAAGGCTTCTACTACGGCGTTGAAATCGCGGGCGAAGTCTTCCATGGTTCCGCACCAGGTGGCTCGGCCGGGTTTTCCCTGGCCAACATAGGCGGTTTGGATACCGCAGGCGGGGCTGGGGAAGTCACGCTTGGGGTCGTTGCCCACCATGAGGACCTCATGCGGCTCGAGTCCCATGACCTGCAGTTGCTCTAGATAGTAGGTGGCATCGGGCTTGCAGCGCGTGGCGTTGCCCATGTGCGTCACGAGTTCAAAGGGGGCGTCGGCCATGTCGCCCCAACCCATGCGGCACTCGATGGCGCCTTGAGGAAAGCTGGGGTTGGTAAAGAGCGCGCAACGCAGTCCTGCGTCCTGTACGGCCTGGAGCGCGGCGTGTGCGCCCGGCATGGCTTTCGCATTGATCATGTCATCGTTCTTGTACGGCAGGACTTCACGATCGTAGTAGGTAAACGCCTCGTAGATGAGTGGGTCCGAGAGGCAAATGCCGCACCGGCGCTCAACCTCTTCTTGGTAGAACTCAAGATTGGTGCGATTGTCCGTGCTGCTGCGGCGATTGGCGTTGAGGTCGACCAGGATGGTGCCGAGGCGTGCCATCGTGCCACCGCGGCTGCGGCGCCCGATATCCGCGAGCATCGAAGAGACATCCTTAAAATATCGAAGGATGAACGCGTTGAGGTTGATGCTAAGAAGCGTTTCGTCCATATCGAAAACGACTGCTTTGAGCACGCGGGCACCTTTCTCGAAAAATCGTTCCAGAATCGTTGGCTTGGGATACTTTACTCCAAAGCCGTATGCCCAACTGCTTATCGTCAGCTTGTGGAGACAGTCGTTCACAAGATTGCGAAAAAGTCTCCATACGAGTAAAAAATGGCAGTTCACGCTTGAAATCGAACTCATTTCCCCGTAACCTATACGAACGTGATTGCATAAGCGTCACATTAGTATCTGTCGGCTCCCGAGTGTTCCTAAACGTTGTGTGCTTGTCGCACCCTTCTGTAGGTCCTAGCAATCGGGGCCCCGTAGTTCGAAAGGGGTCCACCTTTGAGTGAGATTCAGAACTCGTCCATTTTCTCTCTTGACGATGTCAACGAGGAGGAGATGAACAACCTCATCGACGGTACGATTACCGACTTTGATGAGGGCGATCTCGTTAACGGCACTGTCGTTAAGATCGAGCATGACGAGGTGCTCGTTGACATCGGATTTAAGTCCGAGGGCGTTATCCCGGTCCGCGAGCTGTCCATCCGCAAGGACGCTAACCCTGCAGACATCGTTGCACTCGGTGATCCCATCGAGGCTCTGGTTCTCCAGAAGGAGGACAAGGACGGTCGTCTGGTCCTGTCCAAGAAGCGTGCCGAGTACGAGCGTGCTTGGAACCGCATCGAGGAGAAGTTCAACTCCGGCGAGAACGTCGAGGGCGAGGTTATCGAGGTTGTCAAGGGCGGCCTGATTCTCGACATCGGCCTGCGCGGCTTCCTGCCCGCTTCCCTCGTCGACCTCCGTCGCGTCAAGGACCTCACCTCCTACATGGGCACCCGCATCGAGGCTCGCGTCATCGAGATGGACCGCAACCGCAACAACGTCGTCCTCTCCCGTCGCGTCGTGCTCGAGGAGTCCCGTAAGGCCGAGCGCTCCGAGATCCTGTCCAAGCTCAAGTCTGGCATGCGTCTCCAGGGCACCGTTTCCTCCATCGTCGACTTCGGCGCCTTCGTCGACCTCGGCGGTATCGACGGCCTCATCCACATCTCCGAGCTCTCCTGGAACCACGTCAACCATCCTTCCGAGGTTGTCAAGGTCGGCCAGGAGGTCGAGGTCGAGGTTCTCGACGTCGATCTCAACCGCGAGCGCATCTCCCTGGGTCTCAAGCAGACCACCGAGGATCCGTGGCGCGCACTGGTCAAGAAGTACCCCGTCGGCGCTATCGTCGAGGGCACTGTGACCAAGCTTGTCCCGTTCGGCGCTTTCGTCGATCTGGGCGAGGGCATCGAGGGCCTGGTGCACATCTCCGAGATGGCCAACAAGCACGTCGATCAGCCTTCTCAGGTCACCCACGTGGGCGACAAGGTTCAGGTCAAGGTCATGGAGATCGACCTCGACCGTCGTCGTATCTCCCTGTCCATGAAGTCCGCTGCTGAGACTCTGGGCGTCGAGATCGAGGTTACCCCGCTGCCTTCCGAGAAGAAGGACGAGGAGACTGACGCCGAGTAAATCGGTTTGACGATCACTTGTTTTAAGGGATCCGTCCGTAATGGACGGGTCCCTTTTTGCATTTGGCACCGAGATGCGCAATGCTGCCGGGCTGTCCACAGGCTATTGAATTGTCGGTGCATGAAAAAAGCCGACATCCCGCCTCGGGGAGGAGGCGGGAACGCACCGAGTAGACGGAGGGGTGCGGAGCGCGGTCGCGTCTCGACTGACAACGTTGCCCATCGACGGGATTATTGTAGCGCATGGGCGCTTCTTGGTTTATCGTGTCGAGCGCTTGTGTTGTGCCGTTGCCTGTGGCGGCGGTGTGCTACACTCTTGCACTGCTGAGTGGGCCAGACGGTCGCGCGATGTACTGCTTGCGGTACGCGTGAGGAAAGTCCGGGCTCCAGAGGGCGGGATGCCGGCTAACGGCCGGGCGGAGTGATCCGACGGAAAGCGCCGCAGAAAAGAAGACTCCCACCTGCGTCGCAAGGCGTAAAGGGAAAAGCTGAAACGGTGGTGTAAGAGACCACCAGCGTCGTGGCAACACGGCGGCTTGGCAAGCCCCATCCGGAGCAAGCGCGAATAGGAACGCTATGGGCCGGCCCGGTCCGCGTTCGGGTAGCGTGCGTGGAGCTGCACGGTAACGTGCAGACAAGATAAATGACCGTTCACGACAGAACCCGGCTTATCGGCCCACTTGGCACTTTGTTGACGCTGCGAACCCGTCAGCGCGGCAATCTGCCTTTCAAGCCTTCGGGCATGACCATAAGGTCAATGCCCTCGTCTTTCAAGGCACCTTGCTCGCGCTGACGGGTTCTCGCTTTCGTTGACGGAATCATCGGCGTTGTCATTCTTTTTACTAGGGTTATCGTATTATTGAGGCTGTTTGTTGCTCGCTTTATTTTGTTGAGGGGCTTTGTTGGACAGCTATTTTACTCTGCAATCGAATATTG
>CAUAWV010000053.1 GCA_958433005.1 uncultured Collinsella sp. | reverse complement strand
CGACGAATTCTAGGCGGTGTCCCCTCCCTTTCAAGAAAGGGCGGAGGCGGGGCATGCCCCGCCTCTTACACCACATCTCTGTGCGCTACCTGGGCGGCAATGAAGTTGCGGCGTAATGGGAAGCGTTTCGCGGCCTTTTGGCTAAAACGGCCCCTTTTCCGCCGCGACTCCTAAAAAGACGCCGGCGCGCCTTGAGTTGCGGCGCGTCGGCGTGATGGCTTTGTTGTGGCTGGGTGTACTTCGGTTGTTCGACGGCTTTGGCATGTCCGATCTTGCCAGGCAAGCCTTTGTTACCGTTTAACGTTTGCCCAGATAAAACCTGCCAAAATAAACCTGTCCCTAATTGGCAGGTTGGTAGCGGGGGCAGTAGCTGATGGCTATGGCGTCGACGCCTACGTGGGTGGCGATGGTGCAGCCGATGGGGCCAGTGCCGGCGTCTACGTAGTCCTGGCCCGCGAGCGCCTCGTTGACAAGTTCCTGCTCCTCGGCGGCGCCGGTCGTGAGCACGCGCACGCTTGAGCCCGGGTGCTCGTCCAAAAACGCGAGGCAATCTGCCATGGTGTTGGCGACGATGCGCTTGGCGCCGCGGCCCTTTTTGATTGCCTTGATCTCGCCCGATTTCCACTCCGGCGAAACGGCCAGGCGAATGTTGAGCATCTGCGTCAGCTGGCCGGCGAGCTTGGGGGCGCGGCCGTTTTTGACCAGGTTCTCGAGCGTGCGGGGAATCAGCAGCAGGTGGGCGTCGGGCAGCGTCGCGCGGATCTGCGCCTCGGTCTCGTCCAGGCTGCGGCCGTCCTCGCGCATGGCGAGCGCGTACTCCACTAGCAGGCCCTCGGCACCCGAACCGGTGCGCGAATCGATGCAGCGCACGTCGAGCTCGTGCGTTTCGGCCGTCAGGCTGGCGTTGGCATAGCAGGCGGACCACTCGCTGCACAGCGAGATAAAGATCGCGCTGTCGTGGCCGTCGGCGAGCACACGGTCAAAGAGTGCCTTGAACTCGCCGGCGCTCGGCTGCGAGGTGTGCGGCAGCTGCTCGGAGCCAGCCATGCGGGCGACGTATTCCTCGGCGGTAATCTGCACCTGGTCGAGCAGGTCCTCGCCCTCGATAATCACATGCAGCGGAATCACGTAAATGCCGAGCTCTTGGGCACGGGCGGGGGAGATGTCCGACGTGGAGTCGGTTATGATGGCAAAAGACATAATTGCACCTTTCGTTGGGGCGCGGCAGCGCCGCCTTCTGAAAGCAAAGTGCGACAAGTATAGTGGAGTTGCTCTACATTGCTAGGTTCAATTGTTGAATAGTCAACAGTTTGAAGCGGTGGTGTGGAAATCATCAACTGGGGAAGAAGGGTGCCGATGGCGGCATTGCAACTTTGCGAGCGGCCGGTTGTGCTGTTCGATTTTGACGGCACGGTGGCCGATACGGGTCGGGCAGTGATGACCTCGACGCGCAAGACGCTGGCTGCGCGCGGGTTTTCGGAGACGCAGATGGGTGATCTGCGCCGCATGATCGGGCCGCCCCTGTGGAAGAGCTTTCACGACTTTTACGGCTTTTCCCGCGAGGAGTCGCTTGTGGTGGCCGACGAGTACCGCGCCTTTTTTGATGAGCTGGGACCGGAGGAGTACCCCGTGTTCGATGGGATTCCCGAGCTGCTGGATGAGTTGGCCGCCCGGGGCAAGCGTATGGCCGTGGCGACGTCACGCATGGAGGCCAAATGCATCGACATGGTGCATGAGCTTGGTCTTTCTCAGTTCGGAGCCGTGGTTGGCATGAATCCGCCGCAGGGGCGCGAGACCAAGGCCGATTCGGTTCGCGATGCCCTGGCGGCGCTCGGCGCGACGGCGGACGATGCCGTGATGATCGGCGATCGCTTTAACGACGTCGAGGGCGCGCACGCGATGGGCGTGCCGTGCATCGGCATCTATTCGGGCGCGGCGGCGCCGGGCGAGCACGAGGCAGCGGGCGCCGATGCGGTGGTGCACTCGGTGGCCGAGCTTGCTAAACTTTTCGCTATATAGGTATTTGATGTGAGGGGCGGCACACTTGCCCCTTACTGGTAAGGAGGTCGTCCATGAATCAGGTGGAGCAGAGCGTTACCGAGTACGTCGACGAGGTCTGGGAAGATGTCGTCGCCGATATCGAGCAGCTGGTGAGCTATCCGTCTGTGGCCGTTGCTGCCGATGCGGAGCCCGGCGCGCCGTTTGGCCGCCCGGTCCGTGATGCGCTCGATTGCGCGCTCGGCATTGCGCAAAAGCTCGGCTACCAGACGAGTGATGACGAGGGCTTTGTGGGCATCGCCGATATTCCGGGTCGCGGCGATAAGCAGCTCGCGACTATCTGCCATGTGGACGTGGTGCCTGCCGGCCCCGGCTGGAATACCGACCCATTTGCGATGGAGCGTCGCGAGGGCTGGCTGCTCGGCCGCGGCGTGATCGACGACAAGGGCCCGGCGGTGCTGTCGCTCTACGCTGGCGCTTATCTGCTCAAACACGGCATTGTGCCGCGCTATACCTTCCGCGCGCTGCTGGGCTGCGATGAGGAAGTGGGCATGTCCGACGTTCACCATTATCTGGAGAACCACGCAGACCCCGACTTTCTGTTTACGCCCGATGCCGAGTTCCCGGTCTGCAATGCCGAGAAGGGCCAGTTTGGGGCGACATTTGTGAGCTCCAAGATCGACGGCGGCCGTATTGTGTCCTGGAGCGGTGCCGAGGCGAGCAACGCCATTCCGTCGCAGTCTATCTGCGAGCTTGCGATTGACGCCGATGAGCTGCCGGCACCGGTCGAGAACGCCGACCGCCTGGAGATCACAGCACTCGACAACGGACATGCCCAGATTTTCGCCCACGGCATTGGCGGTCATGCCTCGATGCCCGAGGGAACGATCAATGCCGTCGGCCTCATCGTGGCGTATCTGCGCGAGGCCGAGGATGCGTTTGGCGCCCGTGACGAGCGCCTGTTGACGCCTGCGGAGCACGAGTTTGTCAAGTTTTTGGCTTTTGTGCATGCGGACGCCTATGGCCGCGGCTTGGGCATCGATGCGACGAGCCCCGCGTTTGGCCCGCTCACCAGCAATCCCGGCGTCATCCGTGTGGTGGATGGCCACATCGAGCAGGTCATCGACGTGCGCTTCCCCGACAGCACGAGTGCCGATACCATCCGCGAGCAGCTCGATCCGCTCGTGGGCCGTTTTGGCGTGACGTGCCGCGTGGGTCGTGCGAAGGTGCCGTTCTCGGTCTCTGCCGACGATCCGGCCGTGAAGGCGCTTATTGATACCTATAACGAGTTTACGGGCAAGCATGCTGAGCCCTTTGCCATGGGCGGCGGCACGTACGCGCGCAACTTTGCCCGCGCCGTGTCGTTTGGCCCCGAGGAGACCGGCCTGGAGCTGCCCGCGTGGGGCGGCCAGATGCACGGTCCCAACGAGTGCGCCAACGAGGAACAGCTCAAGCAGGCGCTCAAGATTTACATCGTGGCGATCCTGCGCTTGAATGAGCTGGAGCTGTAGGGCTTCCCCAGGGACCTGGGAAACCCCTATATCCTGTTTGGATACAAACTTGCATTACGAGCCCGGTGCTTTTGCCCGGGCTTTTTGCGTCACTTGGGGACGTTCCTTTTGTGCCGGCAGATAAGGCACGTCCCCAAGTGCCGGCAGATTGGGACACTCCTTTTTGGCAATCTACAAAGACTGTCCCCAACGACTAGTCGTTTAAGAACGTCCCCAATGACTATAAGAACGTCCCCAATGACTATAAGAACGTCCCCAATGACTAGCTTGTAAAAGGTGAGGCATGCTTGCGACGGGGTTTGTTATTCGTTTGTAAAGCCCCGCCGCGCTTGCGGTAAGGGTCTATCAGATGCCCGTAAGAAACCGCAGTTGGCGCGGGCTCTGACCGATCGAGGCCGTATCTTTCCAAACAGCAAAGCGGGCAGGGTGCCCGCGAGTCGCATGTATGAAAGGAAGATCATGCTCGATCAGGCTTATTCTCGTCGTCAGTTCCTCGGCCTCGCTGGTGGTCTTGCCAGCATCGTCGGTCTCGGCCTCGTTGGCTGCGGTGGCTCCAACGCCGCCAACACCGCTGCTGAGGGTAGCGCCGCTGCCGCCGAGTCCGTCTCGGGCGAGGTGACCTACGACGGCGCTTCCTCGTTCCAGGCTCTCGTCGAGGCTGCTGCCGAGAAGTTCATGGATGCCAACCCGGACGTCTCCGTCTCTGGCTCGGGTAACGGTTCGGGCAAGGGCCTGACCGCTGTCGCCGCCGGCACCGTCACCATCGGTAACTCCGACGTCTTCGCCGAGACCAAGCTCGAGGCCGACCAGGTCAAGAACCTCGTCGACCACGAGGTCGCCGTCGTGGGCATGGGCCCCGTCGTCTCCAAGAACGTCAAGGTCGACGACCTGTCTCTCGAGCAGCTCAAGGGTATTTTCTCCGGCCAGATCACCAACTGGAAGGAGGTCGGCGGCGACGACGCCAAGATCGTCGTTCTCAACCGCAAGGCCGGCTCCGGCACCCGCGCCACCTTCGAGGCCGCCGTCTTTGGCGACGAGGCCGTCGACTTTAAGGGCGACGCCGAGCTCGACAAGTCCGGCGATGTCCAGACTCAGATGGGCAGCACCGACAACGCCATCTCCTACCTCGACTTCTCGCACTTCGATGACTCCAAGTTCAACGCCATCATGGTCGAGGGCGTCGAGCCCAAGAGCACAAACGTCACCGACGACTCCTTCAAGATCTGGGCGACCGAGCACATGTACTGTGCTAAGGACGCCGACGAGGCCACCAAGGCCTTCCTGGAGTTCATGCTTTCCGACGACGTCCAGGGCAAGCTCGTCGAGGAGCAGGGCTTTATTCCCGTTTCTGCCATGAAGGTCGTCAAGGACGCCAGTGGCAAGGTCTCCGCTAAATAAGTAATCGCCCCCGGAAAGGTTTGCAATGGCAAAACAGCTGCCAAAGCGCGAGCTTGAGAACGTGGGCCTGGGCGTCACGGGTGCGTGCGTAGCGCTCGTGACGCTTGTCGTTGCCGCGCTCATCTTTATGGTCGCCCAAAAGGGCCTCTCGGCTTTTTTCAAGGACGGCGTCTCGATCGTCGAGTTTTTTACCGGTACCAAGTGGGACCTGGCCAACACGGCCGAAAACGGCCTGCCCTACACTGGCGCCCTGCCCCTGATCGTCACCTCGTTTGCGGTCATGGTGCTCTCCACGCTCATCGCACTGCCCATCGCCATCGGCTCTGCCATCTTTGCGGTCGAGATTCAGCCTAAGTTTGGCTCCAAGGTTTTTCAGCCGCTCATTGAGCTTTTGACCGGTATTCCCTCGGTCGTCTTTGGCCTGATCGGTTTTCACGTGGTCGTCGGCCTTATGAAGAGCGTTTTCCACGTGAGCACAGGCCTGGGCATCTTGCCCGGCGCCATCGTGCTGGCCGTCATGATTCTGCCGACGATGACCACGCTTTCGGTCGATGGCCTGCGCGCCGTGCCCGATAGCTACCGCCAGGGTTCGCTCGCGCTGGGCTACACCCGCTGGCAGACCATCTGGCACGTGGTGCTCAAGTCCGCCATGCCGTCGCTCATGACCGCAGTCATCCTTGGCATGACCCGCGCCTTTGGCGAGACGCTCGCCGTGCGCATGGTCATTGGCGGCATCGAGGCCATGCCGACGTCGCTGCTGTCGCCGGCGTCCACCATTACCACCACGCTCACCACATCCATGGCGGTCTATGCCGAGGGCTCGGCCCAGGACGACGTCCTGTGGGCGCTCGGTCTTCTGCTGATGGGCATGAGCCTCATCTTTATCCTGATCATCCATCTCATTGGCCGCAAGGGGGCGAAGGCTCGTGGCTAGCACGCGCATCCATATCGACGAGGCGAGACTCGGGCGTGTCCAAAGGCAGGACCGCATCGCCACGGGCGTGCTGACGGCGATCGTCGCCATCGTCATGCTCATCGTCGTCTCCATGGTGGCCTACATCCTGTTCGAGGGCATCTCGACGCTGTTCCAGCCGGGCTTCCTCACGCAGCCTGCGCGCGCCAACGGAACCCAGGGCGGCGTGCTCTACCAGCTGTTCGACTCGTTCTACCTGCTGCTGATCACTCTAGTCATCTCGGTGCCCATCAGCCTGGGCGGAGCGGTCTTCCTGGTTGAGTACGCGCCGAACGGCCCTATCCGCGACATCGCCTCCACCGCTATCGAGACCTTGTCCTCGTTGCCTTCCATCGTCGTCGGCATGTTCGGCTTTCTGGTGTTCTCGGTGCAGCTGGGCTGGAAGTACTCCATCATCTCCGGCGCCGTCGCGCTCACCATGTTCAACATCCCCATCCTGGTGCGCGTGATTCAGCAGGCGCTCGAGGACGTGCCGCAGGCCCAGCGCGATGCGTGCCTGGCCATGGGCCTCACTCGCTGGGAGGCCACACTGCACATCCTGATTCCCGAGGCCATGCCCGCCATCGTGACCGGCATCGTGCTTTCGGCCGGCCGCGTGTTTGGCGAGGCCGCGGCGCTGCTCTTTACCTCGGGCATGAGCTCGCCGGTCCGCCTCAACTTCTTGAGCTTTAACCTGTCGAGCCCCACCTGCGCCTGGAACGTGTTCCGTCCCGGCGAGTCGCTGGCCGTGCACATCTACAAGATCTATGGCGAGGGCAGCCCCGAGGCCCAGCAGATCGTCTGGGGCACCGCGGCACTGCTGATGATTTGCGTGCTGCTGTTTAACGTAGTCGCCCGTATCGTGGGCAAGCAACTGGCAAGGAAGATGACGGCCGAATGAGCGATATGAATGCAACGCCCGCAACCGAGGCGGCCACGTCCGACACCCCCCAGGACTTTCTGTCGAGCGTGGGGGAGAGCGAGAGGCGCGTGCGCGTGAGCGGCAAGGCCGTGAGCGACGAGGTCGTGCTCTCCGCCAAGGACGTCAACGTGTACTATGGCGACCACCATGCGCTGCACAATACGTCGCTCGACTTCCACAAGGGTGAGATCACGGCGCTCATCGGGCCTTCGGGCTGCGGCAAGTCGACCTTCTTGCGTAGCCTCAACCTGATGAATCGCGAGATTCGCCGCTGTCGCGTGGAGGGCGAGATCAACTACCGCGGGCGCAACGTGAACACCAAGACCGAGAACACGTACGAGCTGCGTCGCTCCATCGGCATGGTGTTCCAGCAGCCCAACCCCTTCCGCAAGTCTATTCGCGACAACATCGCGTTTGCGCCCAAGCGCCACGGCATCACCGATCGTGATGAGCTCGATCGCATAGTCGAGGAGAGTCTGCGCGGTGCCGCGCTGTGGGACGAGGTCAAAGACAAGCTCGACAAGAGCGCCTACGCGCTTTCGGGCGGTCAGCAGCAGCGTCTGTGCATTGCGCGCACGCTGGCGCTCAACCCCGACGTGATCCTGTTCGACGAGCCCTGCTCGGCGCTCGACCCCATCTCGACGTTGGCGATCGAGGACCTGATGTCGTCGATCGTTGCCGACCGTGCCATCGTCATCGTGACGCACAACATGGAGCAGGCGTCGCGCGTGTCCAACCGCACGGCGTTCTTCTACATGGGCGATATGGTCGAGTACGACGAGACCGACGAGATTTTCCAACGGCCCAAGGATAAGCGGCTGAATGATTACCTCACCGGCATGTTCTCCTAGTCCGGGACATGCTTGAGGCCCGCGGCGGCCACGGTTGTCGCGGGACTGATTGGAGAGGCGGGTCATCTCTTTTGCGAGATGGCCCGCCTTTTTGCTCTGCGACCGAAACGACCACCACAAAGGGGACAGGCACCTTCGTGGTGGTTTGGGGTGGGGCTCGCTGCTATCATGGACAACGTTGAATTTCTACGAAGGAGCAGGGCATATGGCGATTCTTTTGGGATGCGATTCCATCAGCCTAGAGTTTCCCACCAAGCATATTTTCGATAGCGTGACGCTCGGCGTGGGCGAGGGCGACCGCATTGGTATCGTCGGTAAAAACGGCGACGGCAAGTCGACGCTGCTGAGCGTGCTCGCCGGCACGCTGGAGCCCGATGACGGACGCGTGACGCACCGCCGCGGCACCACGATCGGCCTGCTCGGCCAAAAGGACCAGCTTGTCGACACCGATACCGTGCATCATGCCGTTGTGGGCGACACGCCCGAGTATGAGTGGGCGTCGAGTCCGCGTACGCGCCAGATTCTGGCCGGTCTTATTAGCGATGTGCCCTGGGAGGGCACGGTGGGCGAGCTTTCGGGCGGTCAGCGCCGTCGCGTGGACCTCGCGCGCCTGCTGATCGGCGACTACGACGTGCTCATGCTCGACGAGCCCACCAACCACCTGGACATGCGCACCATCAACTGGCTTGCGCGTCACTTAAAGGCCCGCTGGCAGCGCGGCCAGGGCGCCATGCTCGTGGTCACGCACGACCGCTGGTTCTTGGACGAGGTCTGCACCAGCATGTGGGAGGTCCACGACGGCCAGGTAGATCCCTTCGAGGGCGGCTACTCGGCATATATCCTGCAGCGCGTGGAGCGCGACCGCATGGCCGCCGTTACCGAGGAGCGCCGTCGCAACATGGCGCGCAAGGAACTCGCGTGGCTAAGCCGCGGCGCCCAGGCGCGCTCCACCAAGCCCAAGTTTCGCGTGGAGGCCGCCCGCGAGCTCATCGCCGACGTGCCGCCCGTGCGTGACGAGCTGGAGCTCAAGCGCCTGGCGGTGAGCCGCCTAGGCAAGCAGGTTATCGACGTGGTCGACGTGGACGCCGGCTATGCGGATACCGACAGCGCGCCCAAGCAGGTGCTCTCCGACGTGACCTGGCTCATCGGTGCGGGCGACCGCTATGGTCTTTTGGGCGAGAACGGCGCCGGCAAGTCCACACTGCTCGACGTGATCCAGGGCAAGATCGCGCCCCTTCGCGGCCGCGTGAAGATTGGCCAGACGGTGCGTTTTGGCGTTCTGTCGCAGCAGCTCGAGGAGCTCGAGCCCTACATGGGCGACACGATCCGCGAGGTGCTCAGCAACTATAAGAAGTACTACGTCATCGACGGCAAGGAGACTTCGCCTGAGAAGCTTTGCGAGCGCCTGGGCTTTACGACGCAGCAGCTCTGGAGCCGCATCGGCGATCTTTCGGGCGGCCAGCGCCGTCGCCTGTCGCTGCTGCTGACGATCCTGGACGAGCCCAACGTGCTTATCCTGGACGAGCCGGGCAACGACTTGGATACCGACATGCTGGCGATTGTCGAGGACCTGCTCGACGGCTGGCCGGGCACGCTGATCCTGGTGACGCACGACCGCTTCTTGATGGAGCGCGTGACCGACCAGCAGTGGGCGCTGCTTGACGGTCATCTGACGCATATGCCCGGCGGCGTCGACCAGTACCTGCGCCTGTGCAACGCCACGGCCGAGGGCGAGCCCGTGGGCGCGCCGAGCGCCAAGACCGGCACGTTCGACACCGGCGCCGCAGCGGTTGCGGCCGAAAAGCCCAAGTCGAGCGGCCAGCCCAATGGCCTTTCCAACGCCGAGCGCCAGAAGCTCCGCCGCGAGGTGAGCTCGCTCGAGCGCAAGATGGAGACGCAGCGCGCCCGCGTGGAGGAGGCCGAGGCCGCCATGGCCCAGGTCGATCCCACCAACTACACAGCGCTGGGCGAGCAGCAGGCAAAGATCGACGAGGCCCATGCCGCCATGGACGAGCTGGAGATGGCGTGGCTCGAGGCGAGCGAAAAGCTCGAGGGCGAGGAGTAAACGAGGATGATCAAAGCCGCGTTTTTCGATATCGACGGCACGCTGCTGAGCTTTAAGACCCATCGGATTCCGGCGTCGGCGCAGCAGGTGCTCGACAGCTTTCATGAGCAGGGGATCGCGTGCGTGATCGCCACGGGCCGCCCGACCTATCAGATGCCCGATTGGCTGCTCGACCTGGGCTGGGATGCGTACATTACGCTCTCGGGCCAGCACTGCTTTGATGCCAAGGGCACCTACCGCAGCTGCCCGATCGATCCGGACGACGTCGCGGTGATTGTGGACCAGGTGGCCGAGGGGTGCTACGACTCGCTGTGCATGCAGGGCGAGAACTCGTTTGTGAATCGCCTGTCCGAGCGCGTGGTGGCGGCCGGCAGCAACGCGGGAATCGTCTATCACGAGGAGCCGTTTGACCACGCCTTTGACGCGCCGGTCTACCAGTTTTGCGCGTTTGTGGACCCGGCCGACGAGCATATCGTGGCCGACGCGGTGTCGCATTCGCTCACCACGCGCTGGTGCGACCTGTTCTGCGACATTATCCCCGCCAACGGCGGCAAGGACTTGGGCGTGGCGGCGACGCTGGAGCGCCTGGGTGTCGACGCGAGCGAGGCGATCGCCTTTGGCGACGGCGAGAACGACCTGTCGATGTTTTCTGCCGTGGGCACGAGTGTGGCCATGGGTAACGCGCAGGAGACCGTGAAGGCCGCAGCGACCTACGTGACGACCGCCGTGGACGACGACGGGATCTTCAACGCCGCCAAGCACTTTGGGCTGGTGTAGCTGCGGATTCGGCACTTGGTGACGTTCCGTTTCTGCCGGCAGTTGGGGACACTCCTTGCGAGTGTGTCATCGCTCCGCCCCTGTGCTGCACATTTTGTGAAACACGGTTAACTTTTCAAACAATGTAGTAAGACATGGGCAACTTTTGCGGTAAAGTAAATCAGGCAAAAGTATCCAAAGGCTAACTAGAAGCCATCGCGAAAGGCGGCCCATGGCCCTGCGTGAATCCGGAGAAGACTATCTCGAATCGATCTACGTTCTGTCGGAACGTCAGGGCACCGTGCGCTCGATCGACGTTGCGGAGTACCTCGGCGTAACCAAGGCGAGCGTTTCCAAGGCCATGGCGACGCTGGAAAGCAACGGCTATGTCGAAATGGGCAAACGCGACGTGCATCTGACGGAACGCGGTCTTGAGGTTGCCCGTCAAATGTGGGAGCGCCACTGCTTTTTTGTAGGTCTGCTAGAGGACGCAGGCGTAACGCCCGAGGTTGCCTCGCAAGAGGGCTGTCACATGGAGCACTGCCTGAGCGAGGAGAGTTTCGAGAAGCTAAGGTCGATGCTGAGGCGGGAAGATGTAGCGGGTCCAAAAACAGAAGCCTAACTGACCCACAGTAGCGCGGAGTTCACGCAAAGCGCGAACCAGCGACCGGGACCAGCGGCCCTTTCGGCCAAGTCCATTTCAGCAAAGGAACCCCGCCAGCAAGCGATGCCCAAGAACCGCCAGCTGTGTCAATGCAGGCCGGGGCCGGGCTTGGTTTTGAAAACACTCCGCAGCGCGAGGCCCGCCTTTCC
>CAUAWV010000052.1 GCA_958433005.1 uncultured Collinsella sp. | reverse complement strand
CTGACCTTCTGGTCGCGCCCTCGAAATTGAACGTCAGATTGGCGTGAATGCGGCTCGCGCAGCGTCGAGCAGTTCCGGCGTTTGGTAAAACGCCGGAACAACAATTACTCGACGGTCACGCTCTTAGCGAGGTTTCGAGGTTGGTCAACGTCGCAACCGCGCAGAATGGCCACCTCGCGGGCGAGCAGCTGCAGCGGAACGCTCGCCGTGATGGGGCTGAACACGTCACGGACGGACGGCACGCGAATGATGCAGTCGGCAATCTTGTTGATCTCCTCGTCGCCCTCGGTGGCAACGACGATGACCTTGGCGCCGCGCGCCTTGCACTCCATGAGGTTCGACACGGTCTTGTCGTAGGTGGCACTCTTGGTGGCCACGGCGATGACGGGGAAGCCCGGATCGATCAGCGCGATGGGGCCGTGCTTCATCTCGCCGGCAGCATACGCCTCGGCGTGCAGGTAGCTGACCTCCTTGAGCTTGAGCGCGCCCTCGTAGGAGATGGCAGCGCCCATACCGCGGCCCACAAACAGTGCCGACTGCGCGTCCCTGCACAGCAGGGCGGCCTCGTGCACGGCCTCGGTCTGCGTGTCCAAAATCCACTGGATTTGCTCGGCCGTATCGGAAAGCTCGCGGAACAGCATGCGCGTCTGCTTGGTGGTCAAGCGGTACTTGACCTGTGCCAGCAGCAGGGCCAAAAGCGTGAGGCTCACGACCTGACCGATAAAGCTCTTGGTTGATGCGACGGCGATCTCCTTGTTGGCCTTGGTGTAGATGACGCCATCGCTTTCGCGCGCCACCGGGCTGCCCACCACGTTAGTGATGCCAAAGACCTTGGCGCCCTTGATGCGCGCATCGCGAATGGCGGCAAGGGTGTCGGCCGTCTCGCCCGACTGGGACACGGCCACGACGAGCGTCGTCGGCGTGATGATGGGGTTGCGGTAGCGGAACTCGCTTGCCGCCTCGACCTCGGTAGGAATACGAGCCCAGCCCTCAATAAGGTTCTTAGCGATGAGTCCGGCATGGTAGCTGGTGCCGCAGGCAATCACATACACGCGGTCGATATCGTTGAGCTCCTCGAGCGAAAGGCCCAGCTCGTCGATATCGAGCTCACCGGCAGGGGTCATGCGACCCACCAGCGTGTCGCGCACGACGCGAGGCTGCTCGTGAATCTCCTTGAGCATAAAGTCGGGATAACCGCCCTTTTCTGCCATGTCCAGGTCCCAGTCGATGTGGGTGACCTTGGGCTCGATAACGTTGCCGGCCTCGTCGGTGTACTCGACGCCTGCGGGCGTAAGCTTGGCAAACTGACCGTCCTCGAGCACCACGACATCGCGGGTGGCGTCGATGAGCGCGATCACGTCGGAAGCAACATAGGAACCGGTTTCGCCCACGCCGACTACGATCGGGGAATCCTTGCGGGCCACGGCGATCACGCCGGGCTCGTCAGCGCACACGGCGGCCAGACCATAGGCACCGACCACGTGGGTGCAAGCCTCGCGCACGGAGGCCATCAGGTCGTGCGTCTCGACATAAGCCTCTTCGATCAGATGCGCGAAGACCTCGGTATCGGTCTCGCTCTTAAAGTGATGGCCGCGGCCCTCCAGCTCTTCGCGCAGCTCGGCGAAGTTCTCGATGATGCCGTTGTGGACGATGGCGATACGACCGTCGCAGCTGGTGTGGGGGTGAGCGTTAACGACGGAGGGCTTGCCGTGGGTGGCCCAACGGGTGTGGCCGATACCGCAGGTAGCGTCGCTGTCGATGTTGGAAAGCTCGCTCTCTAGGCCCGCGACCTTGCCCACGCGGCGGATGACGTCGAGGTGCGCCGCGGCGCCCTCGCCCACCTCGAGCGCGACGCCCGAGGAGTCATAGCCGCGATACTCCATACGCTTGAGGCCCGTGACCAGGATGTTCTTTGCAATATCAGAGCCGGTGTAGCCGACGATTCCGCACATAAGATAAATCCCTTCGTTCGCGTGACTGCAAGACGTCCACGCACAAGGGGCGCTGAGACGCATAACGTTCGAGTATTGTACTCACGCAGGCGCAAGCTGATATACCAGATGTGGTATCTCAACTTAGATACCACTCGATGCACACATGCCCAAACCACCACGATGGGGACAGGCACCTTTGTGGTGGTTTGGGCTCCAGCGTTTGCCCAGATAAAACCTACCAAAATAAACCTGCCCCTAATTGGCAGGTTTTGACACCCTAGGGGCGGGCGATGCTACAATCTGGCTTGTACTTGAAACGCATCAAAGGGGCCGCTATGGCAAAGGTAAAAATCAGCGACGTCGCGCGCGAGGCCGGGGTTTCGTTGGGCACGGTTTCCAACGCGCTCAACCATCCCGAAAAGCTGCGCCCCGAGACCCTCAAGCTCATCAACGAGACCATCAATCGCCTTGGCTACCTGCCCAACCAAAGTGCCCGTCAGCTCGCAGGCGGCACCACCAAGTCCTTTGGCCTGGTCCTCCCCCGTCTCGATCACGGCTTCTCGCTCCAAATTGCCAGCGGCGCCCATAACGAGGCCCGCAAGCACGGTTACGACCTGCTCATCGCCAACGCCGATAACGACGGCATTCTCCAGGACCATTACCTGCGCTACTTTATGGGCACGCAGATGTCCGGCGTCATGGTTCAGCCCATGGCGTCCCCCGACTGGCACCCCGCTATGACCAAGATGCCCGTGCCGATCGTCCATCTGGACATCCACTGTTCCGAACCCGGTTACTACGTGGCCGCCGACAACGAGGCGCAGGGGCGCATTATCGCCGAGCTCGCCGTTGCCCGTGGCGCACGCCATATCACCGTTGTGGGCAGAGCGGCATTTATGCAGCTCACCCTGCGCGTACTTGGCATCCACAAGGCCCTTGCCCTGCACCCCGATATCAAGATCGAAGTCATCGACGCCGGCGAATGGAATACCGCTGCCGACGGCTACAGCATCGGCGCCCAGATTGCCGAGCGCTCCAGCGACGAGCGCCCCGATTTTGTCATCGGCCTGACCGACGTACTGGCGTCGGGCGTTATCTCGGCGCTGATAGACAAAGGCATCTCCGTCCCCGAGCAGGTCCGCGTGGCCGGCTGCGACGGCAATCCACTTGCCTGGAGCGGGTCGGTCCCCCTTACCACCGTGGCGCCGCCGGGCTACGAAATTGGCCGCAAGGGTGTTCAATTGCTCATGGAGCAAATCGAGAACAAGGCGCCGGCAAAGACCAAGCACGTCCGCATCGGCTCTGCAGCGCGCACCGTCACCGCGGTCACAGCCATCGAGGACATCAACCGCCAAGAACTCGTGCGGCCGTTCCTGCTGGAACGCGCCAGCACCCAGGCAAGCAACCACGCCGAAGCCACCGCCATCAACCTGGGCGCGTATCTATAGCACGCGCGCAAGTATGCCAAGTCGCCGCTTAAGCAAAAGGGGCCCGACCATTGCCGGGCCCCTTTTGCTTAAGCGCAAACGTGGGTAATTGCTCGTTTCAACACCGCAATTGTCTAGAGCACAGCCTTGACCGCCGCCGTCAGGTCGAACAGCGTATCGAGCACGACCTCGCAGCCATCCACCACGTCCTGCGGCAGCGGCACGATGTCGGGAACGGCAAAGACGTGGCAGCCGGCCGTGATGCCCGAGACGCAGCCGTTGCGAGAGTCCTCGACCACGGCGCACTCCTCGGGGGCAAAGCCCGCGCGCTCGCAGGCGAGCAGATACATCTCGGGGTCGGGCTTGCCGTGCACGACGTCCTCGCCGCAGGTCACCGTTTCAAACTTGTCAAAGAGACCGACCATCTTAAGGTTGCGCTCGGCCGTGACATGGCGCGATGACGTTGCAAGGCCCACGTGATAGCCCGCAGCCAGCAGCTCGTCTATGCACTCGGCGGCGCCGGCCTTAAGCTCCAGATCGGTCTTGACCATCTCGTCGCGAATCTCCTTGTGGCGATGATAGATCGCCTCAGCGGTTTCCCTACTGCCGCAATGCGCCTCAAGGATGTCCATGACATCGGGCAGCGTGCGACCGATAAATTGATGAATCAGCGTGTCATCAATCGCGACACCCAGCTCAGCGGCGGGCGCTTTCCATGCCTTGATGCCCAGACGCTCGGTGTCGACCAGCGTTCCGTCCATGTCAAAAATAACAGCCTTGATCATATCGGTCCCCCATCGACTCTCGCTGTCGCATTGCCGTAACTCTACCGCATTTGGCAACTTGTATATAACGTATATACCATATTGCACTTTCGTTACATAGATAGAAGTCTTATGGCAAGTAACGCATTAGGATTATAGTTTTCGATCGAGTACTCAACGATAAGGATCGTTTCATGATTTTAGACACCACGGCACCCGCAGAGGAGCTTCAAGACAAGCTATCGGCGCTCGAACAGCTGCTTTTGGCATACGGGCGCGTGGCTATCGGGTTTTCCGGCGGCGTTGACAGCAGCTTTTTGGCCGCCGTATGCGCCCGCATCATGCCTACCAATACCCTCCTCGTCCATCTCACCACGCCGCTCATCGGCACACCCGAGCAGGCTTCGTTTGAGCGGTCCGTTGACGGACAAACCGATGAGGGTCCGCATTTTATGCTCCCCGTGCTCAATCTTTCGGTCGATCAGCTGCAGCTCCCCCAGGTAGCCTGCAACGATGCCGACCGCTGCTACCACTGCAAGCGCGCCGGCTTTACCGCTATCGTCAACCACGCCAAGTCGCTAGGCTTTCCCACCGTCATCGATGGCAGCAATGCAAGCGATCGCGGTGACTACCGCCCCGGCATGCGTGCGGCAGAAGAGCTCGGTGTACGCTCACCCCTTATGGAGGTCGGCTTTACCAAGGACGAAGAGCGCGAGCTGCTGCGCGCATGGGGCTACCCCGTCTGGAACCTGCCGGCAGGCGCCTGCTTGGCCACGCGCATTCCCACGGGCGAGGAGCTTACGCGCGAGAAGGTCGATTTAATCCGCGCCTGCGAGGATTATCTGCACGATCTTGACCTGGCGCAGGTCCGCGCACGCCTGGTCGGCGGCTGCATGCATATCGAAGCCGCCCCGGCAGATGTCGCCAAGATCGCCGCCCTCGGCGGTACCGTGGTCAACGACGAGGGAAAGACCCCGCTGCCCGCCGCCATCGAGTCCGCGCTGCGCAACCTAGGCTGCGGACACATCTCCCCCGAGGTCGCCCCCTACATCCACGGCAACATGAATCTTTAAGTTACGCCGTTTTACAAACGGCGTAACCGCTCGGCGCTGCGCAGGCCCCGGGCACGGCAATCTGACGTTCAGCTGCACGGGCGCGACCAAAAGGTCAGCGCCCGCTTGTTTCACGTCGCCTTGCCGCACCCGGAACCTGCTCGCTCGCGCGTACTCAACCTGAACTGCGTTAACTGACCTGCCAAAAAGGGACTGGTTTATTTTGGTAGGTTTTATCTTGGGAAACGTCGAATAGCCCCGCACATCCCAACCATCGCAGTCCCTTCTAGGACAAATGGACCGATAGCGCGCCTCCCCAATCTTTAAGAATCTGTTCGGCAAAACTGCCCGCGGCGTCTCCTGCTAGACTGGTAGATTCCGAACCGTCTAGCCAGGAGCCTCAATGTCGCGCAAGTCCGCCTACAAGCAAGTACTTTCCATCGGCACCGCCGTGGTGCTGGGGTTTGCGCTGTTCACAGGGTCGCTCGACGGAGCGCCCAAGCTGCTCTCGCCGCAAAGCGATGAGCAGGCGGCTGCTCTGGCCGAGAAGCAAAGCGAGAGCCCCAACCGCACCGACGACGAAGCGGACTTGGTCGCCCGGCTCGAATCGGGAACAGCGAGCTCCACGGACTCCGAAGATGATCAGGACTCCGGCGATGGCTCTGAATCCGCCACGACCGACACCGCTGACGATGCCTCTTCAAACGTCACCCCCATCGACGAGGTCGAAAACCCCGATCTCGACCGCGCCCGCGGCGTATATCTCAGCAGCATTCCCGACTACGCCGGCAACCCCTACGTTGCCCTTCGCGCCGACAGCACGCACCCGTTGGGCACGCCATCATTCACGCTCGACGAATACGAGCGAGCTACCGAAGAGGGCTGCTTTAAGAAGTTCTCCAAGCTCGATAGCCTGGGCCGCACCCGCAAGGCACTCGCCTGCGTGGGTCCCGAATCGCTCGGTCAGGGCAAGCGCGGCGATATCTCGCGTATCCATCCCGCCGGGTGGCACCAGCAGCGCTACGGCTTTATTCCGGGTCAGAGCCTCTACAACCGCTGCCACCTTATCGCCTGGTCGCTCTGCGGCGAAAACGCCAACCGCAAGAATCTGCTCACCGGCACGCGCTATCTCAACGAAACGGGCATGCTGCCGTTTGAAGAGCAGATCCTCGACTACATCCACGACACAGGCAACCATGTGCTCTACCGCGTCACGCCCATGTATAACGAAGAGGAGCTCGTCTGCCGCGGCGTGCGCCTTGAGGCGCAATCGGTCGAGGACCACGGCAAGGCCCTCTGCTTCCACGTATATTGCTACAATCTGCAGCCGCACGTGCAGATCGACTACGCCACCGGCCGCAACCAGGCCTCGGGGGACTAGGGCCGACCAAGCTGCCCCAAAACCTAAAATGATCCGTTTTCCTCCGCCCCCCCAGGGATCAAAAAGGGCCGCCCCGGATTACCCGGAGCGGCCCTTGCATCGGCATGTATGTTGCAGGCAAAGTCCCACGCTACTTGGCGCGGCTCTCCTCATAGCGCTCGACCAGTTTGGCCTGAACGTCATAGGGAACCTGCTCGTAGCCGGCGGGCTTCATGGTAAAGTCGCCCGTGCCGCGCGTGATGGAGCGCAGACGCGTCGAGTAATCCGTCAGCTCGGCCAGCGGCGCTTGAGCGATGACCACGGTGTCTCCGCGCTCATCGGTCTCCATGCCCGTCACGCGACCGCGCGAGGCCGAGATGTCGCCCATCACGGCGCCGGCGTAGCTCTCGGGGATCGTCACCGTGATTTCCTCGATGGGCTCCAGCACCACCGGGTCGGCATCGGCGCATGCCTTGCGCAGGCCGATGCGAGCCGCCGCGCGGAACGCCATCTCGTTGGAGTCGACGCTGTGATACGAGCCGTCGTACACAGCCACGCGAATGCCCGTGAGCGGGTAGCCGGCAATAATACCGTCCTTCATGGTCTCCTGGACGCCCTTGTCCACGGCGGGAATCAGCGAGCGCGGGATGCGGCCACCCACGACCTCGTCCACGAACTCATAGCCGTCGCTCGTGCCGTCGGGCCCAATGAGCGGCTCCACGCGCAGCCAGCAGTCGCCGTACTGACCGGCGCCGCCGGTCTGCTTCTTGTGGCGACCCTGGGCGCTCGCCGTGCGGCGGATGGTCTCGCGATACGGAATGCGGATCGGCACGCTCTTGGCGGCGACCTTGGTGCGATCCTCCAAACGGTTGAGCAGCACCGAAACCTGCGCCTCACCCACGGCGGAGATGATAGTCTGGCCCGTCTCCTCGTCACGATCGATGCTCATGGTCGGATCAGCCTTGCACGCCTTCTCGATAAACGTGTAGAGCTTCTCCTCGTCGCCGCGGTTCTCGGCCTCGATGGCAATGCGGTACTGCGAGTTGGGGAACTTAAACGCCGCTGCCTCGACCTTACCGGTAATGGAGAGCGTGTCACCCGTCTCTGCCGCCAACTTTGGCGCCACGATAATGTCGCCGGCATAGGCGTGACCGACCTCGGTCATGTCGCGGCCGCACATCACATACAGGTGAGCCAAACGATCGCTCTTGCGGGTACGCGCGTTGACCAACTCAAGACCCGGCTCAAGCGTGCCCGTCAGCACCTTGATAAAGCTGATGCGGCCCTGCTGCGGATCGGCCAGCGTCTTAAACACAAACGCCACCGGACGGTCATCGTCACTCGAAATCTTAAGCGAATCACCGTCGATGAGCGGCATCTCGCCGTAGTCGGTCGGCGCCGGGAAGTACGTGGCGATGTCGTCCATCAGCGAGTTGACGCCCTGCTCCTTAATGCAATCGCCCGCAAAGACCGGCACAAAGATGCGCTCGGCGATCGCCTTAGACAGCAGGCCTTCAAGCTCCTCCTGCGTCAGCGTCTCCTCGCCTTCCAGGTATTTCATCATCAGCTCGTCGTCAGCCTCGGCCACCAGCTCGCACAGATGGTCATGGGCCTCCTCGGCCTGGGCACGATACTCATCGGGAATCTCCGACTCAACGGCCTCGGCGCCGTTGCAGTGGCGCGCCTTCATGCGCACCAGGTCGATGATGCCGTCAAAGTCCTCGCCCTCGCCCCAGGGAAGGGTCACGGCGCCCAGGCGCGTGCCAAAGCGCTCCTGCAGCAGGTCCATCGTGGTCGCAAAGCTGGCCTCGGAGCGCGACAGGCGGTTTACGAACACCGCGCGTGCCAGGCGTAGGTCCTCGGCGGCATACCAGAGCTTAACCGTCGTAGGCTGCGGGCCGGCCTCGGCGTCGACCACAAACAGAGCCGTCTCGCAGACGCTCATCGCGGCAAAGGCGTCGCCGATAAAATCGGGGTAGCACGGGGCATCGAGCACATTGATGCGCGCGCCCTTCCAGTCGATCGGCGCGATGGTCGTCGAGATAGAAAATGCACGCTTGACCTCTTCGGGGTCATAGTCGAGCGTGGGCTTGGTGCCGTCGTGGCCGCCCAGGCGGGCGGTCTTGCCGGAAAGGTGGAGCATGGCCTCGGCGAGTGAAGTCTTGCCCACCCCGCCTTGGCCTACGAGCACCACGTTCCTTACGTTACCGGTCTTGGGAGCACCCATGATGACCTCCTTGCAGGGCCGCGCGCAATGCGCGACGCCAACGGGGAGAGTTCGCGGTCGGTGCCGTCCCGGGAGCAGCATGGTCGGCAGCCGAGCCGACTCACCCTCCAAATGTCCTATGCCACCACCCTACCCTCACGGACGGCTGTCCATGCATACCTTTCGGCACACGTATGAATACAGGCGGCGAGAGGAAGAGACAAGCTTGTGGGGCAATTATTGAACCCCGTCGATGTAAACAAAAAGCCGCCACAGACCGTAAGACCTGTGGCGGCTTCGCCTCAATTAATAGTTGAGTAAATACCTGAGCCTATCCCTCGATACGGCTCAAGAACTCACGCGTGCGCTGCTCGCGCGGATGGTCGATAACCTGTTCGGCAGATCCCTCCTCGACAATGCGACCGCCGTCCATAAAGACCACGTGGTCGGCAACATCGCGCGCAAATTGCATCGCGTGGGTCACGATTACCATCGTCATATTCTGCGCCGCCAGGTCCTTAATGACACGCAGCACCTCGGCCGTCAGCTCGGGATCGAGTGCCGAGGTCGGCTCGTCAAAGAATAAGATTTCCGGATCGAGCGCCAGGGCGCGAGCAATACTCACGCGCTGCTGCTGACCGCCCGAAAGCTCACACGGCACCTTGTTCTCGTTGCCCGTAAGCCCCATCTGCGCGATCAACTCACGCGCACGCGCCTCCGCCTGCTCGCGCGGGCGCTTAAGCACGCGGATCGGCGCGTCGATGATGTTTTTCATCACCGTATAGTGCGGGAACAGATTGTAGTTCTGGAACACCAGACCAAACCGCGAGCGCGCCTGTTTGGGCACGTCGCCTTTCGCATAGACCGCACCCGGCCCCGCGTCCGTCGCAACGGCAAGGTCGCCAAACGAGAGAGAGCCTCCGTCGAGTGTCTCGAGCAGCGTGGCACACCGCAGCAGCGTAGACTTACCGCCGCCCGAAGGTCCGATAATCGCCACGACCTCGCCACGCTTTACCTCGAGTGAGATATCCTTGAGCACCTCATTGCCGCCAAACGCCTTACGCGCGCTTTCGATTTTCATCACTGAGTTAGTCATGATAATAGTCCAGCTTCTTTTCGGCAGCGCCCAGCAGCATCTCGACCACAAAGTTAAAGACCCAGTAGATCAACGCCGCAATCGCAAACGGCACCATGCTCACCTGCGAGGCGACCAGCGCCTTGGCGGTCGAGAACATCTCACCCACGCCAATGGCAAACGCCAGCGACGTGTCCTTGACCAGTGTGATGATCTCGTTGCCCATCGCCGGCAGAATACGCTTGGCGACCTGCGGCATCACGATATACAGAAACGTCTGCAGACGCGAGTAGCCCAGCACCTCGGCGGCCTCATATTGACCGCGCGGAATCGACTGCAGGCCCGAGCGATAGATCTCGGCAAAGTAGCCGGCGTAGTTGATGATGAACGCCACAACGCACGCCGTCCACTTGGAATCGGGCGTGAGCGAGATGCCGAACACGTAGTACGGAGCGAAGTAGATGGCAAACATCTGTAGCATGAGCGGCGTGCCGCGCATGACCGAAATATAGATGCGCGCGATCCAGCGAAGCGGCGCAATTTTGCTCATGCGCATAAACGCCACGGGAATTCCCAGCGGAATCGACCCGAGCAACGTCAGCACAAACAGCTGCAAGCTGACCAAGAATCCCTGGCCAAGCATCTGCATCATGACCTGAATAGACAACCCAAGCTCTCTTTCACAGTAACGGAACAGCGAACCCAATGCTAAAGCGGGTTTTCCAGGTGCCCGAGTTTGCCGTGAAAGAGGAGCGCCGCGTACTAAATGTACGCAAGCGACGGTTTGAACGGCAAAATCGGGTGCCTGGGAAAGCCGCTATTTGAGCACCCAGTTGTCGAAGGAAAGACCATAGCTTGAATACTTATCGCACAGGTCCTTGACCGTACCGTCCTCATAGAGCGCCTTGAGCGACTCGGTCACGGCGTCGGCCGACTTGCTGTCGCCCTTCTTAAAGCCGACGGCGTAGTGTTCGCTGGACAGCGGCTTGTCGAGCTGCGTATAGGCATCGGGCTTGGCGGCCAGCTGATACTGAGCGATCGAGAGGTCACAGGCAACGGCATCGACCGCACCACTCTCGAGCTGCATAAACGCCGTGTTGTACTCACCGATGGTATCGAGCGTGGCAAACGTCGCGGCCAGATCCTTCTGGTCGCCCTCGAGCACATCCTGCGCAGCGGAATCAGTCTGGGTAATCACGGTCTTGCCGGCAAGATCGTCCCAGCTCTTGATACCCGCGTCCTTCTTGACCACCAACACCTGCTCGTTGAGCATATACGGCTCGGAGAACGTGTAGTCGTCCTCGCGGCCCTCCATGGTAAAGCCGTTCCAGATGCAGTTGATGGCGCCTGAGTTAAGCAGCGTATCCTTGGCGTCCCAGTCGATGGCCTCGTATTTGACCTCCCAGCCCTGCTTATCGGCAACGGCCTTGGCAAGGTCAAGGTCAAAGCCCGTGTACTCGCCGTCATCGCCCACAAAGCCGTACGGAGGGTAGGACTTGTCAAAGCCCACCACGAGCTTCTTGGACTCCGCGGCGCCCTTCACATCCTTGGCCGCGGCAGAACCAGCAGCGGAGCCCTTGCCGGCACCACCGCCGCAGCCGACAAGACCAAGGCCGAGCACCGTGGCAAGCGAACCGGCTAGACCAACAAACTGACGACGAGACATATCGCTATTCATGGTATTCCCCCTCGATAGCACTTTAGTTAGGTAAAGTGAGTCATGTAACGTCCAGAATCATACACTTTACCTTGATGGAGCACAAGGTTGGGGTTGCCCGGCGCGGGCGGGGAGCGGCGCGTAATTAAGTTTCCTGCTCTACAGTCCTGCGCAAGACGGAAAGCACATTAAGTGCTTTCCTTTGCGTG
>CAUAWV010000051.1 GCA_958433005.1 uncultured Collinsella sp. | reverse complement strand
ATCATGGCAGCTCTCGCAGGTGGCGCCTATGCATCATGGGATGAACTCGCCCAAGTCCTTGGCGTTGCACAAACAATCGTGCCCGATATGGCTGCCCACGAGCTATATGCGTCGCGTCGTCATATCTTTGACGAATTGTATGCACGCAACCGTGATCTCATGCACGAATTGGTGTAATGCTGCCGAATTGTACTGCCTGCCAATAGGGACTGCGTTGTGCGATTCGCATGTCCCTTGGCATTTTTGCCCACAGGGGTTAGCGAAGGTCAAATACAGAGTGCGCATTTGCTAAAACTGCCGATTCGATGCGCTTTATGTCACAGTTTTTGAGTGAGGCGATGTGTTCCGAGGTCCTTGTGAGCGATCTGATGAGCGACTGCGCGCTTGTTTCTGTGTTTGGCTCGGCCGGCGCATCGGTCTCGAGCAGTAGACGGTCGAGTGGAATCTGTCGGGCATATTCACGTCCACGTTTAGACGCAAGCATGCGTTCGTTGACGGAAAAATTACAGCTCGCATTACGCGCGCGGAAGAGTTCGTCCGAGGTGCCGCTAAACCAGTGGAAGATGATAGCGGGGGAGTCAGACCTTGGGGTGAGTAATCCATGCGACTCGAGGACGTCCAGCACGGTTCCTGCCGAACGAACAGCGTGAATTGATATCACGCGCCCGGCAAGAGGGTGCTGCACGAGTGCATCGCAGAGCCGGTCAAATGCCTGTACTTGTAGCGGCTCGCTTCCGGCAAAACGAGCGGAAAAGTCGAGCCCGACCTCGCCGATCAAGCGTTCTTGTGCAGCGACTTCGCAAAGCAGATTGATTTCAGCGTTGCCACATCGTCCGTCGGCGAGCCACCAGGGATGGAGGCCGATGCCGGCAAAGATATTTGAACGGCCGCAGGCGCGCTTCTTGGCGCGTGCAAAGTCGTGCGGATCGACGCCGCAGTCAAATAGAATCAGGCCCGGACGCCGTTGCCTCATCGGCAACGGCGTCCGGGTGAGCCATTAGATCAAGATGGCAGTGTGCATCAAATAACCGGGGCTCCATCTCGGCGCGCTCCGCTAGTCTAGGCGCTGGCCATCGGCGCGCACGCGCTCGGTGCCGCGGCCACTGATCTGACGGATAACCTCGCCGGCGATCATCTGGCCCATGATGGGCGGCATAAAACTGGCAGTTCCCAGCTCGGTGCGCTCGTGGATGTTGGAAGGGTCGCGGGGCTGTGTCTTAACCGATTCCTCGCAGCTAAACAGTACGTGTAGGCTCTTGATTCCGCGCTTCTTACATTCTTTGCGCATAATGCGGCTCATGGGGTCACGTACCGTATCGAAGATGTCGGCAAAGCGGAGACACTCGGGATGGAGCTTGTTGGCCCCGCCCATGGAGCTAACCAAACGAATGCCGTGGTCCTGAGCATATTTGGCAATGGTGAGCTTGGCCGAGATGGTGTCGATGGCGTCGACGACGTAGTCGAGCTTGCCACCCGTCTGCTCCAAAACGCTCGCGAAGAAATCATCGATGTTGTCGCTCAGCAGGTATTCGGTGCGCTTGATAACGGTGGCAGCGGGATTGATGTCGTTGATCATGGCTTCCATCACGTCCACCTTGCGCTTGCCGATGGTGCTATGAAAGGCGATGGCCTGTCGATTGATATTGCTGGGCGCGACGATATCCTTGTCCAGAATCACAAAATGACCGATGCCGCCGCGGGCAAGTGCCTCGCAGCAGTTGGAGCCCACGCCTCCGCAGCCGAGTATCAGCACCGTGGCGTTGGCGAGCTTGTCGAGTGCCTCGCGGCCCATGATGATCTCGAGCTTGGTGTCGCGTGTCTCGTTGGGAGTTGCGGCTGTGGTTTCGGTCATAGACATCCTCCGATGGGGAAGCGAATCGTGTTTTGGCTATCGCCATTATAGGTAATCGCCCATAGGTTGCGATGGCGCTTACTTTGATGTGGTTTGAAGCATTTCGATTAGATAGTTAGACAAACATCTAAATATCGAGTATAGTGTGCGCGTCATGAGGGGTGCTGAGAGGAGGTCTTATGCCGGGAGAGGGTTTTAAGGCGCTGGCCGATCCTACGCGGCGGCGCATTTTGGAACTGCTGCGCGAGGGCAATTGCATGGCGGGGGAGCTTGCCAAGCATTTCGATATCAGTAAGCCGTCGCTGAGCCATCACTTGGCGACGCTTAAAAACGCCGGGCTGGTGACCGACGAGCGCCATGGCCAAAACATCGTTTACAGCTTAAACACCACCGTCATGCAGGACTTGATTGGCTGGTTTATGGGCTTTACAAACACTGAAGGTGATAAGGATGAATAACGAAAACAAAGGCATTCATTCCACGGGGGTATCGTCGCGCGTGTGGATTGCGCTGGTCGCTCTATGCGTCGCCAATGTCGCAGCGCATCTGATAGTGATGCCGAGCTTGCCTGCGCAGATTCCCACGCACTGGGGCGCGAACGGCGCCGTCGACGGTTGGGGTCCTAGCTGGATGGCCTCCGCGCTCGGCGTGCTGCCTCTGGCGCTTCTCGCAATGTTCTGCGTGGTGCCGCGCATCGACCCCAAAGGCGAGGCATATCGAACCTCGGGCAAGTTCTATCAGGGCTTCGTAATCGCCTTCACCTTGTTCATGTGCGCCATAAGCTGGCTGGGAGAGCTTACGGTCTGGGGCGTGGTGCCGGCGGTCGGTTCGGTTAACGTGCTGATTTCCGGTGTTGTCGGTTTGCTGTTCATCGGCGTAGGCAACTACTTGCCGCGTGTGAAGCAGAACTATACGCTCGGTATCAAGACACCTTGGGCGCTTGCCGATCCCGAGAACTGGCGCCGTACGCAGCGCTTTGGCGGCGCCTGCTTTATGGTGCTGGGTGTTGGCCTGATTGTGATGGGCGTGGCGGGTAGCGTGCTTTCGAGCGAAGTCGTCGCCGCGGTGATTGCGGTTCTGGCGTTTGGTTCAGCTGGAGCTGCCTACGTCTATTCGTATCTGCTGTGGCGCAAATCGCAACGAGCCGCTCGTTAAGGTTGCGGAAAACTAGCGTACGCAGTTCATAGTATGTTCCGGGGGACTTTTCCCAGGTAGTATTAGGAGGTGTGGGCAACCATGCCCCTTTTTCGTTAAGTTTCAGAGCTGGTTTCCTCATTTCGTTTCCACTAAAGCGAAGCAAGAATAGGGAAACAGCAGGTAGAAAGGATAAAACAGGCAAATGGCGGAGTTTATCTACCAGATGTATCAGGCTCGCAAGGCCCATGGCGACAAGGTGATTCTTGACGACGTGACCCTGAGCTTCTACCCCGGTGCCAAGATCGGCGTCGTGGGCCCCAACGGCATGGGTAAGTCGACCCTGCTCAAGATCATGGCCGGTATCGAGGAGGTCTCCAACGGCGATGCCAGGCTTACCCCCGGCTACACCGTGGGCATCCTGCAGCAGGAGCCGCCGCTCGACAACGACAAGACCGTCATCGAGAACGTGCGCATGGCGTTTGGCGACATGATCGCCAAGGTCGATCGCTTCAACAAGATCGGCGAGGAGATGTGCGACCCGGATTGCGACATGGACGCCCTCATGGCCGAGATGGGCAAGCTCCAGGACGAGATCGATGCCGCCGACGGCTGGGATATCGATTCCAAGCTCGGTCAGGCCATGGACGCTCTGCAGCTGCCCGATTCCGACATGCCGGTCAACGTGCTTTCCGGCGGCGAGCGCCGTCGCGTGGCCCTGTGCAAGCTGCTGCTCGAGGCTCCCGACCTGCTGCTGCTCGACGAGCCCACGAACCACCTGGACGCCGAGTCGATCCTGTGGCTCGAGCACTTCCTGCACAACTACCAGGGCGCGGTGCTTGCCGTCACACACGATCGCTACTTCCTGGATAACGTTGCCGAGTGGATCTGCGAGGTCGACCGCGGCCACCTTTATCCCTACAAGGGCAACTACTCCACGTATCTGGAGACCAAGGCCGCCCGTATCGAGGCGCAGGGCAACCGCGATGCCAAGCTCGCCAAGCGCATGGAGGCCGAGCTCGAGTGGGTACGCAGCTCGCCCAAGGCTCGTCAGGCCAAGAACAAGGCTCGTCTGGCTCGCTACGAGGAGATGGAGGCCGAGGCCCGCGCCAGCCAGAAGCTCGACTGGACCGACATCCGCATCCCCGTGGGCCCGCGTCTGGGCAACAAGGTGCTCGAGGCCCATCATCTGCACAAGGAGTTCGATGGCCGCGTGCTCATCGATGACCTTTCGTTCACCCTGCCGCGCAACGGCATTGTGGGCGTTATCGGCCCCAACGGTGTCGGTAAGACCACGCTGTTCAAGACGATTGTGGGCCTGGAGCCGCTGACTTCGGGCGAGCTCGAGGTGGGCGAGACCGTCAAGATTTCTTACGTCGACCAGAACCGTTCCGGCATCGACCCCGATAAGAACCTATGGGAGGTCGTCTCGGACGGCCTGGACCACATGATGGTCGGCGAGACCGAGGTTCCGAGCCGCGCGTACGTGGCGAGCTTTGGCTTTAAGGGCCAGGACCAGCAGAAGCGCGCCGGCGTACTCTCCGGTGGCGAGCGCAACCGTCTGAACTTGGCGCTCACGCTCAAGCAGGGCGGCAACCTGCTGCTCCTCGACGAGCCCACGAACGACCTCGACGTCGAGACGCTGTCCTCGCTCGAAGCGGCGCTGCTCGAGTTCCCGGGCTGCTCGGTGGTCATTAGCCACGACCGTATGTTCCTAGACCGCGTCGCCACGCACATCCTGGCGTGGGAGGGCACCGACGAGAACCCGGGCAACTGGTATTGGTTCGAGGGCAACTTCGAGGCCTATCAGGCCAACCGCATCGAGCGCCTGGGCGAGGACGCAGCCCAGCCGCATCGTATTCACCGCAAGCTGACGCGCGATTAGTAGCAAGTAGAAAGGCCGCCAGCAAGGGCGGCCTTTCTTGTAGCAATTGCACTGCAGCTATGCCCTGGCTGCTGGTTTGATTCATAATCAAAGTCATCTCTTTGGGATTAAAGCCCGTTTTTGCTATGAGTGATTTTCTAATTCCGTTTAAAACGTAAAGACGTATTGGGCTACAAGGACATAAGCAAATCGAATTGAAATATAACCAGTGCTGTAACGTTACAAAAAAGGTTATAGAATAGGAGTATCTTATAAGTCGCTCCTCTAGAAAGAAGAACATATGCTTTCGCGTCGTCGTTTTCTGCAACTTGTCGCGTCTTCAATTGTCGCCTTAGCCGCACGTCCGAAAGAGGTTTTTGCTTCGACGGGCAATATTGATGGTGAGCAGATACAATTTACTTCAGAAATTGCGCAAGAGCTTGCCGATAAATATATAAAGGGACTCCTCGGCTCTTCGTATACGCCCTCTGACCCTATTCCTTTTGTAGACGTTGATGGGTCCCCGCTTGGCTACATTGTTCCGGTTGTGACATTCAATAGAGCCGCGGGCTATTTGGTTTTAGATGCTTCAGATGATGAAATACTTACGGGATATCGTTTTGGAGACGGCTTAGTCAGCCCTATGGATCGGGGAGGAGATCTTGGTGTTGAGTCTTATTCTTTCAATAACCCAGTCGTAATGATCAATCCATTCGAATTCGGTGTGCAATCTTTGGACGGTTCAATAACAACAAATTGCGGAAGAACAATCCCGGCTGTTTCCATAGAAGGACGGCCTGTCGTTTTATCGAATAAACCTTCAAGCTGGAACGATGTCGTAATTTACGCAACTCAAATGCAGGATTACACAGTATCTGGATTTCGTTCCATTTCTCAGTTTATGTCATATGATGAAAGCGAGATTAAGAGGCTTACTGCCCACTATGCTTGTATGGTGACAGCTTTTTCGAACGTTGCGGAACTGTATGGCATTGCCAATTTATATAGCGACCCTTCGCAATATATGCAGATATGGAATTACACCAATACCCATGCTCTTTCCGATGAAGAACAGACTGTTCCCGGCGTTGTTTTGGGCGGAACGCCGATATCAACCTGTGCAACGGGGTTTACAAATTACTGCGCAAGCAGAGGAAGTACTCTTATCGCCCGCACTGTCTCCTCTCCGGCTATCGCGAGCATTCAAAATGAGATTAACTCTAATAGACCGAATGTTTTACATGCGAGTTTGTACAACGGATCAGCCCATTCTGTAACAGCGGAGGCTTACGCCACACTTACTGGTAAGAAAACTGGAGAGACAAGGCAGATGATTGGCATAGCGGACGGCTGGAATTCATCTTTATCCTTCCTGAAGTATGATCAGAGCTATTATGCGTGGACTTATGGAACGACTTTTTCGAAGTAGGGCGATTCGTCTAGCTCTGTCTTTGGTGCTGATGGCTTCATTGGTGGGCTGTTCAACAAAGGAAGAGATATCGCGCGGAGGTTCCGGAGAAGTGACTGCGACAGACTCAGGTTCATTAGAAATAGCTGGCGGGCATGCCGATGTGATGTTACAAGGAGAAGGCGTGCTTAGGTCGATTGATGCTGAAGACGCTGTCTGCTCAATAGAGGATTTGAAGACAGGTGAAACTGCATCGTACCGAGTTTCAGATAATGCTGCGAATATGATTGAGTCGATACCGACTGGAGCGCAGGTTTCTTTTAGATACTTTGCTCCGCAACTTGAGGATGAGCTTGCTTCTCTGGTGTCTATATGCGCCGATGACAACTAAAAGGCCTGAATTCAAACGGCCTCGGATGGTCAATTGGCTATCCGAGGCCGTTTTTTACTCGACCGGGGCTTCGACCTTGTCGATGGCCCAGGTGGCTCCGAGGCCGCCGGTGGTGTTGCGGCGAATGCGTACGGTGACTTCGTGGCGTTTGCCGGCCTGTGTGTAGCGCAGGGGGAAGCTCGCGCGGTTACGGCCAGCCTCGATGGTACCGCGCTCGCGAGCGATCCAGTAGTACTCGCCGACGATGCCGAGGGTGTCGGCGCCGTAGGGGAGATAAGTCGACAGCTGGTGCAGCAGCGGACTAGGGCAGAAGACCTCGGTCGCGAAATCGATGGGGAAGTCCCCGGGGATGGTCGGTGCTGCGGGAGCGGGGGCCGGTGCTGAATTGGGGACCGGAGTCGGTGCAGGTGTGGGAGCCTGGTCACAGGCGGGTGCGGATGCGGACTCAATGACAGGTGCAGACTCAGATGCCGCTTCTGGCTTAGCTATGGAATCTGTCGGTTCCACGGAGATGGACGTGTCTTCGGTCCCGGTTTTGGCACCGGCCTGCGGAGTGTCCTCTGCCTCGACGTTCGGCTTGGCCTCGACCGGCGTGGATACCATGGTGGTGATGCCGGCGTTGGCGTTCTCGGGGTCATAGACAACCGTGAGCGAGATGGCGGGCTGCGGCGTCTCGGGTTCCGGCGTCGCCTCGGTAGCGTCTTGATTCGCGGGCTCGTCGGACTGGTCGTCCTCGGCGTTGTCGCCAAAGACATCGCTGTTTTGGAACGCAGGCGTCTCGGGTTGGCCGGCGGTTTCTTCGGCTTTCGACTTGGGAACCTCGTTGAGCTCAACGGCGGCTTCCTGCTCAGCCATGACTTCGGGCTCGGTCGTGGCAGCGATTTCAGTTTCGACCTCTGCCGTTACTTCAGCAGTGACTTCAGCCTCTACCTCGGGCTCGGGCTCCGGAGCGACTTCGGCCACGGACTCGGGCTCGGGACGCTTAACGTGCTTGGGACGCACGGCCTTCAGGTCCTTCTCGCCGCGCTTTTTCTTTTTGTAGGACTGCTTGGCGCCCTTGGCGGCCTTGGGCTTGTCCTCGCCCTTGGCAAGGGCAGCATCCCAGGCCTCATTGGCGATGACGGTGGCATACAGACGTCCGCCCTTAAAGACGGTCAGCTTAATGCAGTCGTCGAGTTCCTCGAGCAGCTCGCGCGTGGACTCGAAGCCCAGGTCATAAGCGGTCATATCGCCAGCGGCGAGTGTCTCCTCGACCTGTGTCATAAACGTTTGCTTGCCGCATCCAATCGCATCGCGCAGCAGGCGATACAGATAGATGTGGTTGCCCAGCGATAGCGTGGGCTTAACTATTGTCTTGCTCATGGCAAATCTCCTCTTTACACACCAAAGCATCTTACCATCGCGCAGGGCTTGCCACCTCGGCGCCCAAAGCAAACGGGCGCGACCGTTGCCGGTTCGCGCCCGTTATACAGGTCGGTTATCTGTGAGAGGCGATCGTGCTTAGTTGCCCGATGTCGTGCCTTGGCTCGAGCTGTCGGATGCCGTGCCGGATGCGGTTCCGCTCGAGCTGTTTGTGTTGCTGTTGTCGGTTGAGCCCGTGCCCGATGCATTGCCGCTCGTCTGGTCACCCGTGCTCTGCTGAGAGCCGTCGGTCGTTTGGCTGGAGTCGGTCGTTCCGGATTGTGTGCCGCCGCTGTTCGAAGAGGAATCGGTGCCTTGCGACTGATCAGGGGTGGTCGAGGAAGAATCGGTGGGTGCGGAGTTGGCCTGTGAGTCGTTCTGCTGGCTTTGCGATTGGCCGGCGCTGTCCGCGTCTTGCTCGGTCGTGCGCGACGAAAGGATTGGCTCGGGGCGCTCGCCCAGACCCTCACCGGCGGTGGTTATAAGGATGGCGCCGGCGCAGGCGATAACCGCGACGATGGCGATGGCGATCGAGAAGATGATGACCTTCTTTTGCGTCTGGCTGCGCTCTTCCGCCGCCTTGGCGCGCAGGCTGTTGGGGGCGACGCGCGCCGTGGTCGCGCGTCCCGCGACCTGACGCATCTCCTGCGTAGTCGCGGCGCCGCCCAGGTGCTCCTCGGCATTAAGCTCAACGGGCTCATAGGCGCCGGCGGGGTAGTCGACGGCGGCGTGCGTACCTTTGAGGGCTTCGGCGCTGGCAGAGATAAAGTGGCGGTAGACCTGCGAGGACACAACGGTGATGACCGAGCTCACGGCGGCACCAATTACTGAACCAGCGATACCAATCTTGGAGGCAAGCGCCACGCTCGTGGCGGCAGCTGCGGCGCCGGCGATGATCTGGGGAATGGAAATGTCATCGAACAGGCCCTTTTTGGGCGCGATGGCCATGGTCTGTCCGATGGAATGGTTCTCGTGCACGCCGTTGTTGAGCGATGCCGGCGTCATGACGCGCGTGCGCGGCGCGTCGGTGTACTTGGTTGTCATACGGGGTCCTCCCGGTGTAAATCTGCTTCGTTTCGTGTAGCCATCAGGGTACCCACCAGATGTGAATCATACGTGACATTTAACAGATACCATCAACTCATCAAGGGGGCCTGCTGTCTTTGGTGCAATAGCTTGATGCTAAACTGGATTTATGTTTGCGAGGTGGTTTACGTGATGTACCCGTATATGACATTCGAAGATGGAACCGAGGTCATTCATTCTGACCTGATTACAGATGGCGATATTGAAAAGGTTATCGTGCATTTTGAGCGACCGACGGCAGAGGGCTTCGACTCCGCTCGTTGTGAGTTGCCTTCCTGTTCGTGGACTGACTGGGAAGGGCATTTTACTCAGAGTGAAAAACGAGCTTTCGAAGAGTGTCTGAGCAAATAATTTAGATTAGTTCGAGTTTAGTTCGAATAAAGAAGCTGAATGCGATGACCTAAAGCGTATGCATTTTTAGTATTAGATGCGTATGAAATGGAGGATGTGAATGGATGAGCTAATAGACTTTAAAAAACGATTTCTCAAGAATGGCGAGCTGGTTTCAATTCCAAAAAAGGAAAGCTATAAAAGAATCATGCTGCTATGGGCCGTCTCTTTCTTTGAATTAAATACAAGTTATACGGAGCTTCAGGTTAATCGTGTGCTGTCACAGCTCTATCCTGATTATGCCGTGTTGAGGCGGTACTTGGTTGATTATGGATTCCTATTAAGGGATGAACGAGGCCTGAAATACGAGGTTAATCGTGATGTTCACGGTATTGAGAGCTAGCCGTCCGGTTCGGGTCCTATATATTGCTAGAGGGATAAGCGAAATAGGCAATTGGTGTGCGAATATTGCTTTGCCAATGCTGATTTACGAGGTAACTCACGATGTTTCTGCAACTGCTTTGATGGTCTGCTGCAGATTTGCCCCCTCTCTGTTTTCAGTTGCGCTCGCGCAGCTGCCTCAGAAGATGGGTATCGGGACACTGCAGGCCATGAGATTGGCAGACTTAATTCGCGCGGGATTATTCGTTTGCTATATTTTTGTTGATAGTAAATGGAGTATGTTTGCTATTACGTGCGCGGTATCGCTTTGCCGAACGGTAGAAATGCCCTGCTTTTACTCGTCGTTAAGAGCCAATACGAATAGTATCAATCGCGACGTAATTAATAATTCGTTTGGGTTCCTGCAGAATTTGATGATGGTTCTGGGGCCAGTTGCCGGCGGTTTTGTTGTCGCTCAATTTGGGGCGGAGGCTGTTCTTGCATTAGACGCGCTTTCTTTTGCCGCGTCGTTCTGGTTGCTGCGAGATGTTCCGTCGGTTATCGAGGTTAATGATAAAGAGGGAATAAGCAAAAATGAAAAAAACAGGACTGCATTTAGTGATCTTAGCGCGAAGCACTTGGCAATTGGTTTCCTATTAATCGATATTTCTAGTGGCGTGGCATTCGGCTCTCTGAATTCTCTTTTGCCAGCTATAGCGCAATTGCAATTTGACTCGTCATCGATACAATACGGATTCCTTCAGAGTAGTCTTACAATCGGACTGTTGTTCGGAAATACAATATATGGTCGTTTAATCAGTGGTTCCGATTGCGTTAAATCATATTGTTTTGTGACGTATCTTGCGCTCGGTGCGTATCTGGCGTTTGGCTATCGCTATGCGTCTGGGATATCGTTTATTTTCCTTTTTATCGTCGGTGCCGGAAACGCCATTCAAGATGTGCTTCTCATAACATCGCTGCAGGATTTGGCGAGAGACGGATCTGAATCGATAAGCCTGTTTTCAATTAGGGAGTCTTTGCAATCGGTTGCTGTTGTTATTTCAACACTTCTTGTTTCGCTGTTCACGAGCATCGCGATGTTCTCAATTCTCGTTACAGGACTTGGTGTATTTTCAATTATGATGGTAGTTGTGTTTCAATTGAATTATTTGCGAAAGATGTGACGTTGATATGCCTAAAACGCTTTTAGTATTTCCCCCAGGATGGAGTCCAGTGGGGCCGTATCTTGCCTTGCCTGTTTTGAAGTCATATCTTCAAGAGGTTGAACAATACAAAGTTGACATTGTTGACTTAAACGTGGAATTTTACGATGACCTCCTATCTTTTAGACATGTCGAAGAGTGCTGTAAAAGGTATCGGGAATCAAAGGATTCGTTTAGTTCGAATGTTCAATTAACAATCGAGTTGATACAAAAGTCGGCACTTAATGTTGACGAGGCAAAAGATATTTTCAGATCGAAGAGATACTTTAATCTAAAAGAAAGACAATATGCTGAAAACATTTTTAGAAATGCACTCTATATCATAAATCACGTCTCATATGGAGTTAAATACACGTTCAACTCCATAGATCTGCCCTATGATTATTATTCGACACCAGAAATAATGAAATCGCTTGCGGATACCTTGCATAATCCGTTTATTTCCTTCTATGAAACTGCCTTTCTTAAGCGTATTCAGAGGGAAAAATTCGAGTTTATTGGGATTTCGGTGAGCGGCTGTTTCCAATTGATTTCTGCAGTTACGTTAGCGAAACTGATTAAGGAAGAATGTCCATCTGTTAAACACGTCTCATTGGGCGGCAATTACATTACTCGTTTAGCAGATGACTGCATGAAAGAATGGCATCCCTTTTTTGGAGCCTTCGTGAGTTCGTGTGGGTAGCCCCTACGCCTCGCGCCCCGGCA
>CAUAWV010000050.1 GCA_958433005.1 uncultured Collinsella sp. | reverse complement strand
TTTTTAAGGGTGCCCGCTGCGGCGCCACATAAATATATTTTTCAAAAAACGCGGGCCATAAAGGCCCCCGCGCCATCTTTAATTCAGATCTATATTGCCCGTAACGGCAGCGCCGAGGTAACGCAGGCCCGAGGGCAACCTTCCTTTCCGGCGCACTCCGCAGGACGAAAGAACCTCCGCCGCACGTAGTGCGCAGCGGAGGTTCTTTCATGTCCGAGGACGCGCCGGAAAGGAAGGTCGCCCTCGGGCCGAACAGCTATGGCAGCTTACGCGACGGTGTAAACCCAGTCGTGCTTATCCTCAACAGCACCAGACTGGATGCCGGTCAGGGTCTCGCGGAGCTTCTTCATCACGGGGCCAATCTCGGTGTAGCCAGCCGGGAAGGTCACGGTCTCATCGGCACCATAGACCTTGTTGTCAATCTCGCCAACCGGGGAGATGACGGCAGCGGTGCCGCACAGGCCGCACTCGACAAAGGTACCGGCCTTGACCTCAGCCCACTCGACGGGACGCTGGTCGACGGTCATGCCCAGGTCCTGAGCAACCTGAACGAGCGAGCGACGGGTGATGGAGGGCAGGATGGAGTCGGTGTGCGACTGAGGAACGACGAGGGTGCCGTCCTCCTTCACGAACAGAACGTTCGCGCCGCCGGTCTCCTCGACATAGGTGCGGGACTCAGAGTCGAGATACAGGTTCTCGGCATAGCCCTCGCGATGGGCCTCCATCGTGGGCTTGAGGGACATGGCGTAGTTGAGGCCGGCCTTGATGTTGCCGGTGCCGTGCGGTGCGGCGCGGTCGTACTCGGAAACGCGCAGCTTGACGGGCTTGAGGCCACCCTTAAAGTACGGACCGACCGGGGTCACGAGAATGCGGAACGTGTACTCAGGAGCGGGAGCCACGCCGATCACGTCACCAGAGCCGATCATAAACGGACGCACGTACAGGGTTGCACCGGAGCCGAAGGGCGGAACCCAGGCGGCGTTGGCAGAAACGACCTGCTTGACGGCCTCAACAAACTTGTCCTTGGGGAACGGGGGCATCTCGAGGCGCTGGGCAGAGTTATACATACGCTCGGCGTTCATGTCGGGACGGAAGCAGACGATGCTGCCGTCCTCGGCGGTATAGGCCTTCAGGCCCTCAAAGACCTCCTGGCAGTAATGGAAGATGCCACCGCACTCGGAGACATGCAGGGTGTGGTCGGTGGTCAGGCCGCCCTCGTCCCACTCGCCGTCCTTCCAATGGGCCTCGTAGCTGTAATCGGTCTTCATGTAGCCAAAGCCGAGGCTACCCCAATCGATATCCTTCTTCTCGACAGCCATATGTCGCTCCTTACATACACAGTTGCATACTCGCGAACCCGCACGCAAGGACCGGGGCCGACCGCGTCGCAACGTCGCACGCCCGGAGCGTAGAGCCGGACGGGACACGCGAACGGCATCAAAGCCGATGGCACGTCGATTCGCATGCACGAGATTGTACTCCCCGTACGCGTCTGATAAAACGCTTTTCTTTAACTAAGTAAAGTATTTTCATTTGACCGAAGCAAAAAGGCCCGCCACCGTAAGCGGTGACGGGCCTCAACGGCACGGTTTGCGCGCTGGCTCGAGCTACGCGTTCTTTTTGCCCAGCTTAGCCTTAACCAGACCGACCACGGTCGGGATGATCGACACGGCGACGATGCCGATAATCAGCAGCTCAAAGTGCTCCTGCACAAAGGGGATGCCGCCAAAGAAGTAGCCCAGCAGAGTGAAGACCGTCGACCAGGTAATGCCGCCCAGCACGTTAAAGATGACAAAGTTGCGCCAATGCATGCCGCCCATGCCGGCGATGAAGGGCACAAAGGTGCGGATAAACGGGAAGAAGCGACCCAGGAAGATGGCCAGGTGGCCCCATTTGTCCAGGAAGTCCTCGGACTTTTTGATGCGCTCGGGCGTCATGGCCTTCACCTTGCCCGAGGCGATGATCTTTTGGCCAAAGAAATGACCGATCATAAAGTTGCACTGATCGCCCAAGATGGCAGCCGTCCATGCGACGGCCAGCAGAGCCACGATGTTAAAGCCGCCGTTGTGGGCAAAGAAACCCGAGGCAAACAGCAGCGAATCGCCGGGAAGGAACGGGAAGAACACCACGCCCGTCTCGATAAAGATGATCAGGAACACGCAGCCATAGGCCATAAGCGGGCCGGCGGCGATCCAGCTGGCGATCGCGGTGCGCGGATCCTTAAGCAGCTCGGCGATAAAATTGATGAAACCCATGAAGTAAAACCTCTCAGTTGTGGGCGCGGACACGTCCAAGTTGACCAGTATACGGTTGTGACGCGGCAACGCACACGACCTTACAAAAGCGTGACTTCATTACCAGCAAGTTTGCATAATTGACACCTGTCGCGCAAAGCCGAGCAAGATTGCTCTTCCTAATCCCTAGCGAATCGCTATACTTTATTGAATTGCATTGTCGCGGTGCTAAGGGAGGGCGGCCGGTGAGCTTTATCAATACCATTCGCGAGGACATCAAGACCGTCCAGGCACAGGACCCCGCCGCGCAAAACGGCCTAGTCATCTTCCTTTCTTACCCCGGCCTGCACGCCAAGTGGAACCACGTGCCCGAGCACTGGCTGTGGGAACATGGACATCGCTCGATCGCCCGCGTGCTCTCGCAAATCACCCGCCATATCACCGGCGTCGAGATTCATCCCGCCGCGCAGATCGGCAAGCACTTCTTTATCGACCATGCCATGGGCGTCGTCATCGGCGAGACCACCATTGTGGGCGACAACTGCGTGCTCTACCAGGGCGTCACGCTCGGCGGTACCGGCAACGAGACCGGTAAGCGCCACCCAACGCTCGGCAATAACGTCACTGTGGGCACAGGCGCCAAGGTGCTCGGTAACATCCGCATCGGCAACAACGTCAAGATCGGCGGCAACTCGGTCGTCGTCAAAGACGTACCCGATAACTGCACCGTCGTGGGCGTGCCCGGGCGCATCATCAAGCGCAACGGCTGCCGCGTGTTCGAGGAGAGCTTCGACGCCAAGCAGCATCGCGAGTACATGCCCGATGACGCTGCCGAGCAGAGTGCCCTCAACCGCCAAGGCATCACCGAGAACGCCCGCCGCGTCAAAGAACTCGAGCGAGAGGTGGCCGAGCTCAAAGCCCTCGTCGCCAAGCTCGTGGACGAGCGCTAGGAACGCAAGCGGCACAAAACGACATCGGCATCAACGCAAAAAGGCGCGCCAGGGAATTCATCCCCGGCGCGCCTTTCTTTTTGATGTGACATGCGGGACTGTCCCTTTGTCACATTATGCGAACTGACTCAGATAGAGGTCGGCATAAGCGCCCTCGGCTGCGAGCAGCTCCTTATGCGTGCCCTGCTCGATAATGTTGCCGTGGTCCATGACCAAGATCAGGTCGGCGTCCACGATCGTCGACAGGCGATGCGCGATCACAAAGCTCGTGCGCCCGCGCATAAGCGCGTCCATGGCACGGCCGATGGCAAGCTCGGTGCGCGTGTCCACGCTCGACGTCGCCTCGTCCAGGATGAGAATCGCCGGGTTGTTGAGCAGCACGCGTGCGATGGTCAGCAGCTGACGCTGGCCCTGGCTGATGCTTTCGGCATCGTTGGCCACGCGCGTGTCGTAGCCCTGCGGCATGGTACGTACAAAGAAGTCGACCTGCGCGGCGCGTGCGGCCGCCACGATCTCATCGTGCGTCGCCTCGGGGCAGCCGTAGGCGATGTTCTCGGCAATCGTGCCGTCGAACAGCCAGGCGTCTTGCAGCACCATGCCAAACTGCTGACGTAGCTCGCCGCGATCCATGCGGCTCGTATCCACACCGTCGAGCGTAATGCGGCCACCGTCGATCTCGTAAAAGCGCATGAGCAGGTTGATGAGCGTCGTCTTGCCTGCGCCCGTGGTTCCCACCACGGCAATCTTCTGGCCCGGCTCGGCGGTAAACGACACGTCGCGCATAAGCGGCTTGTCGGGCGAATAACCAAAGCGCACGTGCTCAAAAGAGACGCGACCCTCAACGCGACCCGGCAGCTTGGCGGCCTCGTCCGGCAGCGGATCGGCCTCCATCTCGGGCTCATCGAGCAGGTCGAACACGCGTTCCGCACTCGCCAGCGCGCTCTGCAGCGAGTTAAAGGTAAACGACAGCTGCGTCATGGGTTCGGACGCCTCGTAGATAAACTGGAAGAACGCCTGGAACACGCCGACGGTCATGTGACCGGCAACCAGCATGCTGCAGCCCACCAGCGCGATCACGATCTGCGCCAAACGGCCGATAAAGCGCACCGCAGGGCCGACGGCATTGATCATAAAGTCGGCCTTGGTGCTCACGCGCGCCAGCTCGCCCGAGGCCTCGTGCACCTCGGCAGAGCTCTGGTGCTCGCGGTTGAATGCGCGAATCACCAGACGGCCCGAGTAGCCCTCCTCGACCGCGCTCGTGATTTTGGACACCCACTCCTGGCGCTCGCCGGTCACGTCATGTGTGCGGCGCGAGACCACTTTGGTCACCAGCAGCGACAGCGTCATAAAGAACAAAAAGACCAGCGTGAGCGGCACGCTAAACACGAACATCACGCTCACGGCGCCCACCACGGTACCGATCGACACCAGCAGCTGCAGCAGTCCGCGCTGCATGCTCTCGGACATCTTGTCCAAGTCGTTGGTCGCACGGCTGACGACCTCACCGGGACGATGCGCGTCAAAGAAGGCAAGCGGCAGACGGTTGAGCTTTTGTGCGATGCGGTTGCGTAGACGCAGGTTGAGGCGTTCGGCCACGCTCGACATCAAAAAGCTCTGGAGCGCATAGAACGAGGCAGCGGCAGTCCAGATCATAAAGTAGACGAAGATGGTCTTGCCGCAGTTCTCCCAAGTGATGTTGAAGGTGGTTCCGTTGGCAAACGCCACCTGAATGTGGCCCCACAGCTCATCGATCACGCGGGCGCTATATGCCGGCGCAGCGGTGTTAAAGATGGCGTAGAACACAATGCTCGCGAACACGATATAGAAGCGCCAATGGTCGCCGGCAGCCTCGCTCCACAGGCGGCGCACCGTCGCCCAGGTGTCGCGGGGTTTCTCGTCCTCGTCGTCCACATCGCGCATGCGCTCTGCCTCGGCGCGGGCGCGCTCGTCCTCGGCGCGTTCGTTTTCCTCGTAGAGCGCTTGGCGGCGAGCCTCGCGCTCGGCTGCGGCCTTGGCGGCGTCATCCAGCTCGGGTGCCACGGCAGCCGTTTCCTCGACCAGCCCCGCGGCAACGGCGTCATCAACGCCGCCCTGCTTCTTGAGCTCCTCGGTCATGCTACTCACCTCCCTTCATTTGCGATTCCGCGATGGCGCGGTACACCTCGCAGGTTTCCATAAGCTCGCCATGCGTGCCCAAGCCCACAACCTCGCCGTCCTTGAGCACTACGATCTGGTCGGCATGCAAGATCGTCGAGATGCGCTGCGCGATGATGAGCACCGCAGCGTCGCGCGTCTCGTCCTGCAGCGCATGGCGCAGGGCCGCATCGGTCTTAAAGTCCAGGGCCGAAAAACTGTCGTCGAAGATATACAGGTCGGCGCGCTTCATGAGCGCGCGGGCAATTGCCAGGCGTTGGCGCTGACCACCCGAGAAGTTCGTACCGCCTTGGGCAACCGGGGTATCGAGCCCATGCGGCTGATCGAGCACAAAGGTGCTCTGGGCAACCTGGAGCGCATGAAGCATGTCGGCCTCGGTCGCACCCTCGTTACCAAAGCGCAGATTGCTTGCCACGGTGCCCGAGAACAGCCATGCCTTCTGCGGGACGTAGGCAATGCGCCCGCGAATCTCGTCTTGCGAAAGCTCGCGCAGGTCGACGCCGTCCAGGCGAATGGCACCCTTGGTGGCATCGTGAAAACGCAGCAGAAGCTTTGCCACCGTCGACTTGCCCGAGCCCGTCGAGCCCACAATCGCGGTCGTCTGACCGCGACGACAGGCAAAGCTCAGGTCGCACAGGGTGTCCTCATCGGCATCGTCAAAACGAAACGACATGTGATCGAACTCAGCGACCGCATCCGCATCGCCCCCGGAGGCAGGCGCCCCGTCACCCAGCGTACGTTCGCCGTCCACGATGCTCGGCTCAATCTCCAACACCTGCTGCGCACGGTTCAGGCACGCCGCGGCGCGCGGCAGCGTCAGCACTACCATCTGCGCCATCATCACAAAGAACAGGATCAGGAGCGCATATTCCAGCACCGCGGAGATGCTCGCAATCTGCATTGCATGGGCGCCAACGCGGTTGCCGCCCACCCACAGCACCGCCACCTCGGCAATGTTCATCAAAAAGAAGGTAGAGCTATCAAGGCCCACAAACAGGTGGTTGACCTTAATGGCGTTGTACGCGTAATCGCTAAACACCTCGTCCAGGCGCTGCTCCTCGTGAAGCTCTTTATTAAAAGCGCGGATGACGCGAACGCCCACGATGTTCTCGCGCAGCACCACGTTCATGCGGTCGATAAAGCTCTGCAGGCGCATAAAAATTGGCGCGGCGTTAGCCACGGTAAAGACTGCCGCCACCAGCACGATCGCAACCACCACGCCCAGCAGCGTACCCATGGCGGGATCGATGAGCCACGCAAAAATGATGCCCGCGACGGCCAAGAACGGCACCGGCAGCACCAGCTGGATCGTCTGCAGGATGGCCTGCTGAATCACATTGATGTCGTTGAGCGAGCGCGTGATCATCGATCCGGTGCCAAAGCGCTCAAAGTCGCTGGCCGCGAGCTCGAGCGACTTGTCGTACACGGCATTGCGGATATCGCAGGCCACGTTGGCGGCCAAGCGCGCCGAAAGATAGCAGCCCAGCACCGCGCCGCCGCTGGCCATGCCGGTCGCGATAAGCATGTAGAGGCCATTGCGCAAAATGTAGTCGACATCACCCGTGGTGATACCGGTGTTGACCATGTTCGCCAGCATCGTGGGAACCAACAGCGTGCCGACGTTATCAACCAGCAGCACCAGCAGCGTCACTGCGACAAGCCCTCGATAGGGCTTCAGAAACCTCATTAACAGTCGCACGACTCCCCCTCACCTTGATTCTCGGCTTGGCTCTCGGCAGCGATATGCTGCTTAAATGCCTCGCACTCCTCACCGAGCACCTGAGAGAATTTTCCGATCAAGCGCATAATCTCGCGCTGCTCACACGGCTCAAGCGCGCCAAAGGCTCGCTGCTCGGCCTTGAGTGCCGGCAGCGCATAACGCTCGGCAAACCGCATGCCCGCTTCGGTCAAACGCACAACCTTGTTCTTACGGCTGCCTTCGGCAAACTCCAACGTTGCAAAGTCCCGCGCCGTCAAGGTTTTAATGGCCGAGTTGATGGTCTGCTTGCTGTAGAACCATTCGCTCGTCAGGCGGCTTACGGCAATACTGCCGCCCGCCGTGCTGGTATCGACGAGCATCCAGTAAGCGCAGTCCGAAAGACCGCAGGCGCGCGAGAACTCCGAATAGATATGGTCGAGTCCATTGAGCAACCGGTCGAAGTCGACCAGCGTAACCGCACTATTCATCTATCCCACCATTCGATTGTCCGATTTTTGACCAATTTTGTATCTCTAGATTAGTCCGAGTTTTGACTATCGTCAACAGGCTCTCCGCAAATGCTTGCACTTTTATGGCCTATCGGCAGAAAAAGACCGCCGGCGCGGGGGCAGCGCCAGCGGTCACGTGAAAAGCGGGTTTTATTGCCCGTTAAGCGGCGACGGCCTCATAGACCGTAGCGCCCGAGAAGCTGTCATGCAGGCTCTTGCCGGCAATCCACGGCAGCTCGACGACCTCGCAGACCGTGTTGACCAGCTCGGAGCAGTCAGTAAAGTGGCCCTTGTCGTTGAGGGCCTCGCAATCCTGAACACGCCAATAGCCATCGGTGTGCGTGATGTAGTACTCGTGATCGTCAATCGTCACAAAAGCGCGCGTCTTGGAACGCAGCAGCTTCAGAAATCCTTCGAAGTCGGTCTCGACGACATCTCCAGCCTGGAACATGATGTTACCTCCTGGCCCGGCGCCACCACGGCGCATTGATAAACGTTGGTACTCCTTTAGTAAAACCTTTATCAGAGGTTATGCGTTCGTCATTTAGGCAAGTGGTAAAAAACCGCAGGGTAGACGGGATAAAACGTTTAACCATCCCATTTGTTTGTCACATTCTGAAGGTACTTTTATGCAAACCTACTTTCCCAATTGGAATCTATCCTTTTGGCCGGGCAATTGACCGTCTATCGTTTGAGCCCGACGGGTATGAACGGGGCATCTGCAACGCCACCGCAAGGAGACACCATGGAGACTATCGAAGCACTCATCCATCGCCGCAGCTGCCGCAAATACAGCGATCGTCCCGTCGAGGCCGAAAAGCTTGCACGTATTATCGAAGCCGGCCAATATGCACCGAGCGGCATGGGCCGCCAACCGGTGACGTTTGTCGCCGTCACCGACCCCGCGACCGTCGAGCGTCTCTCACAGCTCAACGCCCAGGTCATGGGCAGCAACAGCGACCCCTTCTATGGCGCCAAGACCGTTGTGGTGGTGCTGGTTGACCGCAGCGTGCCCACGTATCTGGAAGACGGCTCGCTCGCCATGGGCAACTTGCTCAACGCCGCCTATGCACTGGGTGTCGATTCGTGCTGGATTCACCGCGCGCATGAGGTCTTTGACTCGCCCGAGGGCCTGGAGCTGCTGGCCAGCTGGGGCCTGCCCGCCGACGGCAGCCTGCGCGGTGTCGGTCACTGCATTCTGGGCTATGCCGAAGACACGCCACCCGAGCCCAAACCCCGCCGCGACAACGTGGTGTATGTAAAGTAATTAGTCCCGCCGTTCTAACGAACGGCGGACCCGCTCGCAACTTATCTTGCCGGTGGAGTTGTCGTCGTTTCGTTCGTGTGGGTCGTTTCGGCGCCGTCGCCCTGTTCGCCGTCGTCCTTTTGAGCGTCGGCGATGGTGGAGGCTGCCGCAACGATACCGCGCTGGGGCGCGACGCTCGTCTGGGTCTGAGCGCCCTCAACAATTTCTGTGCCTGCATGCGCGAGCTCGGGCGATTTAAACACCGCGTCCAAGTTGGCGCCACCGCCGGCGTAGCCAAGCGCAGCGAGTGCGATGACGATCACTGCAACGACGACCGCGATCGGCACATAACGATGCCAACCAGCAGGATTGAGCCCACTGCGGCGAGCCGCCCCGCGGCTGATGTAGCCGAGCGTGCCGTCGTGCTTGAGCTTTGAGCCCACCACGCGTTTGCGGTCCCACAGCGAGGACTCTGCCTGCATTGCCAAGCGGGCACCTGTCGAAGGATAGCCGTATTTAGTGCGCTTGAACGAGCCGTCAAACCCCGAGGCGTGTTTGCCCCACGTCACCGATGTTGTGCGTCGGTTAACCGGCGCGGCGCTCCGCCTTCTGCGGCTCGGTTTTGTAGTCTCAGCCATACGCCCCCGCACGCCGTAACCAAATCGAAACAATAACGCTTTGGACTGTAGCACACGCGTCGCGCGCGGTCACGGGCGCCTCGCTCAACGGTCATCGTCCTTCAGTAAGCGCCACAGCGTTGTTCGGCTTATGCCCAGCACCTCCGCCGCACGGGTTCGGTTGCCGTGGAGATGATCTACAACCAGATGCGCGATATCTCGCTCGGTATCGGCCAGCGGTCGCAGGATATACAGGTCGCTTTCGAGTGTCGGGGCGCCAAAGGTTGCGGTCTTAATCACGTCCTCTTGGGCTAGCACTTCCTCCGCCACAGCGCGATCCACCGTGCCCGCCCCCACCAATATATACAGTCGTTCCGAGACCTCGCGGAGCTGCAGATAATTGCGCGGCCAGCGGTAAGCATCGAGCGCCTTCGTCGCCGCGGCAGACAGCGTGGGCGCTGCCGTCCCAAATGCACCAGCGAGATATTCCAAATAGCGCGCAATCTTTTGCGACGTGGCTCCCTGCTCGACGATTGCCGGCGCCACGCTCACCGCACAGGCGAAGCGCTCGGTCACAAAGGCGGCTTGATCACTTTCGCTGCCGCCCGGCATGTCATTCGCCGTCAGCACCACATGGCAGCGCGTCGCCAACGCGGTGTCGGCCATCGTGGAAACGAGCTCGCGGAGACGCTGGGGGCCAACCGTGTTCCAGCCCTCAATGCAAAGTGTCAGCCCCGTTTGGAACAACGGCGATTCGGCGCTTTTGAGCAGATGGCGCCAGCCGCGATCCGTTAGCTCATCGAGCGCAACGGCAACAAAGGGCTGATCGACAAAAGGACCGTCCAGATAGAGGCGCATGGCAATCTCGACCTGACCCGTTCCCAGCTCGCCCTCGAGCATAAGGGGCACACCGCGCGCGTAGCTCTCGGCGACCGGCGCAGCCACCGAGGCAGGCCCCTCAACGATGCCGTACGCGCTCGATTCGTAGCGGGCCTCAACTTCGTCGGCGTTGAGCCACTCGATGCCCGCGTGCGCCGCGGCGCCGCGCACCTCACGGACCACGGCGACCCAAAGCCCCCCGCCCTCTTTGTCGGTGGGGCGAACGGTCAAGCTCAGACGCGCACCCGCGCGTCCCATAACCAGACGCGCGCCGTCTCCTATACGGTCGAGGCGTTCGGCAACAAAAGCCGCCACATCCCGCTCAAGCGCCGCGTCATTCATGGTCGAAATCGCGACGTCCCCACGCGCATCGATTGCCAATGCCGAGGCCCCGGCAGCAGCCAGGGCCTCGGTCAAGATGTTCAGCTTGGCATCGCTATCCATGATTTGCCCCTGTCCGTGACGACGTGCAGCCGCCGACGGTCGCACGACCGAGTGTTTCAAAATTGAACGATATTGCTCACCAAACACTATAGGGCAGAGAGCGCCGTCCTGCGAGTATAGGTGTTGCCCCGCATCGCCATCCTGGCGGGGCGATAAGAGCTCTTCGGGACTTATAAACCTGCGGACAAGCCATACCCGCAAGAGCTCCTATCGCTCCACCGCAGGCATGCGCTCACCAGCAGCCAACACGCAAACTGGCTACTTCTCTACCAGATTCCCAGCACGTGCTGCATTCCCAAGCTCATGCACGCAATGCCAATCCAACAGCAAAAGCCCAGCGCGATGGGCTTGCCGCCCTTTTTGACCAGCTCAACGATATCGGTATTAAAGCCAATAGCCGCCATGGCCATCACGATAAAGAACTTCGAAAGCTCCTTGATGGGCGCCGTAATGGACGCGGGAAGCTGAAGCACCGTGGTGATTACGCTCGCCAGCACAAAGAACAGCACAAACATGGGAAACGCGCGTTTAAGCGAGAACGTGCTTTTGGCGTCGCCGCCGGCCTTACGCGCCAGATGCATCTGCCAGCATGCGAGGACCAACGTGATGGGAATAATGGCCAGCGTTCTGGTGAGCTTGACCACCGTGGCGCTCTCGAGCACATTGGCGCCGGGATGCATGCTGTCCCAGGCGCTCGCCGCAGCCGTTACGGACGAGGTGTCGTTGATGGCGGTGCCGGCAAACAGGCCAAAGCCCTCGTCTGTCAGCCCGAGCATACCGCCGAGCGTCGGAAACACGAGCGCCGCGATAACGTTAAACAGGAAGATGACCGAAATGGCCTGGGCAATCTCGCGATCGTCGGCATCGATGACGGGCGCGGTCGCGGCGATGGCAGAACCGCCGCAAATCGACGAGCCCACACCCACAAGCGTCGCGATCTTACTCGGCACGTTCATAACGCGGCAGAGCACAAAGGCAATGACAAGCGAAGTCGAGATTGTCGCCACGATAATCGGCAGCGACTGGGCGCCCTTGGACAGAATCTGCGAGAGGTTCATGCCAAAGCCAAGCAGGATTACCGCGTACTGCAAGACTTTTTTAGACGTATAGGTGACGCCGGCGGCGAGCTGTTCGCGACGATTCTTGGAAAAGACGAGCGCCAGGACCATGCCAAAGAGGATGGCGAATACCGGACCGCCGACCACCTCAATTTGTTTGCCGAGCAACGTCGCGGGAATGGCGATGATCAGGCAGAACAAAACGCCTTTCCAGCGCTCGCGTACGATATTTGCCAGTTGCATATGGGATTCCTTCTTTCTATTTCACGTTTGCGACGGCTTATGATACGGCAACATTGAGCGCAGCCTTGCGCAAACACAGACTAAGATGCCGCAATAGTTCTTGGGCAACAGCCGAATTACCCACCGCGGAGAGCTGATTCGCGGCATAATTAACAACTGACATATGAGTTTGATAGAACAGTTGCGAGGCGCTATGGAAGAATCGATGCACGTCGGCGAGCAGGAAACGAGCCTACAGGACCAGTCCTACCACACCATTCGACGCAAAATCGTCTACCTGGACTACAAGCCGGGCGAAAAGCTGGGCGTCAAGCAACTTTGCGACGACCTGGATATGGGGCGCACGCCCGTGCGCGAGGCTTTGGTTCGCTTGGCGCAGGAAGGCCTGGTGCGCACCGTGCCCCAGAGCGGCACCTACGTCTCACCCATCAACCTCACCCTTGCCGAGAGTGCCTGCTACATCCGCGAACATCTGGAAAAGCAGGTGATTGTGGAGTGCTGTGCGCGAGCCACGTCGGCCGGCATCGAGCAGCTCGACCGCGCCATCGTGCTGCAGGAAAAAGCCATGGCCGAAGAGGATCGCATCGGCTTCTTTTTGAGCGACAACCTCATGCATCACATGATTTTTAGCATCGCATGTCGCAGCACCGTTTGGTCGTGGCTCGAAGAGACCAATGCCGACCTGGAGCGCTTCCGCTGGCTGCGCGCCGCCACGCAGGTTCTCGACAATCGGGACATCGTGAACGAGCACAAGCAGATTCGCCGCGCTATCGCCGGTCGCGACCCCATCGAAGCGAGCTTTTTGGTCAGCAAGCACCTGCACATGATGTTCCGCAACCAAACCGAGGTTCTGGACCAGTTCCCCGAGTACTTCGAGACCAGCAAGCTCCGCTAACCTGCCAAAAAGGGACAGGTTTATTTTGGCAGGTTTTATCTGGGCAAATGCAACAAGGCCCGGCTCCGCTGCAACGGAGCCGGGCCCTTCTTGTTAGCGCGTTTCGACAACGGAGCACCTGATGTCAGTCACCAACAGCGAGCGAGCCGCATTTGCGCCAAGGTGACGTGAAATGAGAGGGCGCTGACCTTCTGGTCGCGCCCACGAAAATGAACGTCAGATTGG
>CAUAWV010000049.1 GCA_958433005.1 uncultured Collinsella sp. | reverse complement strand
GCCGCGCGGCAAGGAGATATATTGCCAGACCGGAGGGGCGCCGGGGGCGGGAATCGCGCACTCCATATTTTGTTCACAAATGAATAGGTCCCTCAGTCACGTCACTGAGGTTATAACTGAAGCATCAGCTTCTGATATTGGCGGTGACCAGCTGGTTTATAGATGTTGAGGCATCGGTCATCTCTGGAGCGCCACTTTACTCCAAAAGCATCGGCTATTTGTTTCCCGTCGGTAAAAGGCAGGTTTTGTTCGCCAAGCGTTCCTATATATAGAAGTTCGGGTTCGAACCGTGCATCGGTAACAAAAAAGCGACCAGCCGGAGCCGATCGCTTTCTATTCTATGCTGGAGCATCCAGAGGGGTTCTTCCGAACTCATTTTCTCGCTGCCATTCATGCTTTCGAAGCATCTTTCTACAGCCCTCGTTGTCTATCCTCGTATCTCACAGGTCTTCCGGAAATTCACAAGCAGTCTTAGGGTCAATTTAGTTCTGCTTTCAGAGACTTGTTTGAGAGTTTTTAAAGACAGTTCAAAACAATAAGTGAGACACCATAAAGCAGAGCAAGATGAGCCGGATAGAAAATGTAGAAGAAATATTTGAGCTTCAGCCCTCGCTTGCCATTATAAAGATTGATAAGCAGCAACGAAACGACCGCGGCAGCAACATCAGGATTAAATATATTAGCTGTAGCAAACTCAAATCCGCCGCCAACTATATGGCATGACGAAAGGAGCACTGCGCATACTGCAGCAAAGAACATCTTGGCCTTGCTGTCGTGGAATAAATAGAATGCAGCCACAAGCAGAATGCCATACACACCGCCATCTAGTTTAGTGTATTCAGCTGCCAGTGCTGTCAAAACAATCAGAGCAGTTTCTGCGATGTACCTCTTCCATTTTGAAAGGCTTTGTATCTTTTCCAGAATTATCAAGAAGACCAAGCAAAGCAGGAGCTCACACATAACATTTTGTTGCCGAAGGTCAAATAGTTGCCCGGTTTGAACGAAATCGTATATGGGCTCCGCAATGATTGCGAAGACAAGCATATTTCGCAGGTACCTCTTTATGTCATGAGTATGCAAAAATCCCTCAACTATCAAAAAGCAAAATAAGGGAAATGCAATTCTGCCAAGAACATGAAGCACATCCGAAGCCTCGCTTAGAATCGCCCACTGTTCGTCTGATATCTGATTGTACGATGCGTGAGTCATGATTCCATTGGTCAGGACGATCCTGCTTACATGATCGAGAACCATCGAAATGGCCGCTATTATCTTTAATGTGCTGCCGCTAATTCCGTATCTATCTGTTTTCATTTCGTTTTCCTTTCTTTGGGTGGGCCGTCAGAGGTTCGGCCTGCTCTGCAGACGGCCGCTGCGGCGCTTCGCGCCTTGCGCGCTGCGCTGGCAAACGCTCACGCGTTTACTCAGCTCCGCGCCCTTTCGGGTTCGAACCCATGTCGCGGCAACAAAAAAGCGGCCGGCATCCGCCAGTCGCTTTTCTATTCTATGGTGGGCCGTCAGGGGTTCGAACCCTGGACCTTGGGATTAAAAGTCCCCTGCTCTGCCAGCTGAGCTAACGGCCCGCGGGTGGCATTGTACCACGGTCTGGGGCTATTCCCAACTCCATTGGCCGTTCTGGAAAATCACAACTTCACGTCCATCAGGCGTAATGCCCGTAATATCGATATCGTCCGTGCCGATCATAAAATCGACGTGCGTGCTCGAGACGTTAACGCCATGCTCCAGGAGCTCCTCCTTGGACATGTCATACCCACCCTCGATGCATTCGGGGAAACCGACACCCAGCGCGAGATGGCAGCTAGCGTTCTCATCATAGAGCGTGTCATAGAATAGAACGCCACTTTCACGGATCGGCGTGTTCTTGGAGATAAGCGCGACCTCACCCAGATGAGCGGCACCTTCATCGGTGTCAATAATGCTCGCAAGCGTCGCCTTACCCACGCGGGCATCGTAGTCCACTACGCGGCCCGCCTCGAACTTAATCCAAAAATCGTCAACCTTGTTACCGTGGTGAATGAGCGGCATAGCCGAATACACGATACCGTCGGCACGCATACGATCAGGCGAGGTGAAGACTTCCTCGGTGGGAATGTTGGGGAAGAAGGGGTGCCCATCGGGCGTCTTGCCCTTGCCGCCGGCCCACTCGTGACCTTTCGTCATGCCAATCGTCAGATCGGTTCCATTTGCCGAGGTGTAATGCAGGTAGTCGAAACGATTGTCGTTCAGGAAACGCAGGTTCTTTTCGAATGCGGCGTCATGGAGTTCCCAGTCGCTCTCCGGGTCCTGGCCATCGGCGCGAGCGGTATGCAGAATCGCATTCCACAGCTTATAGATTGCAACCTCATCGGCGTCTCCCGGGAACACCTCGCGCGCCCAGGCAACGACCGGCGCGCCGGCGATGCACCACGGGTTGATGTTGTAGTCCAGTCCGCGGCGGAAGACCTTGCACTGCGTGTTCCTTGCCTTAGAAGCTGCAGCAGGCTTAGCGGGATCGATGCCCTTAAGAGCGGCAGGGTCCGCACCCTCGATAAAGATAAAGCAGGCACCATCCTGGGCCAGTGAATCAAGCTGCAGGCGCTTCCACTCGGGCGTCTGCTCAAAATAGCTTTTCTCGACATGCTCGTACGTGAGCCTCGTCACGGCGTCATCGGCCCAAATAACCGTCACGTGACCGGCACCGGAGGCATAGGCCTCCGCGACCACCACGCGCGCAAACGGCGCGCACTCGACCGGAGACTGAACGACAACCTCCTGACCGGGCTTGACGTTTACGCCCTTGCGGACAACCAGGCGCGCATAGTTTTTAATCTTGGGCTCTAGGGCCTTCATGCCCTCCAGAGCCTCTTCGACCGTCAGGGCAGCTCGAATCATGTGCCACTCCATCTATCTATAGAACAGTAAAAAGGCGCGCCGCAAAAACGACGCGCCTTATATCTTAGCGATAAGTATGCATGCAAACGCTACTTCTTCTTGGAGTCCTTCTTGTCCTCCTCGGCAGCCGAGCGCTCGATAAGGGCGTTGAGCTTGTTCTCGGACATGCCCTCGGCCTGCGTGCGGTACATGTTGCGCAGGGGACGAATACGAACGAAGTCGTAGATGAAGTCACCCAAAATGACGACGTAGGACAAAACGATGCCGACCATCTGGACAGGGCTGGACACCATGCCAGCGGGAGCGAAGTACAGCGAAGCCCAAATGGCCACGACGAGCACCATGCCGATAGTGAGCACGGCCCACCAGATGCGGCGGCGCTTGGTGTAGTCCTCATCCTGCTTGAGAAGGATATTCGACACCGTGTAGATGCGATCCTCCTTGGCGCGCTGCTTAGCCTTGCGGGCGCGCTTCTCCTCTTTAGAGAGGCCCTCGAGGTTCTCGCCCTTCTCGAGCTCTTTGCGGCGTGCCTTAGACGAAGCCGGCACGACGCGGACAGAGCTCGCTGCCTGACGGGCGGGCTTGGCGGATGCAGCGGACTTGCGCGCAACCCCGGTAACCTCGTGGGATTGCGTGCGCTTGTTCGTGGCGCTACGGGTACTCACTTATGCGTTCTCCTTCATGCTTGTGAACTGGGAGCCCGTGATGATCTGGAAGGCCTCGCGATAGCGCTCGGACGTGCCATCGATGACCTCGGCGGGCAGATGCGGGGTCTCCCCCGTCATATCCCAGTTGGCTTTGAGCCAATTGCGGACGAATTGCTTGTCGTAGCTGGGCTGGATCTTGCCCTCCTCGTAGCTGGCGGCAGGCCAGAAACGGCTGGAGTCGGGCGTGAGGCACTCGTCGATCAGCGTAACCTTGCCATCGATGACACCGAACTCGAACTTGGTGTCGGCAATGATGATGCCACGGGTCGCTGCATACTCGGCGGCAGCCTTGTAGATCTTGAGGGAAAGGTCGCGAATCTGCGTGGCGATGTCCTCGCCCACGATCTCGCAGCAACGCTCGAACGAGATGTTCTCGTCGTGGTCACCGATCTCGGCCTTCGTGGACGGCGTGAACAGCGGCTCGGGAAGCTTGGAAGCCTCGGTCAGGCCCTCAGGCAGCTGGATGCCGCAGACGGTGCCGTTCTCGTCGTAGGTCTTCTTGCCCGAACCGGTCAGATAGCCGCGGACGATGCACTCGATAGGAATCGTTTGGGCCTTTTTAACCAGCATGGCGCGGCCAGCGAGGTAGTCACGATACTCAGCAAACTCCTCGGGGAAATCCGCCGGGTCGATGGAAACGAGATGGTTGGGGACGATGTCGGCAAACTTATCAAACCAGAATGCCGAGATGCGATTGAGCACCTCTCCCTTAAACGGAATCTCGTCGGGAAGAATGAAGTCGAACGCAGAAATGCGGTCGGTGGCGACCATCAGCAGGTTTTCACCGGCATCGTAGATATCACGAACCTTGCCACGGGAATCCGGACGACGCTCCATCGTTGTCACGTGAGTCACTCCTTACCTAAATACGACAGAAATGCGGGTTCTTTCCCGCATGTTTTCGCAAACTCGGAGCGGCAGGGACGCGGCCCCTCCTTCACCGAATAGCGAAAAGCTAGTGCTCCATTGTAGTAGATGCCGCGTCCGCCGTGTGCTCGCGGGGAAGATGAATTGTAAAAGTCGTACCCTTTCCAAGCTCCGACTCCACGGATATGTAGCCATGGTGACGCTCGACGATCTGCTTGGTCACGGCGAGGCCAACGCCCAGGCCTCCAGCTTCGCGGGCGCGGCTGGCATCGGCACGCCAAAAACGACCGAAAATGCGCGACAGATCGTCCTTGGCAATACCGATACCGGTATCCGAAACGGCAATGCTGACATGTTTGCGGTCGCTGAGCACCGACACCACAACCCAACCGCCCTCGGGGGTGTAGCGCATGGCGTTGCTCATGAGGTTGATGACGCATTGCGTGATCATATCGGGGTCGGCCTCGACGACATCGTCGTGACCTTGGGTCTCGTCTGCAAAGCGCAAGCGCAGATCGCGGTCGACAAACAGGCGCTCCTGGGCGTTGACGATGGAGCGCACGAAGGGAACCATGTCTACCGGCTCAAGGTTGAGCGGCGCCGTGCTGTTTTCCATGCGCGACAGGTCGAGCATCTGCTGCACCAGACGGGCAAGGCGACGCGTCTCGGAAGCAACGGTTTCCAAATGCTCATCATCGGTGGGATACACCCCGTCCTGCATGGCCTCGACCGTTGCAAGCATGGCCATAAGCGGCGTGCGAAGCTCATGGGCGACATCCGAGGTCAGGCGCTTTTCGTGCTTCATGTCCTTCTCGAGCGAGGTGGCCATCTCGTCAAAGGTCTCACCCAGCTGATCGATTTCGTCATCGCCGCGCAAGCCCGTGCGAGCTGATAGATCACCATCGCGAATTTGCTTGGCCGTGCTGGTAATACGATGAATCGGCTTGGTGAGCATGCGCGACATGAGCGATCCGATAACGACCGAGATGCAGACGGCAACAACCGCAGCAAGGGCCATGGCGTTAAAGGTCTTCTCTCTAAACGCAGAATCTGCCTTGGTGAGCAGTGCGTCGGACCCGATCGCCCATAGCTTTACCTGTCCGACATGCTCGCCGGAAGACGTTATGATTTCGACGTTGGCAACGCTATCGGAGTCGGTGGGCGCCGACGAAACCGGACTATGCGAGGCCTTTTTACCGCTTGCGCTGCTCGACGTCGATTCGCTCTCGCGCACATCGGCGGTCGCACTTGCCGAAGGCCATGAGTCGTCATAGACGACAACGCCCTTTTTGTTGACGACCTGCATGCCCAAATCGTCGGACACCAAACTCGATGTCGCGACCGTGCGCAGCTCGCCCGCAGTCCAATTGCCGTTTTCCTCATACGACGTCGCAAGCTTTTCGGCGGCAGAATTGGCGATCTCAACGATATTGGAACGCGTGTAATCCGAAAAGACGGTGCCCCACACAACGGAGACAACGCCCACCAGCACCAATACCGTCATGAGCGACGTCAGGGCAAAAGCCAGGGCCATACGCGAGGGATAGCTCATCGTTGGCCGTGAATCGGAACGAGGCGTGTTCCAACTAGCCTTGGAACCCGCCTCGTTCTCCTGCTTATGCTTTTGCCCGATTTCAAAGCGCGCAGGTGTCATATGTGATTTCCTTTATTTCTCGTCCGACTTATCGGTCTTGGTCGGAGCCTCGAAGCGGTAGCCGACACCGTGGACGGTGTAGAGCCACTTGGGCTTCTTGGGGTCGTCGCCCAGCTTGGCGCGAAGGTTCTTCACGTGGCTGTCGATGGTGCGCTCGTAACCCTCAAAGTCGTAGCCGAGCACCTTCTCGACCAGCTCCATGCGGTTGTAGACGCGGCCGGGGTGACGGGCAAGCGTGGTGAGCAGCTTGAACTCGGAAGCCGTCAGGTCGACTTCCTTGCCCTCGACCAAAATCTTGTGGCCCGAGATGTCAATGACCAGATCGCCAAAGTCGAGCACCTCGACGGCCGGCTCATCGGCCTGGTGGGCACGACGGAACAGGGCGCGGACGCGGGCGACGAGCTCGCGCGGAGAGAACGGCTTAATCAGGTAGTCGTCGGCACCAAGCTCAAGGCCGATAATGCGGTCCTCGATCTCACCCTTGGCGGTAAGCATAATAATGGGCACATCCGAGGTATCGCGAATAGTGCGGCAAACGCGCTCGCCGGGAATCTTGGGGAGCATAAGGTCGAGCACAACCAGGTCGAACTGATGCTTCTCGAACTCCTCGATAGCGGACTGGCCGTCGCCGACGCCCACAACCCAATAGCCCTCGCGCTCGAGATAGGCAGCGACAGCATCACGGATTGCCTTCTCATCCTCGACCAGCAGAATCTTTTTTGCATCTGAAGCCATAACACGGCCCCCCTGTCTCAATTAGCTAAGAACAAGCTCATTTTAACGCACCTGAGCCCACCGGGTATCGCATGGGCGCGACAGCTCGGCGGGCGGTACTCATAGTCACAACGCGTTTATTCCCCTGTCGACGCCTTTTTAACCCCTCGGAGACTAAAGAGAGAACAGGCGAGCGGTAACCGTCTCGGGAATTCCCTGGCTGTTACGCACCGTTGCGTACGTTAAGAACGAGTTCGATTTACCCGCCGTAGCAGGATAATCGCCATACTCCAAGGCTCGGTCGGGCGACAGAAGCGAGCCGTAGGTCTTAGCCGAAGTGTCAATCAAAAAATGCGACGCCTGAACTTTGACCAGGTATTTATTTTTCCTTCCCGCAGCGCACGCGAGCGGCTCACGCGAAAGGAAGAGGTACGGCCCATCCTCGTTACCGATATAGGTGCCCATATTGCCCAGGCTACCCACACCGCTATACGTCGCCTCAATGGAGAACACGAAGGTGTCGCCCATATACACGGCCTCGAAAGGCGAAACCGACGAAGGAAGCACCAGCTGAGCTCGCTTCGTGTTGTTGCCGTCAGTCAGGTCGATCGCCGTCATACCGTAATAGACGCCCTCATCATTGTGCACGCGGGGCGAGATGGTCAGGATGCCGTCGCTCACACGCGGAGCGGATGCGAAACGGCCCGTCGATTTCCAAATTGTCTCGGCCTTGGATTCATCAAGCGAGCGACGATAGCAAAACGAATCACTACTCGTTTTATTGCCGCCTGCCGAAGGCATTTTATACCAGATGGCTGATGACCCGAACGCCGTAAACAGCGGCGGATCGTAGTCCTTGCCACCTCGATCGAGCTCAACCACGTCGCCAGAGAGCGAAGCGCCCGACAGATTTTGAGCGTAGAGCTTCCACGATGAACTGGCAAAGTTCATCTCAACCCACGCAAACACGCCGTCGCCGGCACGGACATCGTAAAAAGCATATCCCGTGCCCTCGATAGGATTCTCAATTAATGTGGTAAGCGAGCCATCGCCCAGGTTGAGCACACCGAGTGTGTTGGCGTGCAGTGCCGATGCGGGCGCCATCATTGCCGCAGCATAGTCACCATCGCAGTAGTACAGCAACGTGCCCAGCGGCAGCGTCCACGATGCCGCCGGCTCAAGATCGATGTCAACTGCCTCGTACTCATCAGTAATCGAGACAATCTTCGAATCGTCCTTGATAACCTGCGGCTCGCCAGCGGCATCATCACTGGTGCCTGTTTTTTTCGAACATCCGGCAAGCACCGTGGCAGCGCTCGCGGCAGCTCCACCGAGCACAAAGCCGCGGCGCGATATTCCGTTCTTGATGTGGTCGGCGATACCCATTAGGCGATCTCGGCGCGAGCGGCCTCGATAGCGCGCGTAAGCTGATCAGCGCAAGAGGTCTTCTTCATGCCGCAGGTATTGCCGGCAAGAACCTCGATCACACGGTCGGCAGGAGCGCCCTCGACCAGTTTGGAGATGGCCTTGAGGTTGCCATCGCAGCCGCCGGTAAACTCGACGCCCACCACCTTGTTGCCGTCATCGGACAGGTCAAGGTGGATATTGCGAGTGCATACGCCCTGAGGCTTGTAATCAAAACTAATCATTGCGTTCCCCTCTCGTAAAGCAATTTCAGACGTCTATTATCCCCGTCCGAACCGATAAAGTATCGCGGGCACCGATTCAACATTCCCCAATGCGCAAACCGGCGGTAGCAATACTAGCAATCTGCTTCCCGAGCGTGGACTTTTCGTTTCTCTTGATACATGTTGTGGTCAGCGATGTGGTAAATCTCGGTCAGTGTATAACCGGGTGCCTCTGCCGTCGCGACGCCAAACGACGCACTGACCGTCAGCACCTCATCGCTCGCAGCAGCAAGGCTGAGGCGAAGATCTTGCACTACTTCACATGCGGATTCGCGATCGGTGTGAGGGCAAATCAGCAAGAACTCGTCGCCACCAATGCGCATAGGCACAAATTTCTCGCCTGCCGCCCGCCTCAATACAGACGCCGTACGCCGTAGCAGCTCATCGCCCATTTCGTGACCGTAGAGATCGTTGGTACGCTTGAGGAAATTGCAGTCCATCATGATCACACTCACGGGCAGGGACTCGTTCACCAGGTCGTCGCCAAGGGACTCAAGGTAATTTCTATTGCGAAGTCCCGTCAGCTTGTCCTGGAAAGAAAGCTCCTCGGCGCGTTTTGTCATCGAGATGTTATGCGTTGCCACGACGACCGATTCCAGTCGACCCCGCTCATCGCGGCGCTGTGGAACAACCTGCAGCGAATACCACGTACCTCGGCAGTCTCGTACCTCGGCATCCAAGTACGGCACGCCTTCCATACGATCCCGAAGCGTCTTTATATCTAAGAGCTCCATGACCGCCTCGCGACTTTCGGGACTCACAATGTCTCGGCAAACCGTTGCAAAAAAGTCATATGCCTCGGAGTGCTCGGCAAATATCTTCGCCACCGATGGCGACATGTTAATCCCCTCGATCTCAAGCGTGTCGAGATGCAACAGGAGGGTCGACTCATACGTGGTACTGATGGCATTGATGATGCCGAGCTGCTTGTCCTTTTCGGCCAAATTGCGACGATCGGCGACGATACGCACCAACAGCACTACAACCAAAAACACCAGGAACGCCAGTACGCCGGCAGTGATAAATGAAATCCTGCCCGACATGACCTCAGATTTGGGATAGAGCGCAAACAGGCGATAGTCCTTATATGCCGCACGCACGGCATACCAGGTACTTCCCCGATATTCGACACGTGATAAGCCTTCGTCTTTCCAATCAATTCCGCTATCGGCAAGAAGCCGGGCGAGAGCTATATCGACGGTCGAATCGTTTGAAGAAACGATTTGTGCATCGCGCATCACGAACACCGTTGGGCTCTGATGGAATGTGTTGTTCACGAGCACGTCGGCGATCGTATACGAATAATCATCGGCGGGCTCGGGCGCAAGCGATCGATACCCCAGCGCTACGCCATCACCGTACGGAACAACACTCACGGCAAAGTCGACATCTCGACGCTCAACGACCGTCGAGTAGGACACCTTGGAGCCTCGGTACATCGATGCGACCGACGAACAGGCAAGCTCCTCTCGCCATAGCATCAGCGGATCGCGACCGTCGATATCGTAATGAGCGGCCATATGACCGTCGGCGTCCATGACCAACATTCCCGAAAGGTGCTCGGTATGGACGTACTCCTCGACGAGGTCATCGTTGACTTCTACGCAATCAGGCGGCAAGAACGTCGAAAACGACTCGAGCGCGGCATCCAAATTGTGCGTCGCCTCGGTTTTTCTTCCCTGTTCATATCGGTCATATTTTTCGCAGGCGTTTTTTAAAAACACCATGGTTTCCTGGCCAAACCCAAGCGTTTTATTGAGACAGCGATGCGTACCGACCACATACAGCAGACCCAACAAAACAGCGCTGGCCACAACGCAGATAGCCGCGGTGACTAATGCCTTTCGGCGCAAGCGGCGCTCATCATTTGTCATGATTCCGCTCCTTGCCCGTCCGTCGTCGCCCTTGCCTTGTACTTGCCCACAATGCGCTCAATCGTGCCATCTCGATCCATCTCGAACAGCACGGTATCGAGGTTTTTGACGTACTCCCCCTCATAGCCGTCCTTAAACGCGACGCCAAGGTCAACCGTCATAACGTTGTCGGCAAACACACGATAAACACCGGGATACTGCGCGACGAGCCGGTCGAGCGATTGGACGTCCGCCATCCAACAGTCAACATAACCTTTGACCAGGGCAGCTTTGCAGAGTTCGGCAGAGCCATATGATTTGATGTGCACATCCGGCGAGATCCCTAGGTCCCCGGCAAGCAATCGGCGTTCACTCACCGAACCGGCAATCACCGCAACAGTCTTGCTGCCATCGAGATACGCCAAGGACTTGATACCACTCGTTTTCTTGGTGGCAACCGAAACCGTTATGGTTAGATACGGCTCAGTCCAGTAATACTCGTCTTCGCGATAACAGGGCGAGTAGTCGCACCACAGACAATCGATATCGCCATTTTTGAGCAGGCGGTCACGATCATTCCAAGATATGTCGATGAATTGCGGCTTGATTCCCGCGCGCTTGCAAGCCTCGCGAGCGATATCGATATCGATACCAGCGTAGTCGCCCGTGGTATCGATATACACATAGGGATCGTTATCCGTAACGCCAATTTTGAGTACCGGGAGGTCCTTGTCAGCTTCATTCGGGGAGGGAGCGCTGTTTCGAACGGTATACGTCAGGGCGACCGCACAGACGGCAGCAAGAAGTATGAGCACCGACGAGACGATGGCGGCTCGTTTGATACGTCTGGGCACGCTCCTCCTTTCATCGAAACAGCAGATGAGGTTCATTTTATTACCAGGGGGCCAGTGCGACAGCGAAAAAAGCGCCTTGCCCAAGACGGGCAAGGCGCCAATGGTTGAAATGCATCCGCAGGCGGTCGAATTAGGTCAACCCTACTCGAAGCTCAGCTGCTCCAGACGATCGAAGACCGTGTCGATGCGGGTGAGGAAGTCCCACGGATCAAAGATCTCGTCGAGCTTCTCCTGGCTGACGGTGCAGCGCGGGTCGGCCTCGAGACGCTCCTTAAAGGTGGGGCCGGAAACACAATCCTGCACCTCGTGCCAGGTGGCCATGGCGTTTTCCTGCACGATAGCATAGGCATCCTCGCGGGTGATGCCCGTGTCGACGAGGGCGAGGAGCACCTTGGAGGAGAAGATGAGGCCGCGGGTCTTGTTGAGGTTGGCCATCATGCGAGCCGGATACAGCTGCAGGCCGTCGATAACACGGATAAGGCACTGGAACATGTGGTCGAGTGCGATAAAGCTATCGGCCTGGGCGACGCGCTCGGCAGAGGAGTGCGAAATGTCGCGCTCATGCCACAGGGCGACATTGTCGAAGGCAACCTGGGCATTGGACTTCACGATGCGTGACAGGCCACATACCTTCTCCATGGTGATCGGGTTGCGCTTGTGCGGCATGGCGGAGCTGCCCTTTTGACCCTTGCGGAACGGCTCCTCGGCCTCGAGCGTATCGGTCTTCTGCAGATTGCGGACCTCGGTAGCGATGCGCTCGCAGGTGGCCGCGGTGGTGGCGAGAACGCCGGCAAGGTAGGCATGGTGATCGCGGCTGATGACCTGCGTGGACAGCGGATCGTGAACCAGACCCAGGTGCTCGCAGACATATTCCTCGACAAACGGCTCGATGGAGCTATAGGTACCGACGGCACCAGAGATAGCGCCAAAGGCAACGTTCTTGCGGGCATCCTCAAGACGGTCCAGATCGCGCTTGAGCTCCCAGGCCCAAGAGCCAAACTTCATGCCGAAGGTCATCGGCTCGGCATGGATGCCATGAGTGCGGCCGGCGCAGAGCGTGTTGCGCTCCTCGAAGGCACGACGCTTGCAGATATCGCCGAGTTTCTTGACGTCCTCGATGATCAGGTCGCAGGCCTGGGTGAGCTGGTAGCACAGGGCCGTGTCGCCCAGATCGGAGCTGGTCATGCCATAGTGAACCCAGCGGCTGGGCTTGGGGTCGCCCTCGGGAACATCAGCGTCGATGTACTCCTTCATGTTGGTCAGGAAGGCAATAACGTCGTGGCGCGTGACTTCCTCGATCTCGTCGACCTTTGCCTTCTCAAAGTTGGCGTGGTCGCGGATCCATTGGGCTTCGTCTTTAGAAATGCCGATCTTGCCGAGCTCCGCCTGGGCCTCGCAGACCAGGACCTCGATCTCCTGCCAAATGGCGTACTTGTTCTCGAGGGAGAAGATGTGTCCCATCTCCGGGCGGGTATAGCGATCGATCATAGCGGCTCCTTTTTGGTTATTGGCACGTTGGTCGTAACCCAACCATTGTACCGTGCGCAGGTGCAAGTATGGGCAGCAGGCATGAACCTAACATTTTGAAGCAGGAGCGGGCAACGGGACGTCCGCGTATTTGCTTCGCAAATCCGCACCGGCTGCGGCGACACACCCGGACCTACACCCATGCGCGGGCAAAATGGGTTGAATCTGACGCCCCCGGCTGTCTCCCGTGCTCGATGGAGCGGGCAACGGGACGTCCGCGTATTTGCTTCGCAAATCCGCACCGGCTGCGGTCGCCTATCGGCGACCTTGCCTGCTCGCTATAAACGCTTCGCGTTTATTTACGCTCGCACCCTGTCGGGTTCGAGTCCCGGCACTTTATTGAAAAAAGCACGGCACCGTGATGGTGCCGTGCTTGTGCTCTTAACTGGAGCGGGCAACGGGACTCGAACCCGCGAGTGTCAGCTTGGGAAGCTTGCTCCTTACCCGACCTTCCGCGACCTGAACTAACCGTCTGA
>CAUAWV010000048.1 GCA_958433005.1 uncultured Collinsella sp. | reverse complement strand
GTGGGGTATTGCCTGGCTTTTTCTATACCCTTGGGGGTTGGGGGCGGCGGCGCCGGGGGGCGTGGTGGCGCGGTTCGTAGACCCGCGCAACATAAGAGCGCCCCCTCCCGCGCACGGAACGGGAGGGGGCTAAAGGTAGGAGTCTACCGGTGGGTTTACCCCACCGGAAAGACGATGACCAGGTAATCCTTTGCAGGATCGTCAAGGTTCCGTGGGGTACCCAAGGGGTACTTAGAGCATCACGCAGGCGACGGTCAGAATGATGGCGCAGACGACGGAGAGAGCGACGATGAGCTTAAGGGCAAACTTGAGCCAGGTCGTCCACTCGATCTTGGCCAGGGCAAGACCGCCCATGATGGCGCCGGAGGTCGGGGTGAACAGGTTCACGACACCGATGGCGGCGGAGAAGATCATGACCATGACCTCGGGCGAGAAGCCGAGCTTAACAGCCAGCGGTCCCATGATGGGCATGGAGACAGTAGCCATACCGGAGGTCGAGGGGATCAGGAAGGACAGGCCGAAGTAGACCAGGAAGCTCATGGGAGCGAAGATCACGCCGGACAGGCCAGCCAGAGCATTGGCGGCAGCATCGAGGACGTAGACGTCGAGGCCGGTGCTAGCCATGAGGACGGAGATACCACGGGCGAGAGCGATGACGAGGACAACGGACATCATGTCGGCAGCGCCGGTGATGAAGGTGTTGACGATCTGCTTCTCGGACAGGCCGCCGATGATACCGATCAGGACAGCCATGAGGAAGAACCAGGTGGAAGCCTCGTCGAAGTACCACTGGCCAATGGGCAGGCCGGTGATCAGGGCAGACCAGCCCTGAACGATGGCGTTACCGTCGGCGTCATAGACGGCGCCAGCATCGAAGAAGTTGGCGACGCCCTCGTTGAGATCGGCCAGCGGGATGAAGCCGACGATCATGACGACGAAGGTGAAGGCAAAGGCGATCAGAACACCCTTCTGACGACCGGTGAGCTTGACCTCCTTGTGAACCTCGGAAGCAGCCTTGCCGTGAGCCTCTTCGGCGTCCTTGAGCTCCTGCATCGAAAGGATGGTGGAACCCTTGTCAGCCTTGACCTTCTTGGCATAGCTCATAACGAAGAGGATGGACATAACAGTGGTAACAATCCACAGGACGGCACCGAGGCCGATGATGATGGACTGGTTGACCTCAATGCCAACGCCAGTCAGAGCGTCAACGGCAGCACCGACGGCAAACGGGTTAACCGTGGAGCCCAGGCAGCCGCAGCCAGCGCCGAGCAGGACGGTAGCGGCGCCGACCATGGGGTCGAAGCCAGCAGCCATCATGGTGGCGGCGAGCAGGGCGTAGAAGGGAACGGTCTCCTCGCACATACCATAGGTGGTACCACCGAGGGAGAAGATGAGCATCAGCACGGGAATGAGCATGATCTCATTGCCCTTAAGCTTCTGCACCAGAACGGCAATGCCGTTGTCCAGGGCGCCGGTCTCGGTCATCATGCCGAGGAAGCCGCCGAGGATCATAACGAAGAGGCAGACGGGCAGAGCGTCAGCGAAGCCCTTGACCGGGGCGGTGCAGAAATCGCTCAAGCGGGCAGCGGTAACCGCGCCACCGGACGTACCGGAGACGATAACGGTAACAACCGCGACGATTGCCAGCAGAGCAAGAAGAATGGTGAACGATGAAGGCATACCGCGCTTTTTCTTAGCGGTCTCAGTCATAGTTCTCATCCCCCCTTCATAAATCAATTACTGATCTCGCCCGAAGCGGCTCTTCCGTGCCGTGCCTGCCGCTTGATGCGAGATTTTTACCAGACAAAAGCGCTCGGGGTGCGCAGCAATGCACCCCGAGCGAGATGCTAGATGCTCTTACTTGAGCGTAGCGTACATGACAGCCTTGATGGTGTGCATGCGGTTCTCGGCCTCGTCGAAGACCTTGGAAGCGGGGCTTTCGAAGACCTCGTCAGTGACCTCCTGCTCGGTGATGCCGAACTGCTCGCACTTCTCGGCGCCAATCGTGGTGTTGGTGTCGTGGAAGCTGGGCAGGCAGTGCAGGAAGATGGCACCCGGGTTGGCCATAGCCATGACCTCGGAGGTAACGCGATACGGGGTGAGCTGAGCGATGCGCTCGGCCCAGACCTCGTCGGGCTCGCCCATGGAGACCCACACGTCGGTGTAGAGAACGTCAGCGCCGGTGACGCCGTCCTTGACGTCGGTGGTCAGCTTAATGGTGCAGCCGTTGGCCTCAGCGATGGGCTTGCAGGCCTCGATGACGTCGTCAGCGGGCATGCACTCCTCGGGGCCGCAGGCCACGAAGTTCATGCCGAGCTTGGAGCAGACGACCATGAGGGAGCGAGCGACGTTGTTCTTGCAGTCGCCCATGAAGACGAGGGTCTTGCCCTTGATGTCGTAGTTGAAGTTCTCCTGGACGGTCAGGATGTCGGCGAGCATCTGGGTGGGGTGCCACTCGGTGGTCAGACCGTTCCACACGGGCACGCCGGACTTAGCGGCAAGCTCCTCGACGTCGTCCTGGGCAAAGCCACGGAACTCGATGCCGTCATACATGCGGCCGAGAACGCGGGCGGTGTCCTCGATGGACTCCTTCTTGCCCATCTGCGACGAACCCGGATCGAGGTAGGTGACGCCCATGCCCAGATCCATGCCGCCGACCTCGAAGGCGCAGCGGGTACGAGTGGAGGTCTTCTGGAAGAGCAGGACGATGTTCTTGCCCTCGAGATAGCGGTGAGGAACGCCGGCGCGCTTCATGTCCTTGAAGTTCTTGGAGAGCTTGAGCAGGTACTCGATCTCCTCGGTGGTGAGGTCGAGGAGCTTGAGGAAGCTACGGCCGGAGAGGTTAACACCCATGGTTCGTTTCCTTTCGAAGAAATGAATTACGTAAGTATTAGTGTCGCCCGTTTGACGGGCGAAACCGGTGCGGTTGTAGGGAGACCGCACCGGAAACGGAAAGACTTAGAGGTCCTCGCGCCAGAAGGGCATGCTCATGCAGCGCGGGCCGCCGCGGCCGCGGGAGAGCTCGGCGGAGGGCACGACGAGAAGGTCCAGGCCCTCCTTGTACAGCACGTCGTTGGTGACGGTGTTGCGGGCGTAGACGCAGATCTTGCCGGGCTCGACGCACAGGGTGTTGGAGCCGTCGTTCCACTGCTCGCGGGAGGCCGCGATCGGGTCGCCGCCGCCGCAGGGGATCAGCTTGACCTGGTCAACGCCGGTGGCGTCCTCCAGGACGTGCTCGAGGGTGTCCTCGATCAGGCGGATGTTCACGTCGCCCGGGTTCTTGCCGGCGGTCAGCTCGTAGACGCGCAGGGTGCCCATGATGGCGGGGTGGATCGTGAACTTATCGACGTCGATCTGAGTGAAGACCGTGTCGAGGTGCATGAAGGCGCGGGAGACCGGGATGTCGAAGGCCAGGATGCGCTCGACCTTGGAGTCGGAGTTCCAGAAGATGTTCTGGGCCATGACGTCGATCGCGGCGGCCTGGGTGCGCTGGGAGATGCCGACGGCGAGGGTCTTCTCGTTGATGTTCAGCACGTCGCCGCCCTCGGTGTGGAACTGGCAGTCGCGGCGGAAATACAGGGAGACGTCCTTGTAGTCGGGGTGGTACTTGAAGACGTACTTGCCGTACAGGGTCTCGCGGTTGCGGGTGACCGAGTACATGCGGTTGAGGTTGACGCCCTCGCCGACGACCGCGAACGGGTCGCGGGTGAAGTAGAGGTTGGGCATCGGGTCGATGATCAGGTCGGACTCGGACTCGGAGTTGACCAGGGAGTCGAGGGTCGTGGACGCCGTGAGGGGCATGTCGATCTCGGCCTTGGTCATGCCGGCCATGGTCTTCTTGACGAACTCGAGGTTGTCCTCGATGGAGTCCAGCTTCTCGCGGACGATCTGCGGCATCTGCTGGCCGCGGATGCCTGCCTCGGCGATGTACTGGTCGGTGAACTCGGCGCGGGCGCCGGGGACCTGGTCGAACACCTCTGCGACGAGGTTCTCGAGGTAGAGCACCTCCACGCCCTGGTCCTTAAGGATCTGGGCGAAGGTGTCGTGCTCCTGCTGCGCGACCTCCAGGAACGGGACGTCGTCGAACAGGAGTCGCTCGAGCTCGTCGGGCGGCAGGTTGAGGAGCTCGTCGCCGGGACGGTGCAGGCAGACCTTCCTGAGCTTGCCGATCTCGGAAGGCACGTGCAGACCTTTCGTCATGGCCTCCTACCTTTCTTTCGGGCCCCTGTCAGGGCCGATTCGTTAGCGCCCCTCCGTGTGAGGCGTTATTGCTGACGACATATTTATATCCAAAATCAGTCCATACTTCCACCTCGCCCCCGAACGGTTTTATATGAGGGGTGAACGGCATACACATATACTTCACGCATGGCACACTTTGATATAATAAAGTGTATTTACGTGCTAAAACGCGTTTTCAGTCCAAATAACAAATGGAACTTAACTTTATTAAACCACCCTCAAATTGCATATTTCTAATAAAGCTATGAATAGAATCAGCGATTCATGCCGCGTCTCAACCATTTTCATTTTTATTCAGAAAAAAGTTTGTCCTATTCATTTCTGGTAAACAAATTACCGTTTACCAGACGCTTGATACCGTTCACCGGAAGCTCAGTATAAGGCCCAGCGGATACCGGCTCGCTTTACGGCCCCATTTGTAACAACTTGACTTCTCGGTATAGAAAAACGAACCCGCTTCCCCTAGGGAAACGGGTCCGTTTTCGATTATCTTCGGCCAATTTGGATAAGGCCCTCGAAGATCGTCGGAATCCTAGCGATCGAACTCCGCCAGTGCCTCGCCCAAAAGCCTCAGGCCCTCGCGAAGAACGTCTTCGCTCGCGCAGTAGCCCAGGCGTGCGCCGCAGGGAAGCTCAAAGCGGCTACCGGGGACCAGCAGCACTCCCCTCTCGGCCAACAGGCGCTTACAGAATTCCTCGTCATCCTCGGGAATATCCAGCTGGATAAACGAGGTTGATATTCCCTGCGGGGCCGTCCAGGAAACGCGATGCTGCGTATCGATCCAAGCCTGCGCGATATCGCGGTTGCCAAACACGATCTTGCGATTGCGCTCGAGAATCTTGTCCTTGTGCTCGAGCACGTAGGTCGCCAGGGCATCGTTGAACACGCCGCCGCAGATCATGGTGTAGTCGCGGTAGGTGCGGATGCGGTTGGACACCTCTTCGTCGGCCACGACCCAGCCCACGCGGGCCGCAGGCGTCGAATAGGTCTTGGACACCGAGTTGGTGACAATGGCCTTCTCGTACATGTCGACCATCGACATAAAGGCCTTGGTGTTCTCAAGCGGCAGGTACACCTCGTCGCACAGAGCATAGGCGCCAGCCGAACGGGCGATCTCGGCAATCTGGCCGAGCGTATCGGCATCGAGCACCGTTCCGATGGGGTTCGATGCGTTGTTAATGCAGATGAGCTTGGTATTGGGACGCACCAAGCGCTTAAGCTCCTCGATATCGGGCCTCCAGCCAAGCTCCTCGCGAAGCTCCCAATACTCGACCTCGGCACCGAGCGTACGCGGAATCTCGTAGAGCGGCGCGTAGGTGGGCCACTCGGCGATGACATGGTCGCCGGGCTCGACCACGGCCATGATGGCGTTGAGGTTAGCGCCCGTGCAGCCATTGGTCTGCAGAATGTGATCGGGATTGACCTCGCGACGATACAGCTTGGCAACCTCGGCCTTAAACTCCGGAGAGCCCTCGATCCAGCCGTAGTTCATCTTCTCGCGGTCCAGGCGCTCGTAGAACGTGGCGCCGTCCTGCTCATCGAGCGCGCGCAGCTCGCCCATGGTGAGCGACGAGATCGTCGACTGGGCGATGTCCCACGTGGCGCTCTTCTCCCAAACGTTGAGCCATTCCTCAACGCCAATCGTCTTAATGTCCATGGCCAAGCTCCTTACAAAAGCAGTCATCCAACCGTGTTGACGTTCCTCATACAAGATTGGGGCGGCGCGAAAACCCGCACCGCCCCAATGGGAGACATCTAACGTCAGCTAGATGTATGTATTAAGACCTATACGGGTCTTTGAAAACCTTAGAGGTCCTCGCGCCAGAAGGGCATGCTCATGCAGCGCGGGCCGCCACGGCCGCGGGAGAGCTCGGCGGAGGGCACGACGAGAAGGTCCAGGCCCTCCTTGTACAGCACGTCGTTGGTGACGGTGTTGCGGGCGTAGACGCAGATCTTGCCGGGCTCGACGCACAGGGTGTTGGAGCCGTCGTTCCACTGCTCGCGGGAGGCCGCGATCGGGTCGCCGCCGCCGCAGGGGATCAGCTTGACCTGGTCAACGCCGGTGGCGTCCTCCAGGACGTGCTCGAGGGTGTCCTCGATCAGGCGGATGTTCACGTCGCCCGGGTTCTTGCCGGCGGTCAGCTCGTAGACGCGCAGGGTGCCCATGATGGCGGGGTGGATCGTGAACTTATCGACGTCGATCTGAGTGAAGACCGTGTCGAGGTGCATGAAGGCGCGGGAGACCGGGATGTCGAAGGCCAGGATGCGCTCGACCTTGGAGTCGGAGTTCCAGAAGATGTTCTGGGCCATGACGTCGATCGCGGCGGCCTGGGTGCGCTGGGAGATGCCGACGGCGAGGGTCTTCTCGTTGATGTTCAGCACGTCGCCGCCCTCGGTGTGGAACTGGCAGTCGCGGCGGAAATACAGGGAGACGTCCTTGTAGTCGGGGTGGTACTTGAAGACGTACTTGCCGTACAGGGTCTCGCGGTTGCGGGTGACCGAGTACATGCGGTTGAGGTTGACGCCCTCGCCGACGACCGCGAACGGGTCGCGGGTGAAGTAGAGGTTGGGCATCGGGTCGATGATCAGGTCGGACTCGGACTCGGAGTTGACCAGGGAGTCGAGGGTCGTGGACGCCGTGAGGGGCATGTCGATCTCGGCCTTGGTCATGCCGGCCATGGTCTTCTTGACGAACTCGAGGTTGTCCTCGATGGAGTCCAGCTTCTCGCGGACGATCTGCGGCATCTGCTGGCCGCGGATGCCTGCCTCGGCGATGTACTGGTCGGTGAACTCGGCGCGGGCGCCGGGGACCTGGTCGAACACCTCTGCGACGAGGTTCTCGAGGTAGAGCACCTCCACGCCCTGGTCCTTAAGGATCTGGGCGAAGGTGTCGTGCTCCTGCTGCGCGACCTCCAGGAACGGGACGTCGTCGAACAGGAGTCGCTCGAGCTCGTCGGGCGGCAGGTTGAGGAGCTCGTCGCCGGGACGGTGCAGGCAGACCTTCCTGAGCTTGCCGATCTCGGAAGGCACGTGCAGACCTTTCGTCATGGCCTCCTACCTTTCTTTCGGGCCTTTCGGCCGAATCTCTCAGCACCCTTCCGTAACGGGTGCTGCTTGCTGACAGCTCTAGTTATATCCAAATTCCAACCGCAATTCCACCTCGCCCCCGAACGGTCAACAAAGTTCGATGAACGGTATATCGAATATGATTCCCCCATAATGCACTTCGGCGTTCTAAAGTAGCTTTTCTAAGGTAAACGCTCTTTTTTCTCAAAAATCATTCGCAATTACAACTCCAATCTTTCGATTAAGAATTGCATATCTACAACGGTTTTATGTATATAAATGACGCTTGTTCGTGTTTCTGCCTGTATTCGATGATATTCAGCTATCTATCATTCTTATTCACACATACTCAGCAGTTGAGTGAGGATCTAGACCGTTTTTCGCAACGCGACGGGCGTCAGCTCTATGGCTTGACAGCGTAAGAAGTAGGTTAAGATACCGTTCGCACAATACGTCCGTGCCACAAGTCGACTAAATTGAGACAATAGTGAATAGTGTTAGGCAACCGTCCCCTGCGGGGACTGAACGGACAGATGCATATGCCGAGCAAAATCGAAAAAAAGCAAGCCGCCGCAAAGCTGCGCAAACCGCCGCGCGACTTCTCGTACACGCAGAACCGAGAGCTCAGCTGGCTGCGCTTTGATAACCGTGTGCTTGACGAAGCCTTCGACGAGACCGTTCCGCTGTTCGAGCGTCTAAAGTTCGTGTCGATTTTCGAGTCTAACCTCGACGAGTTTCTCATGGTACGCGTGGGCGGCCTGTCCGATCTGGCGGAGCTCAAAAAACAGCCTGTCGACAACAAGAGCAATATGACCGCCTCCGAACAGGTCGATGCTGTCATGACCGAAATGCCCGGGCTCCTTACCCGATGGGAGTCCATCTTTAAGAGCATCGAGGGCAAGCTCGACATCCTAGGCGTTCACCGCGCCTGCATCGATTCGCTTACGCCCGAGGAGCGCACCTTTGTAACCCGTTACTTCCAGGCCTACGTGTCGCCGGTCATCTCGCCGTTGGTCATTGACCCGCGCCATCCCTTCCCCAACCTGCGCAACGGCGCACTCTATCTGGCCTGCGGCCTGGACGGCGTCACCGACGAGGAAAGTCTGCTGGGTCTGATCGAGATTCCCACCTCGATGAACCGCGTGGTCGAGATCCCCTCGCCCACCGGCACCTACTCCTACATCTTGCTCGAGGACGTCATCCTCGCCTGCCTGGACAGCTGCTTTGGCTCCTATAAGCCGCTCGACCGCGCGCTCATCCGCGTCACCCGCAACGCCGACATCGACCCGGACGGCGAGGGCGTCGAGGAGGAAGAGGATTACCGTCAGCACATGAAGCGCATCCTCAAGAAACGCTTGCGCCTGCAGCCGGTGGTGCTCGCGGTCTCGGGGTCGCTCGAGAAGGCGACGCTCAAGACCATCCGCAAGGCGCTCGAGCTTTCGCGCCGCTCTGTCTTTACCTGCGATATCCCGCTCGACCTAGGCTACGTCTTTGGCATTGAGGGCAAGATTCCCGAGCACCTGCGCAACGAGCTGCTCTTTACACCGTTTAAGCCGCAGCCCAACCCCACCATCGATATGACCCGCTCCATCCGCGAGCAGGTACTTCAGCACGACAAGCTGCTCTTTTATCCCTATGAGGCCATGAACCCCTTCCTGGATCTGGTGCACGAGGCCGCCTACGACCCCGAGTGCATCTCACTGCGCATCACGCTCTACCGCGTGGCCAAGCAGAGCCGCCTGTGCGAGTCACTGATCGATGCCGCCGAGAACGGCAAAGAGGTCACGGTGCTCATGGAGCTCCGCGCGCGCTTTGACGAGCAGAACAACATCGAGTGGGCCGAGCGCCTGGAAGAGGCCGGCTGCACCGTCATCTACGGCTCCGAGGGCTTTAAGTGCCACTCCAAGATCTGCCAGCTCACCTATCGCGAGGGCATGGCGCTAACGCGCCTGACGCTGCTGGGCACCGGCAACTTTAACGAGAAGACGGCCAAACTCTACAGCGACTTTATGCTCATGACCGCTCACCCCGGCATCGGCGAGGACGCCAACCTGTTCTTCCGCAACCTGTCGCTGGGCAACCTGCGCGGCGATTACCGCTTCCTGGGTGTGGCGCCCGTCGGACTGAAACCGCTCATCATGCGCGGGCTTGACCGCGAGATCCAGCGCGCCCTCGCCGGCGAGCCCGCCCGCGTGTTCTTTAAACTCAACTCGCTCACCGACCGCGAGGTCATCGACAAGATCGCCGAGGCATCGTGCGCAGGAGTCCGCGTGGACATGATCATCCGCGGCATCTCGTGCCTCAAGCCGGGCGTTCCTGGCAAGACCGAGAACGTGCATGTCCGTTCTATCGTCGGACGCTTTTTGGAGCATGCGCGCGTTTACGCCTTTGGCGTGGACTCGGACATGATCTATCTGAGCTCGGCCGACATGATGACACGCAACACCGAGCACCGCGTGGAGATCGCCTTCCCCGTGCTCGACCCCACCTGCCGCGCCCTGGTGCACGAGTACATGAGCATGCAGCTGCGCGACAACGTGAAGGCCCGCAGCCTCACGAGCGACGGCACCTGGGTCCCCGTGGAGCGCGCAGAGGGTGAGAAACCCTTCAACTCGCAGGAAGCCCTGCTGGAGCGTGCCTACCGCAACGCCGAGGCCGCGCCCGAGCCCGTCATTGAGGCAAAGCCCGCCCCTGCTCCTAAGCCGCAGCCGGCCACACCCGAGGTTCAGAAGGTCCAGGCGACCGTCATTGAGCCCGAGCCCGCACCTGCACCTCAGCCCGAGCCGCAGGCAGCCAAGCCCGCACCCGAGACGAGCGCCCGTCGCGATAAGCCCGCCGGCAAGACCAAGGCCATCGAGCGCCATCGCCCCGGTCGTGTGCGCATGGGCCTGGGCCTGATCGGCCTGGGTCTTAAGACGCTCATTACCGGCAAGACGAAATAGTCGTTTGTAGAAGCAGTTTGTAGAAGCGCCCCGCATTTGAGGAAAGCCTCGGATGCGGGGCGCTTTTCCCTGCTACCATGGTGCGAGCAACAACACGAATGACAGGCAGGGATATGAAGCTCACTATAGAATCGATGACCTACGGCGCCGACGGGCTGGCGCACGCCGACAACGGCAAAGCCGTCTTTGTGCAGGGTGCCGTGGCAGGCGACACCGTCGAGGCCGAGGTCGTACAGGACGGCAAGTCGTTCATGCGCGCCCGCACCACCGAGATTCTCAAGCCAAGCCCCGATCGCATTCAGCCTCCCTGCCCCTTCGTGGGCATCTGCGGCGGCTGCTCGTGGGGCAATCTCTCACGCACGGCACAGCTCGCCGCCAAGGAGCAAAACCTGCGCTCCACGCTCGAGCGCATCGGCAAGTTCGCTCCTGAGCAGGTTGATGAGTTGGTACAGCCCATCTGCCACACCAAGGACGACTGGGGCTACCGCAATAAAATCGAGCTCGAACCGACCGTCGTCAACGGTCGCGTGCGCCTTGGCATGCACGGTGTCGACCCCAGCAAAATCGTGACCGTCGATGCGTGCCCGCTGTTCGATAAGCGCTTCCCAAAGGCGCTCAAATCGGTCGTCGGCGCACTCAACTATCTAAGCGGCAGCCATGACTTAGGGCTTGAACGCGTGGGCATTCGCGCATCGCGCCGCACCAAGGCACTCGAGGTCGCACTCTGGACGCCCACAGGCTCTTTTCCGCGCTCGCAGGTCTCCCGCGTGCTGGCGGACGCCGCTCACCCCACGAGCATCGTGCGCGTGATGAGCAAGGGCGAAAAGAAGGCCCGCCGCGTTTCCAAGGTGGAGATGCTCGCCGGAGAGGGCTCGTGGACCGAGAACATCGCTAACGGCCAGATGCGCTTGTCTGCCCCGTCTTTTTTTCAGGTCAACACCAAGGGCGCCGAGATTTTGATTGATCTCGTTATGGACGCCCTCGACCCGCAGGAAGACGAGCTGGCCGTGGACCTGTACTGCGGCGCCGGCACCTTTACCCTGCCGCTCGCCCGCCGCTGCGATTTTGTCGCCGCCGTCGAAGCCTATGGCCCGGCCGTGCGCGATCTACGCCGTAACCTGGAGATCAACAAGCTCGATAACGTCGACGTCATCGGCGGCGACGCGGTGCGCGAGTTCCCCGACCAGGATGCCGACGTCTTGGTGGTCGACCCGCCGCGCGCAGGCCTCGCCCCCGAGGCGATCGACCTTATCGCCAGCACGAGTGCTCGCGATGTAGCCTACGTGAGCTGCGACCCGGCCACCCTGGCGCGCGATCTCAAACGCTTTGTCGAAGAAGGCGCCTTCTCCCCCGTAAAGATCACGCCAGTCGACCTGTTCCCGCAAACCTTCCACTGCGAGACCGTCGTCCACCTTAGGCGCAACTAGCCACTTAATCATTGCTCAGAAAAATCATTGGGAAATCGAGCGTGGCAAGCGGAGGTCTTCGGGGTATAAGACGGCTAATTGTATGCCGCCTATGAAAGGAACCCTCATGCCCAGCGTTGCCGTTCTCGCCGCCGATGGCTTTGAAACTATTGAATGCTTGACCATGGTCGATGTCATGCGTCGCGGCGGCGTGCGTGCCACGCTCGTCTCGATCATGCCCACGCGTGAGGTCGTAAGCTCGCTGCAGATCCCCGTGACCTGCGATGCGCTCTTTGATGAGATCAACTTTGACGAGTACGACTGCGTCGTGCTGCCCGGCGGCCTGCCCGGTGCCACCAACCTGCGCGCCGATCAGCGCGTCTGCGACGTGGTCTGCGAGTTCGCCGCGACCAAGCACGTTGCCGCCATCTGCGCCGCCCCGTTTATCCTGGGCGAGCTCGACCTGCTCGAGGGGCGCCACGCCACGTGCTTCCCTGGCTTTGAGAAAAGCTTCCCCGAAGGCGCCTATACCGGCGAGAAGGTTACGCAAGACGGCAACATCATCACCGCCAGCGGCATGGCCCAGTCGCTCCCCTTTGCGCTTGAGCTGCTGCGCACGCTCGCCGGCGACAAGGCCGTCGAGAAGGTCGCCGAGGGCATTCAGCTATGATTTTGGCTTCGCAATCACCGCGCCGCATCGAGTTGATGCGCGAGGCGGGCTATGACATTCGCGTGATTCCCGCAGATATCGACGAAACGCCTTTTGATGGCGAAGCTCCGCTTACACTCGTCGAGCGCTTGGCGCGTGCCAAAGCCGCTGCCGTCACGGCCGAACATGCCGAGCCCAACGAACTGACCGTCGCGGCCGATACTATTGTCACCTTTGACGGCCAAATTTTGGGCAAGCCGGCAGACGGGGACGAGGCGCGCACCATGCTCCGCGAGCTTTCGGGCCGCACGCACCAGGTCGCAACCGGCGTCTGCATCGTTAAAGCCGGCGACGCTACAGCTCCGCATGCCGCCGAGAGCCTGTCGTTTGTCGATGTGACCGACGTGACGTTCTATGAGCTTACCGAAGAGCAGATCGAGCGCTATGTTGCCTCCGGCGAACCCATGGACAAGGCCGGGGCCTACGGCATCCAAGGCACAGGCGGCCGCATGCTTGTGCACGATATTTCGGGTGACTTCTACAACGTGGTGGGCTTGCCCATCGCTCGCGTCGCACGCGCGATTCAAAAACTCTCGTAATTGCATCTGGCGCTGGGTATCCCCCGGCGCCTACAATTTTGCCGTACCGTACGGATCCCGACCGGGCATAAGGCCCGGCGGAAAACCGATAGGAGAAAACATGGACACACTGCTCGAAGCCATCGATGTTTGCAATGTCGATGGCTTTTGCTTTGGCAACTATACGGACGAGGAGGCTGGCACCGGCTGCACCGTAATCGTGGCGCCCGAGGGTGCCACCGGTGGCGTTGACGTACGTGGTGGCGCTCCCGCTTCGCGTGAGACCGACCTGCTGCGTCCCGAAAACACCGTTGATAAGGTCCACGCCGTCTGCCTTTCGGGCGGATCGGTCTTTGGCCTCGAAGCCGCAAGCGGCGTGGCCCGCGAACTCGAGAGCCGCGGCATTGGTCTGCCCGTCGGCCCCACGCAGGTGCCCATCGTGTGCTCCAGCTGTATCTTCGACCTTGCCTTTGGCGACCCCACCGTACGCCCCGACATTGAGGCCGGTATCGCCGCCGTGCGCGAGGCGCTCGACCACACCCCTGCCTCGCTCGAGCAGGGCAACGTGGGCGCCGGCACAGGCGCCACCGTAGGTAAGCTCATGGGACCTGCCACCTGCATGAAGGCTGGCCTTGGAGCCGCCGCCGTGGCACTCGGCCCCGTCAAGGTGGGCGCCGTGGTCTCGGTCAACGCCTGCGGCAACGTTGTCGACCCCTTCACCGGCGAGTGGGTCGCCGGTATGCGCGCCGCAGCCGATAGCGACCAGATCGTCGACATGGAACTCGCAGCCTTTGCCGCCGCCGGATCCATGCAGATGCCGCTCGACCGCACCAACACCACCATCAGCTGCATCGTCACCAACATGGAGCTCACTAAGGCCCAGGCCACCAAAGTCTCCCAAATGGCCGCAGACGCCTACGCACACGCCATCCGTCCCACGCACACCACCAACGACGGCGACACCATCTACACCCTCGCCAGCGGCAAACTGGGCGCCCAGGCAAGCGCCGCCGTTCCCCTAGACCTGCTGGGCATGCTCGCCGTAAGGGCTTTGCAAACCGCCATCGTAAACGGAGCCAAAACCGCCAAAACCTCCCACGGCATCCCCGGCGCCGCAAAGTAGTCCACTCGACCGTCGGCCGGAGACGGGCGGGCGTTACGTTTGCTGCTCTACAGTCCTATGCAAGACGAAGGCCACATTAAGTGGCCTTCTTTGCGTGCGGAACTCGCGACAAACGTAACGCCCGCCTGCCTCCGGCCGAC
>CAUAWV010000047.1 GCA_958433005.1 uncultured Collinsella sp. | reverse complement strand
CTCCGGCACGCTCTTGTCGCTGGGATAACCGGCCGCGGCTGCAATTACGACGAACCGGTGCGCGCGGACGAACAAACGGCGACCGCGCGCACTCCTGTTAACGGACGTTTTGCCCTGCAGGGTTCGAGAAAAACGTATTACCGTACCTGCGGCATAAAGAAGGTCTTAAGAAAACGAACAGGTGCGTATTAACCGATGCTTTTTCGGTTGTACTTTAGCGATTGGCTCGTACAATAGTCACCAATGTTTGGCGGGAACTGTTCTGTGAAGCGTTAAAAAGGAAAGTGAGGACGCCAGTGTTTCAGATAGCCGATCTGCTCGCTATCGTTGCAGGCGCCATCGCGGGCGCAATTGCCTTCCTTCCCTTTGTCTTTACGCTCAAGCCGGTTCTTGACGATAAACAGAATGCGGACATGCTCAAGGGTATGGTGAGTCTTGCGGTCTCGGCAATCGCCCTGCTCGTCTTTACCTTGGTTGTGTTTGTGTTGTTCGGAGAGGCATTTCGCATGTTCCTCCTGGGCGAGGCGATCGGCTTCGTGGCCTTTATGGCTGCCTGCACGGTTCGTGTCGTCAAGGCGCTGCGAGATCCTCATGAGGTCGAAAGGTAAGTCGTGGAAATTTTTGAAAAGCTGCCTGATGAGATTAATCATCTGGTCAGCGAGTTCAGCTCCACCCCTGTCGTGGGCGATCTGAGCTGCGGCATCACGCAGTACTCGTTTTGGCTGATCGTCTCCACGATCGTGCTCCTGATCGTCCTGGCCGTGTTCAAGAAGAAGCAGACCCTGGTCCCCAAGGGCTTCTTCGTCAACGGTTTCGAGTACATCATCGAGTACGTCGAGAACGATATCGGCAAGGGCGTCGTGGGTGAGAACTGGAAGAAGCACTTCCCGTTCCTGTGCTCGCTTTTCCTGTTCATCCTGATCAATAACATGATCGGCCTGATTCCGGGAATGAAGCCCGGCACCGGCGCAATCGGCTCCACCGCCGCGCTCGCCATCTTCGCCTTCGTGTATTTCATCTACTACGGATGCAAGGCTCACGGCGTGATCGGCTACATCAAGAGCCTCGCCCCGCAGGGCGTAAGCTTCCCGATGAACGTGCTTGTGTGGGTCGTCGAGCTTTTCTCGACCTTCCTGCGTCTCATCACGCTTGCCGTCCGTCTGTTCTGCAACATGTTCGCAGGACACGTGGTCATGGGCTCGTTCGCCATCATGGCGAGCATGTTCATGCAGCTGCTGCTTCAGCAGGTTTCCGCGGCCCACGCCGTTGGCGCCCTGCCTTCGCTAGCCTGGCTTGCCATCCTCATCCTGATCTATGCGATCGAGCTTGTGGTCGGCGCCATCCAGGCTTACGTCTTCACGGTCCTTACCGCCGTGTATGTCTCCGAGGCAGAGGAGGTCGCGGAGGAGGAGTAGCCTTCCGCTCGCGCCTTAAAGGTAAGCAATTCGTTAAACCGCCGGTGCCCGTACCCATGGAGCCCGGCAGTTATAAAAAAGGTTATCCTGCGTGAAATAAGACACGCACGACAAAGGAGGAATCGTGGGAGTTATCGGTTACGGTCTCGGTGTTATCGGCGCTGGTCTTGCTATCGGCCTGTCTGCTCTGGGTGCTACGGGTGCTATGGCCCGTCAGCCTGAGGTCCAGGGCCGCGTGTTCACCGTCTTCATCATGGGCTCCGCCTTCGGCGAGGCTCTGGCTCTGATCGGCTTCGTTGTCGCGCTGATCGTTAAATAGCACGGAGCGTCAAGTATGAATCTTTCATCCCAGAAGAGCGCGATCGCACTCTCCGCGTCCGCGGCCGCGCTGCTCATGCCGGTTTCCGCGTTCGCCGAGGACGGCGCTGCCGGTGCGGACATCCTCATCCCTAAGATGGCGGAGTTCATCCCGGCGCTTATCGCCTTCCTGATTATCTGGATCGTGCTGGCCAAGGTCGCCCTGCCGGGCATCATGAAAACCATGGAGGAGCGCGGCAAGAAGATCGAGGAGAGCCTCGACGAGGCCGAGAAGACCAAGCAGGAGGCTATCGCCAAGCGTGCTGAGTCCGACTCGATCGTCACCGACGCCCGTCGTCAGGCTGCCGACATCGTTCTCGAGGCCCGTAAGGACGCCGAGTCCGAGCGCGCCCGTATCATCGAGGCTGCTCACAAGGAGGCAGAGGAGATCATCGCCAAGGCCCATACGACTGTCGAGGACGAGCGCAAGTCCATCTACGCCGGTGCCGCGAGCTCCATCGCCGACCTGTCCGTTGCCGTCGCCACCAAGATCGTGGGCGAGGCACTCGAGGACGAGGCCGAGCAGAAGAAGCTCATCGAGCGCTACATCCAGGAAGCAGGTAGCCTGAATGCCGACTAGCCGCTATCAGGACAAGGTGCTCGAGACCTATGTGCGCTCCCTTCTGGAAGCCGCCAAGGCCGAGAACCATGTGTTCGAGGACCTCGAGATGATCGAGCGCTTGGCTTCTGCCAGCCCCGAGATCATCGCCGTGCTCGACACCATGTCCAAGCGCGACCAGCTCGACCTTCTTCCCAAGGTGGCAGCTGCCTTTAAGTATGTTGCCGAGGAAGACGAGGATGTAGTGGGCGTGACCGTCACCACGGCGATCCCGCTCGACGACGAGCTGCGTCAAACCATCACTAAGAAATGCGAGCAGGACTTCGGCCGCAAGGTATTCCTTATCGAGCAGGTCGACCCGTCTATCGTGGGCGGCCTGGTGCTCGAGGCCCGCGGCGAGCGTCGTGACATTTCCGTCAAGACGCAGCTGCGCATCGCGCAGGAGACCCTCGCAAACTCTGCTAATTCGTACGGAGGTGAAGCCTAATGTCCGAAACCCTCAATGCCCAGGATATCGCCAAGAAACTGCAGGAGCAGCTCACGAGTCTCTCCGCGACGGTCGATACGCATGAGGTTTCAACGGTCGACGAGGTCGGCGACGGCATCGCGCGCGTCTCCGGCCTCAAGAGCGCCATGGCAGGCGAGCTTCTGGAGTTCAAGAGCTCCGATACCGGTGAGACCGTCTTCGGCCTTGCCCAGAACCTTGACCGTGACGAGGTCGGCGCCGTTCTGTTTGGTGCCGTCGACTCCATCAAGGAAGGCGACGAGTGCCGCACCACTGGCCGCATTATGGATATCCCTGTGAGCCGTGCTATGCTTGGCCGCGTCGTCAATCCGCTCGGCCAGCCTATCGACGGCCTGGGTGACATCGTCGCCACGCACCGTCGTCCCATCGAGTTCAAGGCCCCCGGTGTCATCGACCGTACCCCGGTGTGCGAGCCGGTTCAGACCGGCCTGTTGGCTATCGACTCCATGGTGCCTATCGGCCGTGGTCAGCGTGAGCTCATCATCGGCGACCGAAAGACCGGTAAGACCGCCATCGCCATCGACGCTATCCTCAATCAGAGCGGCAAGGGCATGGTCTGCATCTATGTCGCCATCGGCCAGAAGGCATCCACGGTTGCCAACATCCGCGAGACCCTCGCTCAGCACGGTGCGCTCGACTACACCATCATCGTTTCGGCCACCGCTGCCGATTCCGCCCCTATGCAGTACATCGCGCCTATGGCCGGTGCCGCTATCGGCGAATTCTTTATGTACAACGGCGAGGATGGTAAGCCCGCCAACGAGACCAACCCCGGCGGTCACGTGCTCGTCATCTACGACGACCTGTCCAAGCAGGCTGTGGCCTACCGTCAGATGTCGCTGACGCTGCATCGTCCGCCCGGACGCGAGGCCTATCCTGGCGACATCTTCTACCTGCACTCTCGTCTGCTCGAGCGTGCCGTCAAGATGTCCAAGAAGAACGGTTACGGCTCCATGACGGCACTTCCGATCATCGAGACCCAGGACGGCGATGTCTCGGCCTACATTCCGACCAACGTCATTTCCATTACCGATGGTCAGATCTACCTGCAGTCCGAGCTCTTCTTCCAGGGTCAGCGCCCGGCAGTCGACGTGGGCATTTCCGTGTCCCGCGTTGGTGGCGACGCGCAGACCAAGGCCATGAAGCAGGTCGCCGGCAACCTCCGTCTGGACCTCGCTTCGTATCAGGAGCTCGCCGGCTTTACGCAGTTCGGCTCCGACCTTGACGAGGCTACTCAGAAGCAGCTGACCCATGGTGCCCGCATGACCGAGCTCCTGAAGCAGCCGCGTTATAAACCATTTGAGGTTGGCGAGCAGATCGTTGCGCTGTTCGCTGGCAACGAGGGCTTCCTGGACGACCTGGAGATCGCCGACGTGCTGCCTTTCCGTGCCGAGCTCATCGAGTACATGGACAATGGCTTTGGCTTACTGCTCGACAAGGTTCGCGCCAAGAAGATCGATGATGACACCAAGGCTGAGCTCTTGCGCGTCATCGGCGACTTTAAGCAGCAGTTCATGGCTAAGCACCATTCGGATGTTTCTGGATCAGAGGAGAACTAAGCCCTATGGCCAACCTTCGCGACATTAAGAAGCGAATCTCCTCGGTTACCACGACCAAGCAGATCACGCGCACGATGGAGATGGTCTCTACGGCCAAGATCCGTCGTGCCCTCGATCGCTCCAAGCAGGCCGAGCCCTATAAGGAGGCGCTGACCGACGTCATGTTGACGGTCGCCGGCGACGCCTCCTGTTCGGGCACCGATCCCATGCTGCAGAAGCATGAGAGCGTCAAGCATGGCCTGATTGTCGTCATTGCCTCGGACCGCGGCCTTGCCGGCGGTTTCAATACGACAGTGGAGCGTACGGCCGAAAAGCTCGCCGCTTCTTGGGCGAACGACGGCATCGAGTGCGAGATCATCGCGTGCGGGCGCAAGCCGGCCACGTATTTTCGCGACCGCGCAAACGTCGTCATGCACTTTGAGGGCAACTCCTCTGAGCCCGATTTCAATCAGGCCCGCATGATCTCCTCTCATATCTGCGATGCGTATCGTGCCGGTGAGCTTGACCGTGTCGAGCTTGTCTACCACCACGCAAAGAACCGCGTGGATCAGGAGCTTCGCGTCGAGCATCTGTTGCCGCTCGACCCCGAGATGATCGCTATGGCCCACGGTCCGCGTAAGAACGAGACCGACGCCCCTAAGCGCATCTCGTCCACGTTCGAGTTCGTGCCCTCTCCCGAGCATGTTCTCGGCAAGCTTGTACCGTCGTATATCCTGACGGTCATCTACCAGGCCCTGATCGATTCGGCGGCTGCCGAGCAGGGTGCACGCCGCAAGGCCATGCACTCCGCGACGGAAAACGCCACCGCGATCATCTCGACCCTTACCCGCACGTATAGTCGCGTGCGCCAGGCTTCGATCACGACCGAGATTAACGAGATCGTCGGCGGAGCCTCAGCATTGGAGGAACAGTAATGGCTAATAACACCGTAAAGCTTGCGGTCGAGGAAGCCACCAAGAGGACGACTGCCGGTGATGGTCGCATCGTGCGTATCATCGGCCCTGTCGTCGACGTCAAGTTTGACGGCGCGGTGCCCCCGATCTACAACGCGCTCACGGTCGAGGCCGAGACCCCGATCGGTCATCTGAGCACGATCCTCGAGGTCGAGAGTCAGCTTCCGGGCGGCGTCGTCCGCACGGTCGCCATGTCCTCGACCGACGGCCTGCAGCGCGGCCTCATCGCCACCGATACCGGTGAGCCCATGAAGATGCCCGTTGGTCCCAAGACGCTCGGCCGCATTTGGAACGTCATGGGCAAGCCTGTCGACGGCAAGCCCATGCCCGAGGTGGAGGAGTTCTACCCCATCCACCATGCAGCGCCCCGCTTTGACGAGCTCACCACCAAGACCGAGATCTTCGAGACCGGCATCAAGGCCGTCGACCTGCTTGAGCCCTACATCCGTGGCGGCAAGACGGGCCTGTTCGGCGGCGCCGGCGTCGGCAAGACCGTTCTGATTCAGGAGCTCATCAACAACCTCGCCCAGGAGCACGGCGGCACCTCGGTGTTCACCGGCGTCGGCGAGCGTACCCGCGAGGGCACCGACCTGTTCCTCGAGATGAGCGAGTCTGGCGTTATCGACAAGACCTGCTTGGTCTATGGTCAGATGAACGAGCCGCCCGGAGCGCGTCTTCGCATCGGTCTGGCCGGCCTTACCACCGCTGAGTATTTCCGTGATCGTGGCCAGGACGTTCTGCTGTTCATCGACAACATCTTCCGCTTCTCCCAGGCAGGTTCCGAGGTTTCCGCACTGCTGGGCCGTATGCCGTCCGCCGTTGGTTACCAGCCCACGCTGGCAACCGAGATGGGCGACCTCCAGGAGCGCATTACCTCGACCAAGACGGGCTCCATTACCTCCGTCCAGGCTGTCTACGTCCCCGCAGACGACCTGACCGACCCGGCGCCTGCCACGACGTTTACGCACCTCGACGCCACCACGGTTCTTTCGCGTAGCATTTCGTCGCTCGGCCTGTTCCCGGCTATCGACCCGCTCGCGTCTTCCTCCGACGCTCTCGATCCCTCGATCGTCGGCGAGGAGCACTACCGTGTCGCCGTCAAGGTCCAGGAGCTCCTGCAGGAGTACTCCGACCTTCAGGACATCATCGCCATTCTGGGTATGGACGAGCTGTCCGAGGAGCAGCGCCTTACGGTCAACCGCGCTCGTAAGATTCAGCAGTTCCTCTCGCAGTCCTTCCACGTCGCCGAGAAGTTCACCGGCAACCCCGGTGTCTACGTCCGCGTCGAGGATACCGTCCGCTCCTTCGCCGAGATTGTCGACGGCAAGGCCGATGACCTGCCCGAGCAGGCTTTCCGCTATGCTTCCACGATTGAGGACGTGCGCGAGCGCGCCCGCAAGATGGGGGAGAAGTAGGTTATGCGTATCCGCATCGTGTGCCCCGTGAGCTGCGCCTATGAGGGCGACGCTGCGTTTGTGTCGATTCCGTCCACGGATGGCGAGTTTGGCGTTCTGCCTGCTCACTCCAGCGAGATCTGCACGATCGACCGCGGTTACGTTCGCGTTTCCGATAAGGCCATGGGCACTGTCGACCACACGTTTGCCGTGGCCGGCGGCTATGCCCAGGTTGCGGACGATGTCGTGACCGTTCTCGCCGAGCGCGCTTGCGATCTGGCGACCGTCGATGCCGACAAGCTTAAAGCTGATATTCAAGGTTTTGAAGAGAAGCTGGGTAATTTGTCGGAGGATGATGCACGCCGCGCCTACCTCTATAATGAAATCGCATGGTGTAAGCTCAAGCTTGCCCAATAGTCAAACGATTTAACGTTCGACCATTTGCGAACACATCATGCCCGGGATGGCCCAGCCACCCCGGGCATGCTTTTTGAAAGGGTAGACCTTGGATATTATCCGCGTTGAGGGTGGCCATGCCATCGGAGGCTCCGTGCCCGTTTCGGGTGCCAAGAACTCCGCGCTCAAACTCATGGCGGCAACGCTTCTGGCGCCGGGCAAGACGACGCTGCAGAACGTGCCCGATATTTCCGATGTCCACGTGATGGGCAAGGTGCTCAAGGGCATGGGCGCTACGATCGATGTTCTCGACGAGCACACGCTCGAGATCGATACCTCTCAGGCCGATTCTTGGGAGGCCCCCTACGAGCTCGTTGCCAAGATGCGTGCTTCCACCGCCGTCATGGGACCCCTGCTGGGTCGCTTCCATCGCGCCAAGATCGCCATGCCGGGCGGCTGCAACCTGGGTGCTCGCAAGATCGATATGCACATTCTGGGTCTTGAGGCCCTGGGCGTAGAGTTTGATACCGCCCACGGCTACATCAACGCCAGCGCGCCTCAGGGCCTGCGCGGCACCACCGTCACGCTCGAGTTTGCCAGTGTCGGTGCGACCGAGAACCTCATCATGGCCTCTGTGCGCGCACAGGGCACCACGGTTATCGACAATGCCGCCCGCGAGCCCGAGATCGTCGATCTCGCCAACATGCTCAACGAAATGGGCGCCAAGATTGTCGGCGCCGGTACGCCTGTCGTGACCATCGAGGGCGTGGAAGAGCTCCATCCCGTTACCCATCGCGTGGTGGGCGACCGCATCGAGGCCGGTACCTTTATCGTCGCCGGTGCGCTGATGGCTGACGATCGCGGTGTCGACGTCACGGGTTTTTGCCCCATCCATCTGGGCATGGTGCTCAAGAAGATGGAGCTCATGGGCATCGATTGCGAGCGTACTGACGACGGCGTTCACGTGAATCGCGCCGAGCGCATCAAGCCGGTCGACATCCAGACGCTTCCGTTCCCCGGCTTCCCGACCGACATGCAGGCACAAATTATGGTGCTCTCCGCCCTCGCCGATGGCAGTTCCGTTATTACCGAGAACATCTTCGAGAATCGCTTTATGTTTGCCTCTGAGCTGGTGCGCATGGGTGCCGACATTCGTATCGAGAGCCATCATGCCATGATTCATGGCGTCAAGGGCTTCTCGGGTGCACAGGTCACCTCGCCCGACCTTCGTGGCGGCGCGGCCCTCGTCGTAGCGGGCTTGATCGCCGACGGGACGACCGAGGTTTCGGCTATCCATCACATCAAGCGCGGCTACGAGCAGTTTGTCGAAAAGCTGCAGGCGCTTGGCGCGCATGTCGAGCATGCTACCGTCCCCGATCCCGTCATCTACTAATACAGGTTGCCTATGTTTAATAAAAAGCCCCTCGCGGATACCACCACCCGAAGACCCTCAACTGGTGCGCAGGCCAAAATCTACAGTCGCGATAACGTGGCTCGCTATTCCGAGCGCGCTCGTCAACGTCGCCGTAGCCACACGATTCGTCACGTCGCGCTCATTGTCGTGCTTGGCGTGCTGCTGAGTGCCACTACCGCTGCCGGCCTGTGGTTTGCCACCATTATGGGCAAGCTCGGCGATTCTAATGTCATTACTGACAATCTGCGTCGGGTTCTGGTTGACACCGATGAGGCAAAGGATCCGTTCTACGTGCTGCTTCTTGGCACCGACGGCCGTCCGGGCGAGGATACGTATCGTGCCGACTCGATTATCCTGGCACGCATCGACCCCACGCAAAAGCAGGCGACGCTCATTTCCGTTCCGCGCGACACCAAGGTCGAGTACAAGGGCGAGACCATGAAGATCAACGCCTGCCATACCGTTGGCGGCGCCGAGGCCATGGTCGAGGCGGTCAACGAGCTGTGCGGTGTTCAGATTTCCCACTATGCCGAGGTCAGCTTCGACGGTATGCAGGCGCTGATTGATTCGGTTGGCGGTATCGACATTAACGCAACCGATGATGTTGACGACCCCGAGCACCTGGATATTAAGATTACCGCTGGCCAGCAGCATATGGACGGTGCCACCGCCCTTACCTATGCCCGCTGCCGCTACACCTATGCCGACGGCGATTACACGCGCATGCGCCACCAGCGTCAGGTGCTTGGCGCCCTTGCCAACCAGATTCTCAATAACTTCGATGCCACGAAGATCTTTGGCCTGGTTAATTCGCTGTCCGATATGCTCGTAACCGATATGAGCGTTCAGGATATCGTGGCTACGGTCAATGCCATGCGCGGTATGGATGTCGACGGTATCTACTCGGCCAACCTGCCCTCGTACGCCGACGACAGCACCATGATCGACGGTGTGAGCTACGTCTTTGTCTACGAGGACGAACTCAAGGAAATGATGGAGCGCGTCGATGCCGGCAAGGATCCCAAGGGTCCCAACGCCATGGGTCTTTCCGACGGTTCCAGCTCTACGATCGGCGACCTGAACAACAACACGTCTGACGACTACGCAAACGGTACCGCAACCTCATCGGTCAGCTCTGACGATTCCGATGACTCAGGCGATTCGAGCGATTCGGACTACTACGAACAGCCCACCGGCGACGGCAACGGCTACGAAGCCAACTACTAAGTTACGGCGTTTTACCAAACGCCGTAACGGCTCGACGCTGCGCGCCGCCCAAGGCGACAATTTGTCATTCAAAAGGCAGGGCATGACCAGAAGGTCAATGCCCTGCCTTTTTCATGCCAACTTGTTCGCCTTGGACGTCGCTCGCTGACGTTGGCTCAACCTGCGATGTTGACTACTTCCCTTGTATCAAAAACCGCCCCGTTCTCTCTAGAGGACGGGGCGATTCGTCTTTTGGGCTTATGCGGCCAGGCTTATGCGAAACGGGCGACGAGCTCCTGCAGGACGTCGGTCATCTTGACGAGCGAACTGACCGGGACAAACTCGTTGACGCCGTGGTAGCAATAGCCGCCGGTGGAAAGGTTGGGGCAGGGCAGACCGCGGAACGACAGCTGCGCGCCGTCGGTGCCGCCGCGAATCGGCAGCACTTGGGGCTCAACGCCGCAGGCAAGGTAGGCTTCCTTGGCAACATCAATAAGCTCGGGATAGTCACGAACGATCTCGGCCATATTTCGATACTGCTGCTGAATCTCGACCGTCACGCGCTCCTCACCCAGGCGCTGGTTGAGCATCGAGGCGGCGGCATCAATAAGGTCGAGTTTCTGCTGGAACTTGGCGGCGTCATGGTCGCGGACGATATAGCGCGCTGTGGCGTGATCGACGGTTGCAGATACACCCTCAAGGTGATAAAAGCCCTCGTAGCCTTCCGTATACTCCGGGCGCTGCACGTAGGGGAGCAACGCGTTGAAGTCGCAGAACAGATTGCCTGCGTTGACCATACGGCCTTTGGCGTCGCCCGGGTGGATGGACTGGCCCTCAAAGCGGACGGTCGCCTCAGCGGCGTTAAAGCACTCCCACTCCAGCTCGCCGATGGGGCCACCGTCGACCGTGTAGGCGTACTTGCAGCCAAAGGTATCGATATCCAACAGCTCGGCTCCGTGGCCGATCTCCTCGTCAGGGCAGAAGCAAATGCCGAGTGCGGGATGGGGCAGAGAAGGGTCCTGAGCGATACGCGCGACAAGCGACATGATCTCGGCGACACCTGCCTTGTCGTCCGCGCCCAGCAGCGTGGTACCATCGCTGCAGACCAGGTCCTCACCCGCGAGGTCGTTCAGGGCGGGAAGCTTGGCGGTACTCATGGCAACGGGCTTACCGTCAACCGTGCCGCAGACCAGGTCGCCGCCTTCGTAGTGCACGATGTGCGGCTTCACGCCGGCGCCCGGTGCAACTTCGGTGGTGTCGAGATGGGCGATCAGGCCCAGGGCAGGCTTGTTCTCAGCGCCCACACTTGCGGGGATATGTGCGCAGACATAGGCGTGCTCGGTCACGTGGGCATCTTCCGCACCAAGCTCGCGCAGCTCTTCAGCCAGCACGTTAGCAAGGTCAAACTGAACGGCGCTCGAGGGTACCTGGTCGCAGTTTGCATCCTCGGACTGCGTGTTGATCTGGACGTAGCGCAAAAAGCGCTCGAGGACATCGGGGTTCGTGGTGGTGTTTTCCATAAAGACCGCTCCAATCTTGGTCGTCGTGTGCAACAAGAACTCTAGCACGGTATGCCACGGCATACCGCGACGCTTGGATGGGGTAGAATCAGCCAATGAATGCAGAAGGGACGGAAGATCATGGATACGACAAATAGCTCGCGCGAACTACATCTGACGGTGGCGAACGAAGACTACTTGGAGTGCATGGTTCGCATTGAAAGCGAAGAGGGGGAAACCAACGGCGTGCGATCGGTCGACATCGCGCAGCGCCTTGGCGTCTCCAAGGCATCGGTCAATAAAGCGGTTTCGGCGCTCAAAGCATCCGAACTTGTCGAGCAATCGCACTACGGCAAGGTAGTCCTGACCGATCGCGGCCGCGAGGTTGGTACGGCTATCTGGTACCGTCATCGCCTCATCCGCACGTTTTTGGTTCAGGAGCTCGGTGTCGAATTTGAGCGAGCCGATTCCGAGGCCTGCATGATGGAGCATGCGCTATCCGAGGACACGATGAGCCGCTGGCTCGCCTATCTCGAAAAGCAGGGAATCAGCGTCGAGGAATAGCGGGATATATATGGATACGAGTTATTACAACCGCTTTGGTGCCGAGGAACTTACGCGCCGCTTGTCGAGCGAGACCTTGTTGGCGCAGGGCCCCATGGGCAGTGTTCTGTTGAGTGAGTACGATGCCGCCGACATTCCACCGGCGTTTTGGAATCTGGCAGAGCCGCAGACCGTTTCTCGTATCCATCGCTTGTATGTCGCCGCCGGCGCGCAGGTGCTCATTACCAACACCTTTCAGGCATCGAGCTATGCCCTCAAGCATGACCAGATTGCGCCGTCCGTGACGGAGGTCAATCGCGGGGCCGTCGACGATGCCCGCCAGGCGCACCCTCAGCTGCTGCTGGGCTCGATGGGCCCGATCGGTATTGAGTGGTTTGCCGAGGACTCTGCCGAGTATCGTGAAATCCGAGGCATTGCGCGCGAACAGGCGCACGCCTTGCTCAACGCCGGCGTTGACGGTCTGCTGATCGAGACGGTGACGTCTATCCGTAATTTGCAGCCCATGCTTGCCGGCGCCCGAGATGCCGCCGATGGCATGCCTGTTCTGGTGAGTTTTGTCGTTGACGATAAAGGCGACCTGTTGGGCGATGGCCTCAACATCGAGGCAGCCGTTTTGTACGCCGAAAAACACGGCGCAAACTCGGTTGGTGTTAATTGCTGTTCGCTTGCGGCCGCGAACGCGGCGGTGCCCAGGATGGTTGCATCGGCGACTACTCCCGTCACGGTGCGTCCCAACGTAGGCGATCCGGTCCAGACTCAGGATGGCCCCGTATGGCACGAGAACCCCGAAGCTTTCGCGCGCGCATGCATCGAATGGAGACATGCCGGTGCCGCAATGGTGGGCAGTTGCTGTGGAACCACGGCAATCACTACGGCCGCGATGGCCGAGGCGCTCGATATATAAAGGGCAAAACCGCTCCATACGGGGCGGTTTTTTTTGTTGCTTGCATGTCCTCGGCAGCATTTGCCCAAATGGTGAATGCTGGTGCCGGCAGGTTGCCGAGTGCATGTTGCGGGTATACCCCATGCGTACCATGATCCAAACACTGTGAGGTGTCTGCGCGTGTGCGCGATAATTCATTTTGGAACTGACGGTTGGCGCGCTCGCGTCGATGAGGACTTCACTGCCGATAACGTTGCCCGTATCGCCGATGCCGTCGGCGAGTTGTGGCAAAAGACCAATCCGGGCAAAACGGTATATATAGGGTTCGACACCCGGCCCCTGGCGAGCGAGTTCGCTGAACTTGCGGCGGGCGTGCTAGCAGCGCACGGGCTGGACGCCGTGCTCGCTTCGCGACCTGTTCCGACCCCTGCCCTTACGTGGGCGGCGGCTTATGACGGTGAGGCGTGCGGCGCGCTCATGGTGACGGGGTCCCATCATCCGCAGGGTTATCTGTGCCTCAAGATTCGCATGGGTGACGGCTCAACCGCCAACCAGGATGTCATCGAAGAGCTCGAAGAGACCATGGCTCCCGAGCCAATGGGGATCGAGGGGCAATATCGCACCGCGGATATCATTCCTGACTATATGCAGGCGGTGGCATCATTTGTCGATGCCGAAGCCATCCGCGCCGCGCACCTGCGCGTGGTTGTCGATCCCATGGGCGGCGCGGCCCAGGGCTATCTAGCCGACTTGCTGCGCGAGCTTGGCGTTGAGGTGCACGAGATTCACGCCGGGCAGGCGTCTGACCAAGAAGATATCTGCCCCGACCCCGTTGAGCCGTGGGTGGACGCTTGCGAGCGCACGGTTATCGAGGACGGAGCTTGCGCTGGCCTGGTGACCGACGGCGACGCCGACCGTATCGGCGCGGTTGACGAGCGCGGCAGATATATACATCCGCATCAGATCATGGCGCTCGTTTTGGGCGACTTGGTTCAATTTCGTAATTTGGAGGGGCGCGTCGTCGTCAATCTTTCATGCTCGACGCTCGTGCGTCGCATTGCCGAGGCGCTTGGCTGCCGCGTGACCGTCAAACCAGTCGGTTTCAAATATATAGCGGCGGAGATGAAGAAGGGCGGCGTCCTCATGGGCGGCGAAGAAGCCGGTGGTATCGGCATCGCCGCGCATATGCCCGAGCGCGATGGAATCCTCGCCTGTCTGATTCTGTGTGAGCTTATGGCAAAGACGGACGCGCCTTTGGGCGTTCTGGTCGACCAACTCGAGGACAGTTTTGGTAAGACGAGTTACGGTCGACGCGATTTGCGCCTTGAGGCCGAAGATGCCGAAACGTTACGAACCCTGCTGCCGGGCGTAAACCCCAAGTCGATTTGTGGCAAGGTGCCGCAAAACGTTAGTCATATGGACGGCTTGCGTCTGTCATTTAAGGATGACACGTGGCTGCTGGTCCGTCCTAGCGGGACCGAACCAGTGGTGCGCGTCTACGCCGAGGGGTTCTCGGTGGAAGAACGTGATGAGTTGCTCGATGCTGGCTGTGCGTTAGCTAGGGGGACGTATCCGCTTTAACCATGAGACTGCCTTATATAAAGAGATGCTCGGCGAGCGGTAGGTAACGGCTGGCAAACGTTAGTCGGATCACAAGATATGTAGGAAATGTGTACGCCCAGATTCCCGCCCCCGGGGCCCCTCCGGTCTGGCAATATATCTCCTTGCCGCGCGGC
>CAUAWV010000046.1 GCA_958433005.1 uncultured Collinsella sp. | reverse complement strand
ATCCAAAACGGCCCCGTCTGGGGGCGAAAAGTGGGTGCCGGCCCCAGCCATTTTGTGCTTTAATCCCTGCCCGGGGGCCCCGCCGAGGTGCACGACCGCGAGCCGTACCTCACCAAAACCGCCGATGGCAAGCTGCTCAAGTCCTCGACCATCTTTATCCGCAACGATGAGGGCAAGCCCGTCGGCATTTTGGGCATCAACTTTGACATTACGCTTATGAAGGCTTTTGAGCGTTCGCTCGACGCCTTTACCGGCACCGGCGGCACGGGCTACACCGAGCCCGAGCCCATTACCAAGAACATCGGCGACCTGCTCGAGGACCTGCTGCACGAGTGCGAACAGTTTGTGGGCAAGCCCGCGGCACTCATGACCAAAGACGAGCGCATTCGTGCCATTGGCTACCTCGACCGTCGCGGCGCCTTCCTCATTTCCAAGTCGAGCGAACGCGCCTGCGAGTTCTTTGGCATCTCCAAGTACAGCTTCTATAGCTACCTCAATGAGGCCAAGGCGGCGGCCGACGACAAGTAGGCACTCGCCTAGATTGCCCCTCCCCTTTTGGGCGCGAGTTCTGGAAAGCTCGAATCCAAGACCGAGCCGCTTGGGAAGTTCCATATAATCGATGTCATTAGTATTTCGAAAGGGTGGAACAGAATGGCGTTGAGCAAGGCATCATGCACCGGTCGCGGATTGATTCCGGCAATTGGTGGACATGTGCACCGCATGTTCGATGAGGGTGAAGACGACCTGTTTTCGCTGAGCCTTGACGACGTGATGGATGATCGCCCGTGGACCGCCGACGAACTCATGGGCGGCGGGGCTCGCCCGTCAAGCCCCAATCCCGCACTTGCGCCTAAGCCCGCATCTGCGCCGGCTCCTGCGCAGTCGCCTGTTTCGACGCCCGCGTCTGCGCCCACACCCACTTCGGCGCCCACGCCCACTCCCCGCCCCGCAAGCGACCCGTCCGAGACGGCGGCGTTTCTCGCTGCAGCGACGCAGGGCAAATCGGCCGACAGCACCGTTATGTACAGCGCCCGGCAGTTGCCTGTTCCTGCGGCACGCAAGCCTCCGGTCACAAGGCTCGATGAGCCCGTTGCCCATCAGGTTGCCTACGATTCCTGGGCTGCAGCCGATCTGGATGAGACCTCTACCGGCATGCCGGCGCTCGACGTTCCAGTTAATCCGCTTTTTGCCGCCAACACGAGCGCCGCGGGCTATGAGGGCGGTGCGGCATATTCCGATTATTCCGATGGCTATGCTGACGCCGGTCGCATCGAGACCGAGGATTATGGCACCACATCGAGCGATTATCTCAACGATCCGTACGCCGCCACGCCTGCACCGGAATATGACCCGGAGGCCGCGTCCGCACCGGCGTATACCAAAAGCACGGGCGAAGAGCGCTTCGCCGATTATTACGCCGAGGAAAAGTCGCTGCGTTTTTCGGAATTTCCGCAGGCAGTCAAGGTTGCCTTTATCGCCATTGTCATTGCCCTGCTCGGTGTCATTGCGTTTGAGGGATTCCGGCTGTTCTCCGGCCCCACCCAAGCGGAGTCGGAGACCCAGCAAAAAGAGGACGATAACCAGTACCTGGACATCAACACCCTCAAGGGCGACCCCAACGACGGGGACGATGAGTAGCGAGAGCTGAAGGCGAACGCAGGATCCCGCATCCAGCACTGGCTTCTAAGTGCTGTTTTGTCATCCAGCTACACTTTTCCGGATAATTTGCCTATCGAATTTGACACTTTTCCGAAGTTTTAAGGTGCCTATTTCGACACTTTTCCGGATGAAAGCCGAATAATCACTTGGGAAACCAACGCAGTCCGCTCGTCATTTCGCGGATGGCGCTTGATTTCTGTCCGTACACGTTGATAGACTTCCTCTTGCCCGCAAGGAGCGGGCGCGTTTTATCCAGAGTCGGGGTAGAGAGTTGGCTCCACGATCCCGACGCCAACCGGCCAAGAGGCACGGTGGCCCTGCCAACATCGATGAAAGGAGTCCGTATGGACACTTTCTCCGTGCGCAGCGAGCGCAATTTCCACAACCTGATCGTCAAGCCAAAACGAATGCATCTTTTAGACGAGCCGAGCGGCTACACCTCGGCTTTGGTGAAGAGCGGCCTCTCCCACCAGATGCGCTTTACCATACAGAAGCTCGAGGAGGAACTCTGTGCTGCTGGCAATCCGCACGTACTGCAGATTCAGCTGCTCGGAGACGACTCGCGCGAGCCGTCTAGCTGGAAGCTCTTTGCCGACGGCGCGTGTGTCGCAAGCGGGTCCGGAGCCTTTGCCCGCGAGCGCTTCTGCGAGGGCGCTGAGGTGTTTCTGGACCTGTGTCGCGACGCCGTACGCACAGCCGAGCTGCGTCAGTGGAGCCAAAGGGAGTACGAGCTGCTGAGTGCAGCGGGCGGGATTGCGGAAGTGCAGGTAGGCGGACCGAGCCACTCGTCATACTGATTGACGCTTCGATTCAAACAGCAGGGCGGAGTCGCGCTTACAGCGCTGCCATGCCAAACCGAATGGCGTTCTCAAAAGGCCTACCTCCTCCGCCTTCAGCTTCAGCAGCAGGTCGCTCGACCCGGGGCACTTGTCGGAAAGGCGCATCCGGGCTCGCTCGCCCATCCCCCACCGCTGGCGGACTTCCTGGGCGCGCGGGCTCACGCGGTAGTCCCCGTCCATCATCTGCTTGAGCAGCTTGGCGGTCACGCGCGCATCGGCCAGAGCGCTGTGGGCGTGCCCCGTCGACTCGTCAAACTCGATGCCAGACCACGTCGCCGCGTCGCCCAACGAGACGCGCCCATGGCTGCCCACGTCCATAATCGAGGTGTAAAACGCCTGCAGGTCGGCCCAGTCCGAAGGAAATGCGGCAAGGTCGATGTGCTTTGCCTGGCACTCGGTCAAAAGCTGTCGACGATCCGTCCCGCTCCAGCAAACTATCTGAGCGGAGTAGCGACCGATCCAATCGCTGAGCCTTTTGATCACCGTGTAGAGCGGATCGGCCATCGCGGTGTCCACGGTCGATATCCCTGTAAGCTCGCGGACGGGAAACGCAACGCCTTCGGTAAATTCCGTCTGCACAAACTGCGAGAACTCGCCCATCACGCTGCCGTGGTAATCGAGCTCGACGGCGCCGACCTCGATAATCTCATTGTGCAGTCCACGGCGCTGGCGCTGCTTTGGCACCGGCGCAAACTCAAAGTCCAGCACGATCTGGCGCGCAAAGTTCGTCGTATCGATAGCCGAGATGCACGGCGTCTTTTTAGCTGGCACGGTTAGGGCCTTTCTCCGTTGCCTGCCGCTTGCTACATAGGCGGCTACATTGCCGTAAAGATAGGCGCCCGTGCGGACATGAAATCGCACAGTGCAGCTTTCCGGCATCCTTGCGTAAAGCTGCGCTTTGAGATGGTCACGTCGCTGTTATTATCGAACATATATTCGTATTTATGGCTGCAGTTTGATAGACTGGTTATTGTTGACGGCAGTTCCATGTGCCGGGCAGCGCCCTCCATGCGACGGGAGGTGATGCCCATGACCGATCTGACTGATTTTGTGAAGCTCCTGACCGCTTTGGTCTCGCTCCTCACGGCGCTTATCGGACTTACCGAGGCACTCAAGCAGCGTACGAAACATAAAAAGAGGGGTCGACGCCGCTAAGGCGATGACCCCTTAATCCAAGCAACGGCGCTACCCAGCTCTTCACTACTTGGGCTGCCGTCGACCTTATTTTACCCACGGGCGCCGGGTTTACCAAATGGATTTTCGGTAAAGGAAGCACGGCACGCCCGCAAAACCACTACGCCCCAAGTGCCGCCATGGGGATCACCGCCACGCCGTCGTCGCGTGTGTAGGCAATGCTCCCCTTTCCAACCACGACCGCCAAAAACGCCGACGCGGCATTCTGGGCGGCAGGATTGGAGAGCACTTTCCTCTCCAGCGCCTTGAGATTTCTCGCTCCATCGTCTGCTTTCGCATCGCTCAGCTTGACCTCGATGGCTCCCCAGCGCCCGTCGTGCTCAACGATCGGATCGACCTCAAGGCCCTTCTCATCTTGGAAATAATGGACACTGTTGTCGACACCGCCGTAGGTGGAAAGGAACACGCGCACGTCGCGCAGAACGAGGTTCTCAAAGAGCATCCCAAACGTTTGCATATCGCCAAGCAGCCGCTCAGGGGTAGCCCCCAGCAACGTCGCCGCAAGTAACGGGTCGCAGAAGTAGCGCTTGGGGCGCACGCGAACGCGGGCTTTCGAGCGCATGGGCGGCTCCCATCCGCACAGGTCCTCGGTCAGCTTGAGCCTGTTGAAGAGATCCAAGTACGCAGCGATGGTCCTCTCGTCGGGGCCCGCCTCACCGTACGAGGCGTCCTTTATGAGCGTCTTGTACGTGACGGCCTGGCTCTCGTTCATGGCAAGAGCTCGCAAAAGGCCGTGTGCAAGCTCGGGCGATCATGCGATATACGAAATTACGCCATTCTCAATGCGGATTTTACGCTACTTCCAATGTAGTTTTTACGCCGTTGCGGATGTAGTTTTTACGCTATGTTCATTGAAGGTTTTACGCTTGGCATCCTTAGCGCAACGCTCACTCAACCCCTGACCACCGGATTGCCCGAATTCCGGGATGCTGCCTCCGCTCCAAACAAAAGGCCCCGACTCGCGATGAGCTGCCTCCCATTTCTTGAACATTAAAAATGGGAGGCTTTCCACCCCATGTCTCTATCGGAAACGGCATCCCGTCCTGAGCATCGAATCCGGGACGTAGTTTCCGCATGCGGCTTCGTTAGGAAAGCATGTTCCACTCTGAGCGCTCATTCCGGGGTGCAATTTCCGCCAGAGACGCCGCCGGGAAAGCACATCCCGGTTTGGAGCCGAAATCTGGGATGATGTTTCCGCTTGAAGGGCGATCCGGAAAGCACGTCCCATTCCGAGGCTCGATTCCGGGACGTAGCTTCCGTTTGAGGGCCGATCCGGAAAGCGCATCCCATTCCCAGTATCAAATCAGGGCGCGGTTCGTTATCCCCGCTCACACATTTCGGCAAACGAGATCAGCTTGACGTCTCCCCTACTCTCCGCGGCATCCCGACATCCCTGCGTAAAGCCGCTTTTTGAGAAAAGTGCATAGCTTTTATGCTGCCGTCTAAAGAGCTCGCTTCGATGCACGAGCTTTTGCAGCACGTCTTCACCCGCCGGTTCATTGCGCCATTTGCACTCCGCAAACAGCGCAGCGCCCTCGCCATCGTCAACAATCAAGTCGATTTCTTCCTGCGTATGCGTGCGATTATCCGTCCCCCACCAGCGCCCGACGCTCGCCGGAACCACATCGAGCTGGCCCGCCCGCGCGAGTTCGTACACATACTGTCTGCATATAAGCTCAAAGACCGTGCCCATGTAATCCGATACGTGCGGCTCAATGCGCTCATACGCCATCTCGGCCATATCGTTTTGAATCAGCCCGATGTTCTGCGGAACAAACTTGTACCAAAACCTAAACATCTGGTCGCTCAGCAGATACACGGCTCGCTTATTGCTCGTCTCGTTTAGAGGTAGTTCGCGCTCGACAATCCCAAGCGACGCCAGCTTATCCACATAGCTCTTTACGTTGCTCGCAGGGATTCCCGTAGAGCTCGCAATCTCCGAGATCTTCGAGCGCCCCTGAGCAATTGCTTGCACAATCGCATCATATTGCTCGGGATTGCGGCACTCTTGCATTAGCAGGTTACTCGGCTCCTCAAAGAGATAGCCCGTAGGAGTAAGAAAAAGACGCTTGATGTTATCCTTGAACGATGCGGCAGGATCGACTTTCTCGATATATGCGGGAATGCCGCCCGTCATGCCATAGCAAACCGCAGCGTCTTCACGACCCATGCTCTGCCACAGGCCAAGGGTTGTCGAAAAGTCGAGCGGCATGATCTTAAACTGGGCCGTACGCCTACCGTATAGCGGGCTCTCGTAACCCAGCACCTGCTCCTCCATAAACGAAAGAGACGAGCCGCATAGGATTAGCATGAGCTTAGTCTCTTTGTACAGGTGATCGATTTTGTCTTGCAGCAACGAGCTGATCTCGGGATTCGATTGAGCGAGATAGGGATACTCGTCAATCACGACAATCAAACGTTCCGTGCGAGCCATGGTGGCCAATGCATCAAACGCCTCGTCAAAACTACGAAACGACACGTCGGCCGCGCCAACCGAACCCGCAAGTATCGCCTGGCTAAAGCCGTGCAGGTTTGCCTCTGCATTGGTACGACGTGCTTGAAAGTAAATAGCATTCTTGCCTTGAATGAACTCTGTGATAAGGCGCGTTTTACCTACGCGACGGCGGCCGTAAATCACAGGCATCTCAAAGGAGCCCGTGCAATACAGTCGATTGAGCTCGGACATTTCCGCTGTTCTTCCGATAAACATAGGGTCATCCTTCCTTTACGTTATAGCTAGCTATATTATACCTTCCTATAATATAGCTAGCTATAACGTAATTCGACAAGCGGCGCACGCAAAAGGGACGTTACACCACCGCACGCTGACCGTCCCGGAAAACGCATCCCGTTCTGGTGCAAAAAAACTGGGCCGTAGCTTCCGACAAACATGCCATCCGGAAAGCGCGTCCCATTCCGAGCGGCAATTCCGGGTCACGGTTTCCGCTGAAACTTCTACCGGAAAACGAATCCCATTCTGAGCGTCGAATCCGGGACGCATTTTCCGTCTGCAGCCCCGCTGGGGAAAGTTCATCCCACTCTGAGAGCTCGTTCCGGGATGCAATTTCCGTTTGAGGGCCGATTCGGAAACGGCCTCCCACTCTGGAGCCGAATTCTGGGACGCAGTTTCCGGTTGAAATCCGATCAACCGCTCACATCACACGTCCTCAAACGCGCAATCCAGAGCTGCAAAATAGCAGATAAACAACCATTTTTCTAAAAAGTACACGTCCCGAAACTTACCAAGGCTTCATAACTAGCTACCGTTCACGGGCGCCGATTACCGCCCACCGATTCAGCTTCAAAAAATGTTGCCGAAAACAGGTCATCTGCCTGCATGGTTAGATTTTGGTCAGCTTTTGGTCAGCTGAGCGGCAAGTTCCAGCTGATACGTTTTTGCTACCCAAAAGGAGGCGGTAGCTCATGACCCATTGCAATGACCAACTCATCGACCAACTGCTCACTCAAGCCGAACAAGAGGGGCGCTGTCTGATTCCCCCGAGCACGGCGATCCGAAAAGCGCTCCTTCGGCGCACCGGCGGCACGGTTGTCTCGCCCATGCCGGGGTTGTTTGCGCGAAAAACGCGCTGGGATGAACTCAACCGAGCGCAACGCCATTGCGAGATTATCCGCGCCCTTGCGATCATCCATCCCGATTGGACGTTCTGCTCGTTTTCGGCAGCTTGCCTGCTGGGGCTCGAGGTCTCGTGGCGACACCTGAACGTCGTGCATGTTTGCAGCTCGACAAAGCCGTCGGCTCGTCCGGGCGCACATATTCAGCGACACCAGATTGAGCCGGCCGGAGCAATACGCAGAGCCGACGTATCGGTAACGCCGCCCATCCAAACGGCCACAGATTGCCTGCTGCAAACTGGTTTTGCCGACGGCATGCCCATTGCCGATTCGGCGATCTCAAAGCTCGGCCTTGCGCCGGAACAGCTGATGAAGGCCGTTGAGCAACGAGCGACTGCCCGCAATGGGCGCGCGATTCGCACCGCCCTCACAACGCTTCGATATGCCGACGCCCGCGCCGAGAGCGGCGGGGAATCGGTCGCCCGAGCCGTCATGATCGAGACGGGCTTTGCACCCGACTGGCTTCAATACGAGCTGACGGACCCCTTCGATTCGGCCAAACCCATACGAACGGACTTTGCCTGGGAGCGCCAGGCGCAGGAACTCACGCTGGGCGAGCTCGACGGGCTCATCAAATATACCGACCAGACCATGCTGGCCGGACGCACCACCGCCGAGGCGCTCGTTGCCGAACGACAGCGCGAGGCGCACCTATCGCTCTACGGCCATCCGCTCATCCGCTTTACCATGATCGAAGTCCGTTCGGCAGGCATGCTCGCGAAAAAGCTGCAGACGGCAGGCATCCGCCAGACCATGCTCCCGACATGGCTCAACGATATTAAGCTGTAGGGGCTGCTGAGCTTATGCCCGTCTGCCTGCCAAACCGGGACACACTTTCCGGTTGGCAGCACCCGCGGAAACCATGTCCCAGATTGAATGCTCAAAATGGGATGCGCTTTCCCGACGAAGCTCCTTGCGGAAAGCGTGTCCCAGAATGAAGACTCAGAATGGGATGCAATTTCCGCTTGAAGGCCGATCCGGAAACTGCATCCCATTCTGAGCGCCAATTCCGGGACGCAGTTTCCGGTTGAGGGCTGTTCCGGAAAGCGCATCCCATTCTGGAGCCGAAATCTGGGACGCAGTTTCCGCTCCAAACAAAAGGCCCCGGCTCACGATGGAGCTGGGGCCAAAGGCGCAGCTTATACAGTTGATGGCAAGCGCAGACGGCAGTCAGCAATGGCCGTCCGCGCTCTACTCTACCCGCGGTGACGGGCGCGACTGTAGGGCGTATCCACCATGGGCAGATCCGGACGCAGCTTGCCGTCGAATGCGCGGTAGGCATTCTGCACGGCGGGCGCCGTGGGGATCGTTGCAATCTCGCCGATGCCCTTGCCACCATATGCCACGGGCAGCAGCTCGTCCTTCTCCACGTAGATGGCGTGGATATCCGGAATCTCGGGCGCACGGAACAGCCCGAGCGTGCCGTACCTTGCCTGGGGTACGCAGTCCTTGAGCGGCCAATCCTCGGTAAGCGCATAGCCCATACCCATGAGCACGCCGCCTTCGATCTGACCCTGGATGGAGATGGGATTGACAACCTTGCCGGAATCGTGCGCGGCATAGACCTCGCTCACGCGGCCGTCATCATCCAAAATGACCACATGCGTGGCAAAGCCGTAGCAGATGTGGCTCTTGGGGTTGGGAACGTCGGCGCCCAGCTTGTCGGTCGGCTCCAGGTACACGTAGCCAAACTCGCATCCCTCGAGCGCCTTGATGGCGGCCGTGGGATCCTGAGGATGCATGCCCTGGCCGGCGACGAGTTCCTGCGTGCGCAGCTGATAGGCGCGACCGTCGTCGTACTCGATCTTAACGCCGTCGCCATGCGCACTCACGGGAGCATCGGGCGCAGGCTTGTCGGCCTCGATGCCAACCATGGCATCGCGCAGCAAGAAGGCGGCGCCGCGCACGGCCTCGCCGGTCACGACCGTCTGACGCGAGCCAGACGTGGTGCCGGAGTCGGGAGCGTTCTCGGTGGAGCACTCGCCGTTGGCAATGCAGCTCAGCGGCAGGCCGCATGCCTCGGCAACGTCCTGCAAAAAGACGGTGTTACAGCCCTGGCCGATGTCGGACGTGGCGGCATAGACCACGGCCACGCCGTTCTCGACGCGAATCTTGCAGCGGCCGGCATCGGGCAGGCCCACGCCCACGCCGGCGTTCTTCATGGCGCAGGCGATACCGGCGTGTCCGGGATGCGCATAGTAGGCATCTTTGACCTCGAGCAGCGTCTCCTTAAGCGCCGTGGAGCAGTCGGCAATCTGGCCGTTGGGCAAAACCTCGCCCGGCTCGATGGCGTTTCTATAACGAATCTCCCACGGGTCCAGACCGACCTTCTCGGCCAGCAGGTCGATCAGGCTCTCGAGCGCAAACTCGGACTGGCACACGCCAAAGCCGCGGTACGCGCCGGCGGGCGGGTTGTTGGTGTAGTAGCCAAAGCCGCGGATGTCGGTGTTCTGGTACTTGTAGGGGCCGACGGCATGCGTGCAGGCGCGCTCGAGCACCGGGCCGCACAGCGACGCGTAGGCGCCGGTGTCAAAGTTGATCTCGCAGTCCAGACCGGTAAAGTTGCCTTCGGCGTCGCAACCCAGCGTAAAGGTGCCGTCCATGGCATGGCGCTTGGGATGGAACGCGAGCGACTCGGCACGCGTGAGCTTGCACTTCACAGGACGCTGGAGCTTATAGGCAGCAAGCGCGGCCAGGTGCTGGACCGAAACGTCCTCCTTACCGCCAAAGCCGCCACCCACGAGCATGGTCTCGACGACCACACGCTCGGGTTCGCTATCCCAGCCAAACATGTGGGCGCACTCTTTGCGCGTATCGTAGGCACCCTGGTCGGTCGACTGCACCTTGACGCCGTTCTTGTACGGGAAGGCGACGGCGCACTCGGGCTCCAAGAAGGCATGCTCGGTAAAGGGCGTGGTAAAGCGCTGCGTCACGGTGAACGCGCTCTCTGCCAGCGCCTTGGCGGCGTCGCCGCGCGTCACGTGACGGCTCTGGCACACGTTGTCCTTGAGCTCCACCGTGTTGCCAAAGGCAAAGAAACTGTCGTGCAGGCGCGGGGCGTCGGCAGCCCTGGCCTCGACAATGTTACGCACGGGCTCCAGCGGCTCGTAATCAATCTTTACGAGCTTCTTGGCCTTCTCGAGCGTCGCCTCGTCCTCGGCAACCACCAGCACAATGGCATCGCCCACGCAGCGGGTGATATCGCCCTGGGCGATCATGACGTCCCAATCCTGGATAAGGTGGCCGACCTGGTTGACCGGCACATCCTCGGCGCGCAGGATGCCCACCACACCGGGCAGGGCCTCGGCCTTGGAGGTGTCGATGGAAAGCACACGGGCGCGCGGATACTTGGAGCGCACGGCGCTGGCATAGGTCAGGCCCGGCTGATCGAGCTCGTCGATGTCATCGGGGTACTTGCCCTCGCCGAGCACCTTCTTGCGCACGTCGATACGAAAGGCGCGCTTGCCCACGCCGTAGTCGTCGCCGCGCTCCAGATCCTCGTCGATCTGCTTTTCGCCGCGGAGCACCGCAGCGGCCAGCGAGATGCCCTCGATAATCTTCTTGTAGCCGGTGCAGCGGCAGACGTTGCCGCGGATGGCGTACTTGATCTGCTCCTCGGTGGGCTCGGGGTCCTCGGCGATGAGCGCCGCACCCGCCATGACCATGCCGGGGATGCAAAAACCGCACTGCACGGCACCCACGGCGCCAAAGGCGTAAACAAAGGCCTCGCGCACGTCCTGGGGCAGGCCCTCGACGGTCACGATGTTGCGGCCGGCGGCAAGAGCGGTGGTTAGCACGCACGCCTTGACGGCCGCGCCGTCCACATGGATGGTGCAGGTGCCACAAGCACCTTCGGAGCAGCCGTCCTTAGCGGAATGGATGTGCAGGTCGTCGCGCAAGTAGCGGAGCAGCGGCTTGTTCTGAGTCGTCGTGCGCTCGACGCCGTTAACGGTAAAAGTGAATTCCTGTGCCATGGTGATTCCCTTCTACACGCCGGCGGCGATGCCGGTGCGGTCGTGGATGGCGCCATGCGGGCAGACGACGGCGCACATGCCGCACGACAGGCAGTCCGCGCCGTCGATATGGGCGCAGTTGTCCTCGATGCGGATAGCGCCGGCAGGGCACTTTTTGGCGCACATACCGCAACCGATGCAGCTCGTGTCGCAGATCTTGCGCGCAATGGCGCCCTTATCGGTGTTGTTGCAGCGCACCAGAATGTTCTGGTAGCCGGGAACGAAGGCAATCACGCGCTGCGGGCACGCCATGCCGCACAGGCCACAACCCGTGCACTTCGAGCGATCAACGCGGGCGATGCTATCGACCAGCGCAATGGCGCCGTGGGGGCAGGCCGTGACGCAGGCGCCACAGCCAATGCAGCCTTCGCTGCAGCGGGCGTCGCCGCCTGCGGAGGCACAGCCGCTTCCGCAGGCAACGTAGGCCACGTTATGTTGAATGGATTTGGCCATAAGAGACTCGCCTATTTCTTAAGGAGATACGGATAGCTGTCGCGCACGGCCTTGATGGTCAGGCGGACGGCCTCGGGCAGACCGGTGTTGACGGCATCGACCGAGACGGTGCGAACCGTGCCGGCGACGCGAACCTTAAAGTGGTCCTCGTCCACGGCCAGGAAGCCCTCGTTCTCGGAGTTCTCCATGTCCTGATCGCTCCAGAACAGGGTGAGCTTGTCCTTGTAGGGACGACCCTCCTGGTAGGGGCAGAACACGGCGCAGTTGCCGCACTCGTTGCACATGCCGTCGACATGGACGACCTGATGCTTGGCCAGGCCCGGCACCTTAATTGCCACGTTGGCGCGGTTGGGGCACACGTCGCAGCAGACCTCGCACACCGAGCCGCAGCCCAGGCAGCGGGTCTTGGTGCAGTTGCGTTTGTCGCGGCACAGCGACCCTTTGCGCTCGTAGCAGGTGTCCTCGCGGCCGGCCTGCTCGTTGCAGTCGGCGTACTTGTTAAAGTCCACGCCGGCGATGGCACGGGCAACCTCGGCGGCGTCGGCGATAGCCTCGACCACGGTGGCCGGACCGCGGCGGCAGTCGCCCGCAGCCCAGACGCCCTCGACGCCGGTGGAGGTGGCGGCAAGACGGCCGCGACGGTCGTGTTCGACGCCCGCGGCATCGTACAGGCTGGCATCGATGCCCTCGCCCACGGCGCAGATCACCGTGGTGGCAGGAAGCTCAACGGTCTCGCCCGTGGCGACGGGGCTGCGACGGCCGCTTGCATCCGGCTCGCCAAGCTCCATAACATCGCAGGTCAGCACGGCGCCGTTGAGTGCCTTGGGCGCCAGCAGCTCGCAGAACTCAACGCCGTCGGCAAGAGCAAGATCGAGCTCTTCCTCGTCGGCGGGCATCTGCTTCTTGGTGCGGCGATACACCAGGCGCACGTTCTTCACGCCAGCCAGGCGCTTGGCCACGCGGGCGGCGTCCATGGCGGTGTTGCCGGCGCCGATGACCACGACGTCCTCGCCCAGCTCGAGCTTCTCGCCCTTCTTGGCGGCCTCGAGGAACTCCAGCACGTCGAGCTCGGCACCCTCGCCCAAGCCTGCAGAGCCGGGCATCCAGGCACCGGTGGCCACGACCACGTCGGTAAAGCCCTGAGCCTTGAGCTCGTCAATGGACTCCACGCGGGCGTTGAGCTGCACCTTGGCGCCAAAGGCCAGACAGAGCTCGGCATCGTGGGAGATATCGTCGCTCGCGATACGGAACTCGGGGATCACGTGACGGACCACGCCGCCGAGAGAGTCGCGGGCCTCGAAGATAGTGACGGGCACGCCGGCGCGCGTCAGGAAGAACGCCGTCGCCAGGCCGGCCGGGCCGCCGCCGATAACGGCAACGTTGCGCTCGGCGTCGTTGGCAATGGCCTGGGCGCGCAGCTTGGGCAGCACGGCGGTCATGGCCTCGCGGGCGGCCTTGAGCTTGCTGGCGCGAATCTGGGCGCCCTCGGGCTCGTAGAATGCACGCTCGCAGGCACGGCCGCAGGGATGCGGGCAGATGGTACCGGTAATGAACGGCAGGGCGTTGCGCTCGATGATGATGTTGAGCGCGTCCTCGTAGCGGCCCTCGTCAACAGCCGCCAGGTAGGCGGGAATATCCTGCTGGATGGGGCAGCTCGTGCGGCACGGCGTGGTAAAGCAGTCGGAAAGCGGGCTCTTGCCGGCGACCTTGCGGTCGGGTAGCGGACGCAGCGGCTTCTTGTAGAGCGGGTTGGTAAGCGAGTCGGTCTGGATCGCGGTCACGGCCTCGAGAGAGACGCCCGCGAACGGCTTGCCGTCCAGATCGGTAAACTCGCCGGCCATCTGGCTAAAGCGCTCGTAGCCACCGGGCTTGAGCACGTCGGTCGCCAGGGTAACGGGCCAAATACCGGCATCATACAGGGCGCGGATGTTGTAGACCGTGGCACCACCGGAGTAGCTGATGCGCAGCTTGCCGTCAAACTGCTCGGTAATGCGGCGGGCGGCCTCGATGGTCAGTGAGAACAGCGAACGGCCGGACATGTACATCTCGGTGGAAGGCAGCTCGTTCCTCGTCACGTCGACGGGGAACGTGTTGGTCAGCTTGACGCCAAACTCCAGGCCGCGCTCGGCGCACAGGGCAATCAGGCGCTCGAACATGGGCACGGCGTCGACCCACTGCAGGTCCTCGCGGAAGTGCGTGTCATCGAAGACGATGTAATCAAAGCCCAGCTCGTTGAGGCGCTGACGGGCAAACTCATAGCCCAGCAGCGTGGGGTTGCACTTGATGTAGGTGTTGAGGCCCTTCTCGGTGATCAGATAGGTCGCGATGCGCTCGATCTCCGCCGGCGGGCAGCCGTGCAGGGTAGACTCGGTGATGGAGTTGGAGACGCGCGCCGGGATGGACTCGACAAACGCAGCGTCGACATGCTCAAACTTGTCCAGGTTGGCAAGCGCCCAGGCACGGCACTCGTTCCAGACGTCGGAGCCGCTGGCATCCTTCATGCCCTCGATGTAGGTGTCGACCTTGGGGCTCTTAATGCCCTCCAGGTCATAGCCCACCGACATGTTGAAGACAAAGCCGTCCGGGCTGCCCAGACCGTACTCGCGAGCGATCAGGTGGCAGGCAAACCATGCCTTCACGTACTCGGCAAAGGCCTGCGGAACCTCGAGCTCGGTCGACCATTCGCAGTTGTAGCACTCGTCCTGAGCCACGATGCAGGGCTTGTTGACGCACTTGGAGAGCTCCTCGCCGTCCATAACCTGGACGGTCTTGAGCTCAAAGAAGCGAGAACCGGCCACATAAGAGGCCACGATGTTCTGGGCCAGCTGCGTATTGGGACCGGCAGCCGGGCCAAACGGAGTCTCGATGCGCTCGTCAAAAATGGGAAGCGCACCCTCCTGGTTGGTCGTGACCATCTTACGCACGCCAAAGATGGCGTCCTGGGTCTTGTGCTCCTCGATGATCCAGTTCATCAGCTGCGAAAACGGGATCGGCCTCATGATGTCGCTCATAGTGAGCTCCTCTCTGTAACGCCCGGCGAGACCGCGCGGCGGGCGCAAATACGGTGTAGCGCTAGCACAGCGCCGGCGACCCCGCGGAGGCCGCCTATGCGCGCGTCGGATGCGGCGAAACATCCGCCGCGCGCGAATCTACTTGTGAATTAGTAGGTGCGATCGTTGAGCGTGCTCCAGAGCTTCTTGGACTCGGCCATGGTCCACGCGTTGATCTTGTCCTCATCAATGCCAACGAACTCGCGATCCTTGTACAGGACGCGGCCGTT
>CAUAWV010000045.1 GCA_958433005.1 uncultured Collinsella sp. | reverse complement strand
TTTAATCTTGCTGGGGTCGGACGGCTTAGCTTTATTCGCTACTGCGGACAGTCCGGCGCAAGACGAAGAGCACATTATGTGCTCTTCTTTGCGTGCGTAACTTTTAGCTAAAAAAGATAAGCCGCCCGACCCTAAGGTTGACTCGACTGATAATAGCAAATACGACAAGCGAGATGCCTGCGACTTGCAGGCATCTCGCTTTATCTAAATAACGTGGTTGAGGCTCAACCTTTATGTGCAGGTCTTATCTTATCGATACGTTACGCTCTGTTGGGAGTCCTTGACTACGACGTCGTGGGCTCCGCCTTCGACGATCGAGGTCGAGGAGACCAAGGTCAAGCGTGCCTTTTGCTGAAGCTCAGGGATCGAGAGGGCGCCGCAGTTACACATCGTGGACTTGACCTTGTAGAGCGTACCGCCCACGCTGTCCTTGAGGGAGCCGGCGTAGGGAACGTAGGAGTCGACGCCCTCGACGAAGCTGAGCTTCGCGGCGCCGCCCAGGTCGTAGCGCTGCCAGTTGCGGGCACGCGCAGAACCCTCGCCCCAGTACTCCTTCATGTACTGACCGTTGACGTTGACGCGCTCAGTCGGGCTCTCGTCAAAGCGGGCGAAGTAGCGGCCCAGCATCATAAAGTCGGCGCCCATGGCAAGGGCGAGCGTCATGTGGTAGTCGTAGACGATGCCGCCGTCGGAGCACACGGGCACGTAGACACCGGTCTCCTCGTAGTACTCGTCACGGGCGCGGCAGACGTCGATCAGCGCGGTGGCCTGGCCACGGCCAATGCCCTTAGTCTCGCGGGTAATGCAGATGGAACCGCCGCCGATACCGACCTTGATGAAGTCGGCACCGCAGTCGGCCAGGAAGCGGAAGCCCTCGGCGTCGACGACGTTACCGGCACCGACCTTGACGTCCTCGCCGTAGTTGGCGCGGATCCACTCGATGGTGCGCTTCTGCCACTCGCTGAAGCCCTCGGAAGAATCGATGCACAGGACATCGGCACCGGCCTCGATGAGCAGCGGCACGCGCTCGGCATAGTCGCGGGTATTGATACCGGCGCCGACCATATAGCGCTTGTCGTTATCGAGCAGCTCGTTGGGGTTGGTCTTGTGGCTGTCGTAGTCCTTGCGGAAGACGATGCCCATAAGGTGATCGTTGTCGTCGACGATAGGTAGGGCGTTGAGCTTGTTGTCCCAGATGACGTCGTTGGCAACCTTGAGGCTGATGTTCTTGTCGCCCACGATGAGCTGCTCGCGCGGGGTCATGAACTCGGAGACCTTCTTCTGGTGGTCATCGCGGCTGGGACGATAGTCACGGCTGGTGACAATGCCCAGGAGCTTGCCCTTGGGAGTGCCGTCGTCGGTGACCGGCATGGTGGAGTGGCCGGTCTTCTCCTTGAGCTCGATGACCTGCTCCATGGTCATGTCGGGTGTCAGCGTGGAATCGGACTGAACGAAACCAGCCTTGTGATCCTTAACGGCCTTGACCATAGCAGCCTCGGACTCGGGGGTCTGAGAACCGTAAATGAAGGACAGGCCACCCTCGGTAGCGAGCGCGACACCCATGTCGACGCCCGAGACGGACTGCATGATGGCGGAAACCATGGGGATGTTCAGGGTGATTGCCGGCTTCTCACCGCGCTTGAAGCGGGTTAGCGGCGTCTTAAGAGAGACGTTGTTGGGGATGCACTGCGAAGACGAGTAACCAGGGACCAGCAGATACTCCGAAAACGTGTGGGACTCACCGGGAAAGAACGTAGCCATGTTTCTCCTTTTTCCATGCGACCGGTCGGCTGCAGGCCTCGTAGGACCCAGCCCAACCTTGGGCGCCCAATACTGGGGATGTATCTTAACGCACTTTGACTGCTACAATGCATGGTTTAGAAAGAGCACACGAGGGTTTGACGCAGGCTTTGCGTTTGCCCAGCAAACACTTTAGCGGGAAGACGTGAAGCACATGGAGTACAAGACGACGGCAAAGCTGGTCATTCAAGCGTGCGACAAAGATCTGCCGGGCGTGTTCGGCCACGGTTGTGTCTTGCTGCTGCAGGGCATCGCCCGCGAGCACTCGCTCAACCGCGCCGCCAAGAGCATGGGCATGGCGTATTCTAAGGCCTGGCGCATCGTGAACGAGGCCGAAGGGCAGCTGGGATGCAAACTCATCGAGCGCGACGGCGCCCGCGGATCCACGCTCACGCCGGCCGGCGAGCGAGCCATAGCGGTCTACGAGGAGCTACAGGCCGATATCAACAACGTCATCGCTGCCAAGGCCGACGCCCTCATCGCCAACATCAACGCGGAGTAGTCCTTTTGGGCGGTTTTTAGCCCACAGCGCCCTCGGGTTGAGGCTCGCGCCACAAAACGGGCCCATCTACTACGTTTAGTTGAATACCCACGACCATACCGGACATTATGAAATTAAAACCGCTGGTAAACAGCTTGGTAATTTTCAAAATAGGCGGGTGTGGTCGACCCCTATTGCTTAAACGTAGTAAATAGGCCGTTTTCGTGACACAGACCCCGATTAGCTACTTGCGAAGGGCGTTATCGAGAGTGGCAGCCACCTGCAGAGGGTCGTCTGTGCCGGCGAAGAGGCGGATGGCGCTCCCCTGCTTACCGCGCGGGGCCGAAAGGCGCGTTGTTGAGCCGCCGGCGGATGATGTGCGGAATTCGTCCGGCAAAGCGTCGAACAGCTCGCCCGCGCTACGCTCGATTAGGTCAAATTCTACTGCGGGGCCAAAGCCGTGCTCGAGGATTCCCGTTGCAACCGCATGGTCGGGATGCGAGGTCAGCCCGGGATAGCGCACGTTGCGTACCATCTCGTTGGCGGCCAGATACTCGGCCAGCGCACGGGCGCGGTCGAAGTGGGCCTGCATGCGAGCGTCGAGCGAAGACAGCCCCCGCTCCAGCATGCAAGCCTCATTAACAGAAAGGTCGAGTGCAGACGCACCGCAATCCGCAAGAAGCGCATACGCACACTCGGCGGCGGCATCCACGCGATGGCGCTTAAGCTGCGAGCGCGCCACCGAAGCGGCGACGAGTTTGCGCGGCGCAACGCCGGCACACACACGGTCGAGTGCCTCGAGCGAAAGCACGGCGCCCAGACGCAGCGGGTTGCACCCAAAGACGCCTGACGCAGTGTTATCAACCACGAGCAGCGCATGCGGCTCACGAGCGGCGCGGCCCAGAGCGCGAAGGTCGGGCACACGCAGACCAAACCCGCCGATGGAGTTGACGAACCACCACAGGTGCGGCCCCTCGGCATCAAACGAAGCATCAAAGCCTTCGGACGCAGCAGCAAACGCCGCAGCCGCAGGCTCCCCCACCAGCGCAACATCGCAGCCATCAAAGCCGCAGGCAAATGCATCGGCAAAGTCGTCCGCAAAGGCCACCAAGCGATCGCCGGGCTGCACAATCCCCAGCATCGACAGCGCCGCCGGCACATGCGAGGCCGCAACAAGACGCGCCTCACGCGCACCAGCCCTGACAGCCCAGTCCTCTTCTAACTGTTGCACGTCCACGCAACACCGTCCCCAAAAACCGAACCGAATAAACCATCCATGAAGATCGTACGCCAGCGAGCGGGCAGCTGCCGTGGCGAGGTGCCGCGAAAGAGGAGCGACGCGTACTTTATGTACGCGAGCGACGGTTTGAGCGGCAGATCGCCCGGCAGATGTCCGCGCAGCGTCGAGCGGTCCGGCGTTTGTTAAAACGCCGGAACATAGTTAGCCGTGATATTCGCCGTTGTACTGGATGAGCGTCAGGTCCTCAACGCCGTCGAGCGCGCGAATCGCATCGGCGTAGGGCATATCCACACCGTCCGAGAACACCTCGACGGCCATCTCGACCTTGTCACCGCGCATGGTCTTGGACTTGACGGAAAACTTGGTGCGCCCAAATGCACGCACGATATCGTCGCCGGTGGTCTGACCCGTGTAGTGGATGACCATCATGTACACGCGCGCCTTGTCCTGGTGGCTCGCAAAGCCGGCAATCATCACCACGATCACCACCGCCGTGAGCCCCACGAGCGCATACATACCGGCTCCCGCCGTAATGCCCGTGGTAATGGACCAAAACAGATACAGCAGGTCGAGCGGATCCTTGACCGCCGTACGGTAGCGGACGATAGACAGAGCACCGACCATACCAAGCGAGATGACCACGTTTGTCGAGATCGCGAGCGTGACCATGCAGGTGAGCACGCACATGCCCACGAGCGTCACGGCAAAACTGCGCGAATAGACCACGCCAGTAAAAAAGCGCTTGTACACGTAGTAGATCAGGATGCCCATGGCGAGCGCCACGAGCAGCGACAGGCCAATCTTGGCGGGGTCGACCTGACCAAACGCCTCCAAGACGGAGTTCTTAAAAAAGTCCCTGGTGCTCATGGTCTAAATATCCCCTCGGTTCTCAAAATCCGATTCCCAGTAATTAAATCCGCGCAGGTAGGCGGTCTTTTCGTAACACAGGCAGTACTTGGAGACCGCCGTAAGCTCGGCCGCACCTGGCGGCACCATATCGCGCACCAGCTGCGGGCAAAACTCGGTAAACTTGACCTCCATCACCAGCTTGCCGGGCTCCAGCACGGGCAACGCGGGCAACGTCGCGTCAAAGATGTCAAAGCTCCCCACCGCCGCACGCACGTTGCTATCAAAGGTAATGCGCACGGTGCCCTCGTCCATCACCCACGGCTCACGCTCGTAGTCCACGATGGTCCGCGGGCGCATCATGTTGCAGATGCACTCGATGTAGAACTCGCGACAGAGCGGATAAGGGCTCCTCAGCAAAAAGTCGTAGTCGCCGGCCAGAATCTGCTCAAACTCGCCACGCGTGAGTGGCGCGTCCTCCTTGTAGATCCAGCTGCCGTACTTCTTTTTGCGCTCGAGCTTAATCACCTTGTCGCTGCCGTTATAGATGCGCACGCGATATTTTTTTCGCATAAGAATACCGGCGTCTTTTTCCTCGTAGGCCGAGTTGCAGTAGTCGTCAAAGTACAGGCTGCGAATGGTGTAAACACCCGCCCGCGCATACTTGTCCAGTTTAAAAACCGGCGCCATGCGGCAGGCAAGCGCAGCGTGCTCGCCCTCGTTAATGAGATATTTGAGCTCGTGGCGGTAACGCTCCTGCGTGGCACGCACAGGCGGAGCCGTAAGGCGCTCAAGCAGCGCGCTAGCCCTCCTCATACGTGTCCTCCACGACCTTACCACCGTCCTGCACGTAAAAACACTTCATGCCGTAGTGTTTGCCGTCGTCGGTCACATAGTAGTCAAACGCATCTTGCGTATAGCCGTCTGAGTTGGTGGCACGCACGCGCACAAAATACTGGCCGGTATCGGGCGCATCGCAGGTCACCTCAGGCAGCAGCACGTCCTCGGCCTTGAAAAACACGTCCTTGATGGCATAGTCACGCGCCAGCTCCACGGCATAGCGAATGTCACGCGCCTTAAAGTCGTAGGACGCATCCCAGTTAATGCGCAGCTTACCGTTATCGATCTGCGGCACGCCAATGTAGAACGGCATAGGCTTTTTATAGCTCTCGCGAAAGCTCTTGTAGTTCTCCTCGATCTCGGAGGGAATCACCGCGGCAATCTGCTCGTATTGGTCCTTGGTGACAGGCAGATTGTCGATATCGGGCGAAGCAAAAATCAGCGATTCGGTAACCTCGCGATAATGTTTGATCATCTTGGCCAAGCGTGCCTCGGTCATATACGAGCGCAGGTCCTTGACGGCGCGGTCGAGCTCGCTGCGGAACGATTTGCTGCGCAGCGCACGATTGAACAGTACGTTGCCCCAGTAGTTGCTTACGCCGCGCTCCCAGCTCGCATAGTCCGAAAACCCGATAAGAGAAAGCTCCATCTTACGCAGCATGCCATCGTTGTCCCAATCGAGGATGTACCACGTATTGGAGTTGAGCGGGCTGTACAGATAGCAGTTACGGTTCTGAGTATCGCAGTTGCCCGTCAGGATCTGAAACGCCAGCCAATAGACCAGATTCTCGGTATCAAAGTAGGTGTCGAGCACCTCATCGATCTTTTGCGATTCGTCGTTGAGCGCATCGAGCATCTCGATGAGCTTGGTGTGGTCCGAATCGCCCTTAATCTCGAGCATGCCCTCAAAGCTTGCCTGGTTGTAGTCGGGATCGTCGGCAAGTTTAATGGTGTCCTCGTAGCGATGGAAATCAAAGCTGTTCACCTTATACAGGTGCCCGCTCTTATCCAAGCCATGTGCCTTAAGCGCCGTCTTGTTGAGCTGCTCCACCTGCGTAAACAGGCCGTAGTCCTCAAAGGTATCGTTGGACTTTTCGGTCTGGTCGCACACCCACAGATGCACAAACTGCGTGCGCAGGCCCATCATCTGGGGAATTCCGCGGATAAGGTCGTAGGCCATCTTGTTGCGAAAACGCATACCCTCGCCCATGTGCTTGTTGAGCGCAATCGCGCGCTGTTGGCGCCAGGTACCCTTGCCCTTTTTGAGCTCCACCTTGTAATTCTTTTGCGTGTAGGAGCTCGATGTCTGGCCGCGCACCTGCACGGTGGCATTGGGCGCTTCCTCGCCATAGCCAACCTCGCCGGCCACCGGGCCGTCTTCGTCGCCCGGCTGCAGCAGGCCCATAACCTGATAGCGCGTCACGCCCATTTCGGCATAGTCATACACCGAGTACGTGTTGATCTCGGCCCAGCTATGGTCCGTGTTCTCGGAGCTGTTGCCGCGAGAGACCGTCAGGTACATCGTCACGATGCCCGAGTCGTCGTAGACCTCGTACAGTTCATCTTTATCGCGTAGGTGCTTGGTACCGTCCGAGGACTCGGCCTTTTTAATCTTGTCCTGCTTTTTTACCTTATTTGTCGAGGATTCGTCCTGAGATGAGCAGCCCGAAAGCAGCAGCGCGCCGGCAGCCGCCTCGATCAGACAGCGGCGAGACATCAACTTATCGATCATCAGAACCTCCCCAATGGTTGCGATACACGCGAACTACTGCGCGCTGAAACGCGCCGTGCGGCACACCCTTATGGCGGCCTTCCTCATAGCGCTGTTCGGCACGGTCGAGCATGCGGCCCAGCTGTGTAAAGCGACCCGTTTTGTCGGTCGCCACCATGGGCTGCTGGCTCAGGATACGATACGGCAAGTTGGCGGTATAGGTATCGAGCCGCAGCAGGGCCACGATAAAAAACACCACCGCACCCAACAAAAAGCCAAAGCCGTAAAACTGCTGCGGCAAAAGCAACGACACGGCGGTCGCGAGCCCCGCCACACCGGCAAACAGGCCCGAGGCCAGCACGGCCCCCTTGTAGTCGGTAAAGTACAGCAAGATAAGCAGGATCGTGTTGCCCACGGCATACAGGCCGTAGCCTAGGCATAACGTGCGAAAATACCCGTGCATAAGGTTGTTAAAGCCCAGCGGCAGGGCCGAGAGCACTGTGGTCTCGAGCGAGATGACCGCCGCGGTCACAAACAGCTGCTTGAGCGCGCAAAAGCGCAGTTCGCTGTTGAGTGTGGAGAGCATCTCCTCCTCGGCCACCACAATATCGCCCACCACGCCGCCGTCGTTAAACAGGCTGTAGTAGTCACGGTAGCGCGGGTAGAAATTGACCTCGACCGACACCACAAAGTTGACGGTCGTGACGAGTGTGGTCAAAAACGCAATGAGTGCCGGCACGTCATGGTAAGGAGCCCCGTAAAACAGACCTTTGATCTGCACGCCAATAGGGCCCGCCCAGATAATAACCAGGTGTGCGAAAAGCCCCAAGTTGGTAAACAGCCCCGTAAGCGCAAGCGGCATAAATTGGTCGAGCCAGCGCAAAAAACGCCAGGGACTCCGGTCACTCCGTGGAAAATACCGGTACAGCAGCACCACATCCCAGGCGAGCATGACGCCGTAGCCCAGAGCAACTGATGCCAACAGGCCCTCGACCGGCGGCAGCCCCAGTGCCAGCGCGGCCAGGGCGCACAGGCACGCCACGCCAATGGCGGCCGCAAAGCTGCACAGAATGCCACGATAATCTTTGATGGCCGTGAGATAGCTCATGCCGTTCCAGTTGACGATCATAATGTTGAACAGCCACAGGCATAGCAGCCCCTGCAGCAGCGTGGCGCCCGAGAACAGCAGAAAGACACCGTAGAGCACCGTGCCCGCAACGAGCATGACAGCATTGGAGCCCCAAAACGAAGGCAGGATCTCATCCTCGCGCTCGGCAAACAACATATCAGCCAAAAAGCGCGTGACCGGCATGGAGAAAAAGCTCGTGAGCGTAAGCGAGGCCAGCAGTGCGTAGGTCACCATGCACACCAGCAGATCCTGGTTGGCACGGCCCACACCCCACAGACCGCACAGCACCAAAATACCCACCTGCAGCAGCACACCCAGCAGCATGGGGCCCGTGCATACGATGCCGGCGTAGCCGTAAGCGCGCATCGTGGCAAACAGGCCCTTGCGCCTAAATAGGCGTTTGAGCTCAAAACCGATTCCAGCCACCGGCTACTCCCCCTCTCTGGGCAGGTCAAACGCACGCGCCGTCACGTCGTACAGCGCGCGATAGTTGGCGAGCATCTGCTCGTGCAAAAAGTACGTGGCAACGCGACGCTGGCCACGCTCCCCCATCTCAATGCGACGGGCGCGGCTTGTGCACATGCGCTCCATGGAATCGGCCAAGCCCTTGCGATACATGGGCGGCGTCACAAAACCCGCCACGCCAAAGTCGTCGCCCGGGGCGCCTTCGAGCAGCTCGCGACAGCAGCCCACCTCGGTCGTCACGCAGGGACGGCGCGCTGCAAGCGACTCCAGCACGCTGAGCGGCTGGCCCTCGGAGATGCTCGTCAAAATGGTAAAGTCGAGCTTTTCCATGTACTCGACCACGTTGACGCGGCCAGTAAAGATCAGGTCGCGCACGCCCAGGGTATCGACCAGCGCGTGGCACTCAGCGCCGTACTCCTCGTCGTCCACGCCGCCCATAATGTGCAGGCGCACCTTGGGCAGGCGCTCGTGCAGCTCAAAGAACGCATAGATCATGGTCTTGACGTCCTTGATGGGCGCCAGGCGCACCACCGCGCCAATGTCCATCCAGCCGTCATCGATCTTTAAGGGAATGTCCTTAAAGCGGTCGAACTGGATGCCGTTGGGAATAACCAGACATTTGTCGGCATCGCACCCCATATCGATCTGCGTCTTACGGGCGTTATGGAACAAACTCGTCACGCGGAAGGCGCGGCGGTAGATCTCCTCCGAAAGCAGGTAGAAAAAGCGAATCCAGCGGTCCTTAAACGACGGCACCACCCAGTCAGCGCGAATGATCTCTTCCTCGCGCTCGCGGGTATAGATGCCATGCTCGGTCAGCAGCACCGGCGCATGGTGAACGCTTGAGCCCAGGCAGGCGAGCAGGCCACCGTAGCCGGTCGAGATGGCATGGTACACATCGGCCACCGGCACCTCGCTGCCCAACAGGTAGAGCACGGGAAGCAACATGGAGCGCATGGTGTGGAATGCATCGGCAAAGGGCGTGTAGGGGTACTCGGCCAGGCACACGTCGCGGAAGATGTCCATAAACGTTCGGCTCTGCAAAAACGAGAGCGGATGCACGCGACGGCGCTGAAAGATATCGAACAGCACGTCCCAGTCCGGATTGGAGAGCGACACCAGGCGGCGTAGCGCCTCGCGCTCGCGGTCGTTAAAACTGGTTTCATGTTGCTCGCCCGAAAGCCGCAGAGCGTCGTCCAGGAACACCTCGTGCACCTCGACCACGTTGCCGGGCAGCTCGTAGACAAACTTGCCGCGGTCGGCAGCATGCGCGCCGATCACCCACAGCACAAACTCGTGCTCGGGCATGGCCTGGATATAGCCATGCATCCAGGTAGATACGCCGCCGTGCACATAGGGGTAGCAACCCTCGAGTACCAAGCAGATTCTCATTTGTCGCCACCCTCCTTGCGCGCAATGGTCACCGTCTTGTCCGTGGCTTTGACCAGGTACAGGTCGCCCGTCAGATGCGTAATCTCGCCACCCGTGACTGCACCCGGCTCACCGTTGTTGGCGCGGAACATGAGCCACGCCTCGTCGTGGAAATTGCCCAGGCTGAGCGTCCAGGCATTCGCGTCTGTATCCACGCTCACCGTCACGGACGAAAAACGCTGGATGGCGCCCGAGCATTCCGAGCCGGTCTGGCGACGCAGGTCGGGCGCAGACTTGGAAAGCCAGTCCAGGTAGTCGGTCAGGCCGCCCTTGTAGACCTCCCAGCCCTCCGTAGCGCCGCGATCGGGGTCCAAAAGGTCGTCTGGATGCATAAAGTGCGTGCTCACGTAGTGCATGTTGAGCTCGGACACGGCAGCCAGACGCATGTAGGAATCGTCGACCATGCCGCCCGAGACAATGCGCGGCTGCTCCACAATGCCATCGCTCGCCACGCCAAACTCCTGCACGTACGGCAGGTCGGTGCCATCCTCAAAATACGTACTGGCGATGGTCTTAATGCGCGGAACGTCGGTGCCGATAAGCTGGCGCGCACGGGTCGAAAGGATATTCGACGGCGGCACGTAGACCGAGCCGCGCGCGTTGGGCAGCACCTCGTCCTGGAAGGCGATAAGCTCGTTGAGTGAAGCGACGAGCGTCTCCTTGTTCTTCCATGTCTTGTAGTCGTACAACGTGCCATAGTCGGTATCCCAGAGCGCCAGCGGCTGATGGTTGTAGCCGTGGAAACCCAGCTCTCCGCCCATCTGCAGCAGCATGCCGCCAAAGTAGCGGAACTGCGTGGTATCGGCCTGGCGCGCGGGCTCGGTCTGGTTGACCGCGTCCTCGTAGTTTTCGATCATCACGCCGGTATAGCGAATGCCGTATTGTTGCGCGAGCTTTTGCAGATCGGGCCACCAGACTTTGGTATAAAAGTCGGCAATGGAAAGCCCGTAGTCGCGCTTGATGTAGGTGCCGTCACCCGAGGGCACGGGACTGGGAAAGTCGTCCAGATAGAAGACGGCGCTGTTGATGACCGGATAGGCCGTGGCATCGCCCAGCAGGCTGATCGCCGCGGCGTAAAAGCCGCGCATGACCTTGTCATAGATACCGATATTGCATACCACGGTGCGCCCGCTACCGCAATCATTCGACCAAATGAGCGGGGCGCCCGCATCGCCGGTCTTAGCCCACTCATGCGCCGTCTCGCGCAGCGAAACCGAAAGCGACGAATCGAAGGGGTCCGAGAGCTCGTAGCGCTCTCCCCCGCCCAGCATAAAGTCCTCGCTCGGCACAATGCTTTCGGCTTTTACATAGTCATATCCGGCAGATTCAATGCCAAGCTTGGGAGCAATCACTTGCAGATAGCCCGAGTTATCCGGAGGCATGGCGAGCATAAGCGAACCGCCGGCACTCACCCAACTCATAATGTCGCTCAGGTGCGTACCGAGCCCATCGAGCGACGGCATGAGCAAAATCACGCGATCGTAGGAGGTCAGCGAGGGAATGGCATCCGCGCCGTCCAGGGCAAGGTCCACGTCGCGGTGCGCGATCTTCATGTCGAGCAGAATCTGGTCGAACTGTTCCTTTACGTCCTCGACGCCCGCTTGGTCGGTATCGGTAATGACCAAGAACGTGGACTTTTGGCCAAATATTGCCGAGGAAGCCGGCACCGCATCGTTGGCGGCAAGCATCCCCAGCTTATGCTGGCCCGCACTGTACTGCACGCCGGCACGCTCCACCAGCAGCACGGCCGCCATGGCAATAAAGACCGCCCACACCACAAGCAGCCCCATCCAGCGAAAATGGCACGCACGGTCGCGGATATGCTGTACCACGCTCATCGGGCCTCCTCTCCGTTGCGCCAAAACGCCAGTTCCTCGCGGTTGGCGGCGCTCAAGTATACATGCTGTTTGTCAATCGCATCGATCACGCGGTGGACCTCGTCACCGTCGCGGCGCATCACCGCAAGGCGCAGACAAAGCATCCAAACCTCCTGCTCCTCGGGCACGTCGAGCACCAACTGGTCGGTCACGGCCTGCGCCTCGTCGATCTGTCCGACATCGGCCAGCGCCGTCGCGTATCGAATGCGAAGCTCAAGGGTGTCCTCGCGCTCGCAGCGACGCGCAAGCAGGCGCGCGTACTGTTGGCGCTGAATCTGAGCCACGCGCCCCTCGGCCAAGCCCGAGCCCAAGTATTCACCAAGAAAATCGCAGTATTCGTTGAGGTTTTGCGCCCTCGGGTCCGTCTTAAAGGCACGCTCCAGCTGCTGCAGTTTAAGGTCGGACTCCTTGGAGATCTGCGCCACCGCCGTCGCGGCATAGTGAGCCACCTCAACGTCGTCGTTAAGCTTGGCCGCCTGCAGCTGCGCTAGGTACGCGTCGGGCTCCTCGGTGAGCATGGAGAGCATTAGTCGGCGCCGTTCTGCCGGGTCGTTGACGATGAGCGCCTCCTCGAGCGGGATCACGCCCGCATCGGTTTCACGGTCGTGCACTAGGATGCTGCGATGCAGGTCGTCGTTGAAGCGCAGCGACTCCAGCGCAGACTCTTTCAGCCCCTCGCCAAACACCGCGCCGCGGACCGATAGCAGAACCACCAGCAACGGGCCCCACAGCGGCACCAGCACTATCACAGCCAGCATGTGCCCGCGCACCGGCAGCAGGCCCAACTTCATAAGCGTCCACAGCACCAGGCAAACCAGCGCATGAATCAGCAGCAAGACGGCAGCAACGACAAGCGAGATCAAGCGGCACCCCCCTCACCGTCACCGGTGTAAGAGATGTGCTGCAGCAGCGCCACGATGTCCTCGCCGTCAACGGGCTCCACCGCAATCTGCTTTTCGCTCAGGCGCTCGCGGATAATGGGCAGATCGCACGCCTTTGCCTGGCGCATAAGCAGGTAGAGCATGTCACCATCGACCAGGCCCGCCGCATCGCTCTCGCGGATTGCCGGCCCAATTGCGGCCGCCAGCTCGCCGACAGACTCCATGCCCGGTACCACGCGCAGGAGCAAAAAGCTGCCCATCTTGCCATCTGCCAGCGCCTGCTCGGCCGCGAGCTCTTGGCCAAAGGCAGCCTGCTTGAGCACGCAAGTGCCGTCAACGCAGCGTTTATCCTGTGCCACCGCCTCATAGTCAAAGGCACGGCCCAGCGCGCTTTCGACCAGGCCACACAAGATGCGGAACAGGTTTTGGTAATAGAGCGTCATTTGGTTTTCGGCCGCACTACGCACAAAGATCAACACGGCGGGTGCCCCATCGCGCTCGATTGTGTATCCAAACATGGGAAGCCCCGGCGTCAGCTCGCGGTTCACCCACAGGTTCGAACGACCCCCGTCGCCCAAAAGGGGTGCAAGCTGCTCAAGCGTGAGCGAACGTGCGGCATCTTCGGCAATCGCGGGACTTGCCGCCACCAGGCGTGCAAATGCCCCGCCCGAAACATGGTAGATCGCCACCGAATCGTTCTCGAGGATCTCGCCCAGAAGCTCGCAGCACTTGCGATAAATGTCGCGTGGGTTGAGCACGTCAAGCTCCTGCGTCACGGCAAAGATCTTGCCAAAGCTGTCGTGGCGACCTACGATCTGGCGCCTGTACGCGCGCTTGTCCTCGATCGCGTCGTGGTAGAGCTGCGTAAGGAACGTATTGCGGTTGCGCACGAGCTCGTTTTGATCGCGCTCCGCCCTAATGGCTTCGCTGTTGCGCAGCTGCACATAGCCGCACACGGCACCCACAACAAAGTACGCAATAAACGGCAGCCAGTTGGACGGCTCGTAGAAAAGGCCCTGGAAGGTATAGCCGTACTGAGTAAAGTAGCTCGCGGCCAAACCCACCGACGCCAGCAGCGCCGCAACCAAGCCAAAGTCCAAGCCATACAGCGTGCCGATGAGCACCACGTAGAGCAGGCGATAATCGAGCACGTTGAGCTGGGTCGATTGGGAGAACAAGCGCTCCAGCACCTCGAACAGAACCCAAGCAACGCCCGTCTCTAGGCATTTAATAGGCAGTGTGCGCAGCTGGATGCGGTCGATGGCGGCGCGCAAGGGGTTGACCTTCTTTGCACGGCCAGCATCCCAGCGAGCCTGAATGGTCGAGAGGTCGCGCAGCAAGTCGTAGCGCTGAAACCAGCCATAGCGCACGCGAGCGACGTCGCTGGCGGGCAGGGCGTAGCCGGCAGATTCGCCATAGGCAACTGAGAGCCCTGGGAACAGCGCCTGAAGGGCCTCGCCCACCTCACCCACCGTGTGATGGAAGGTATCGGCTACATCGAGCGTCTCAAAGTTGCCATCCCAGCTGTCGAAGATACGGCGTACCAGCACCGAAAGTTCTTCGGCACACAGCAGCGGAAACATCGCATCCTGCGCGCCCTGCAAAGCGGCCGATCCGGTTGAGCATGCGTCGAACATCGGCACCAAAAACGGGTCCTCCAGCGCGGCAGACGCGGTATACAGGAACGGCACGCGCAGGATCTTAGTCTGAACGCCCTCGCGAGCAGCGTAGTAGCGGCACAGGTCGTTGGCTGCGTGCGCGATAATGCCCTTGCCCGTTCGCCCCGCGGCATCGGCGGCACCCTCGGCACCCGCGGGCCCCGCTACATACAGTAGTTGGACCCGGCGACCCGCGCACGTACGAAAGACCGAGCGCAGCAGCTCGATATCGCCCACGGTATCGGTATGCGGGGTAAGGAAATTAGACAGGTAGACCACGCGGTCGAACTCGAAGGCCTGATCCAGGTGCTGGAGGAGCTCTTTCCACGAGGCATGGGGCGACGACTCGTCGCGGCGCGCTTCCGCGGCAGCGACGACCTTAACGTGGTCCCCGGGAAACGCCTTGGCGCAAAAGTCATCGTCAACATATGCGGTGTTGCCAACAACCAGCACCTCCATAGCGCACCCTTCCTCTAAAATCCACTTCTGTCATAGTCAAACATGCGTATTTTACGCTGTCAACGCGAGTTGGAACGCCTTTAAGGCTGTTTTAAGAACTTTTTTAGAGGATGAGGAGACATCGAGGGTGCTAAATGCGCGCCCAATCCGGAAGTGCGGTGAAAAACCGAGAACGGTCGACCAGACCCCTGTTTTAGACATCCGAGACCTGCGGTTTTGTTGCCGAAAATCAGTTTGTGCTCGGAGGTTTCCGATTTTTTCACCGCACTTCCGAAATGACAGCCCCGCATCGACAACATTAATCAGAACTAGCAGCGTCCAGAAGTCTAGCCAAGTAGCTTCGACTCGATTCCCGCGAAATCAATAAGACCCGTTGAGTAATCTAAAATAAATAGCAGACAGGTACCAAGAACCCATACCTCATCAGCCAAACGCAAAGTATCGTTTTGCGCCTTCACGATCGTCTCATGGTCAAGGTCTCTATACTCAGACTCATAACCGGCCTCGCCGTTATAGCCGCACAACCGAAGCGCCTTGATGGCGGTAAGCACAATCATTTCATCAACGTCAGGCCTAATAAAATGCCGCTCAAAACTCTGGTATCTAGAAGCATTGCCAACGATTGACTTGTATTTCAAAACATCTTTACGGGAAACAGTTCTGTTTAGATATTCTACGTCGGGCATTTTCAGAAAATGCTTACACGCCTCAACCATTGGATAATTAACGTAGAGCTTGCCATTGTCTGTGCTCTCGTTAAAGTAACGTTGCATTTCCTCCAACCGTGCAGGTGAGAACCTATTATCTTGGAGCTCATAGTCAAAGACCAGCAAAACATCAGAATAATCCTGGTCAAATAACCACTTATCCTCTTCGGACGCGCGTTCCTTAAGGACGCCGAGAAGTGATAAGTCGTCCTGAAAGCCGTCCGAAAACATCCTTTCGTAAAGCTCGTAGATATTTGTGTTATAGGAAACGATCTCATAGCCAATGTCGAGACCATAGCACTCAAAGAGAGCATGAAAGAGTTTAATCTCCTGCTTTATACCCTCAACGATAAGCAGGACTTGCTTCCTAGACATCGAATTCGCCAGCCTTATAGAGCTTTTCGAGGTTGTGCCCCTCCCTTAGTTCCC
>CAUAWV010000044.1 GCA_958433005.1 uncultured Collinsella sp. | reverse complement strand
GTTGATGATGGTGGTGCGGCAGTTTTTGCCCATCATGCCAAAGAGCATGTGGCCGTCGATGTTCTCCTCGCTCAGCGGCGTAAAGGGCTTGTAGTCCATAACGATGACGTCGGCGGCAGCGCCGGCCTCGAGCACACCGAGCTTGCGGTCGAAGTACTTGCTCGCCATCTTGGCGTTGTTCTCGAACAGCATGGTCATGGCCTCGCACCAGCCCACGTTGGGCATGGCGGCGTTGTGGCGCTGAATGATCAGGAAGACCTTGAGGCTCTCGAGCATATCGTGAGTGTAAGCGTCGGTGCCCATGCACACGGGGATGCCGCGGCGGAAGAACTCGAGCACGGGGGCGCAGCCCACGGCGTTGCCCATATTGGATTCGGGGTTGTTGACGAGCCAGGTACCGGACTCCTTGACGATATCCATCTCGGCAGGCGTCACGTGGATGCAGTGGCCGAGCATGGTGTCGGGACCCAGCAGGTTGTGCTGCAGCAGGCGCTCGACGGGGCTGATGCCACCGCGGTTGAGGCGGGAGTCCCACACGTCATTCATGCCCTCGCACACATGGATGTGGAAGCCGGTCAGACCGTTGTTGGCCTCGGCCATCTTGTCCATGGTCTCGTCCGAAAGCGTAAAGGTGGCGTGACCGCCAAACATGGCGGCGATCATGTGGTTGTCGTTATCGCGACGCTCCTTGGCGGCCCACTGGGCAAACTCGGCGTTCTCGGCAATGGCCTGGTCGCATTTTTCCTGACCGCGGCGGTCGGAGACCTCGTAGCACAGGCACGAACGCATGCCCAGCTCCTGAGCTGCATCCTTAATGGTAAAGAGGCTGCCTGGGATCTCGCAGAAGCTCGCGTGGTGATCGAAGATCGTTGTGACGCCATCGCGGATGGAGTCAAGAATCGTGGCATAGGCGCTGGCCTTGGTGCCGTCGAGCGTCAGGTTGTCATCGATCTTCCACCACTGCTGCTCAAGATTCTCCAGGAAGTTGGTGGGGTTGCAGCCCTTAATGGCAAGGCCGCGGGCCAGACCCGAGTAGATGTGGGTGTGGCAGTTGATGAGTCCGGGCATGATGAGGTTGCCCTGGGCGTCGACGTACTCGGCATCCGGGTACTTGGCCTTGAGCTCGCGCTCGGGGCCTACTTCGACGATCGTATCTCCGTCAATGGCGACCGCACCGTTGGGAATGAACGGGGTCTGAGAATTGCGGGTAAAGACAGAACCGTTAGCGACCAGAAGCATGAATGCTCCCTTCAACATCAGAGGCGGGGTTTGACACCTCTGACATAGCGGAAGTGCGAAGCGCCGGCCTACACCGGAAACGGGCCCTCTCCCGTCAACGCTTCACCAAAGGGGCAAGCCCTTTGAAGTGCGGCCTATCGCCGCATGGCGTCGGCGGACGAGGCGATACGTCCGCCGACGAATAGCACCGAATTGGTTACTTCTTGCTCTCGGGCAAGACCAGATCCACGGCAGCGTCCTTGGCAGCATCGATGTGCTGAGCCACGACCGGCGTCTGCGGAAGGATCAGGTTAAGGACAATGGCCATGATGGCGGTGGGGGTTACGGCATTGGAGCCGATGACGGTGGACACCCAGGCGGGCATACCCTCGCCGGCAAGGCAACCGCTGGCCATCCAGATACCCAGGCCAAAGACGACGGAGGTGCCGACGATGGTGGTAGTGCGCTGCGTGAGGCCCTCGCGGGTGAACATGCGCACGCCGTTCATGGTGATGGTGCCAAAGACGCCGACGGTCGCGCCGCCGATAACGGGCTGCGGGATAGCGGAAAGGACGGCAGAGAGCTGCGGGAACAGACCGGCGATGGCAAAGACGGCCGCGATGATCACAAAGACCCACTTGTTGACGACCTTGTTGGAGCAGATGATGCCCACGTTCTGGCCAAGGGCGCTGGTGGGAAGACCGCCCAGCAGGCCGCCGACCATAGAGGTGAGGCCCTGGGACACGATAGCGCCGGAGAGCTCGCGCTCGGTGGGCATACGGTCGATGGAGCCCAGGCAGGCGGCGGAGACGTCACCGATAACCTGGATGGCAACCATGGGGAACACGACAGCGAGGGTAATGCAGACTTCGGGATCAAACTCGAGCGCGTAGGGCATGAGCTTGGGAAGGGCGAAGACCTGAGCGGTGGCGACGCTGGAGAAGTCGATCATGCCAAAGGGGATCGAAACGATCATGCCAACGATCATGCCAAAGAACACGGATCCCAGCTTGAGCGTGCCCTTGCCAAAGTTGGCGAGCGCAAAGACCACGGCGAAGGTGATAAGAGCGACGCACCAGGCCTGCGGAGTGCCCCACAGCGGCGTACCCATACCGCCGGCCATATACTTGACGGCCGTGGGATACAGCGAAACGCCGATGGAGAAGATGACCGTACCGGTCACGACGGGCGGGAACAGCCACTTGATCTTGCTGTAGGCCAGACCAAAGAGGACCGCGACGGCGCCGCCGACGATCTCGCCGCCCAGCAGCGCACCAAAGCTAAAGCCCGAGGCACCCATGGCCTGCAGAGCCGGCAGGAACGCGAACGAAACGCCCATGACGATGGGCAGGCCGCCGCCGATGCGACGGAAGGGAGCGAAGGCCTGAAGGGCCGTATCGATCGCCGAAAGAATGAGCGCGACCTGGATGATGTCGGTGCTCTGCTGGCTATTAAAGCCGTAGACGCCGGCCATGATGACCGCCGGGGTAATGATGCCGGCAAACGATGCCAGTACGTGCTGAAGGGCACACGGGATCATTTCCTTAACGGGAGGCATGCCTTCGCGAGTGAACAGGGCTTCAGTGCCGTTCGTAACCGTCTCCTGGGTCATTTGACCACCAATCCTCGAAGTAGTTGTTTTCGCATCTAACGCTCTATTGTGACGCAGTGCGGGGTTGAGGTTGTGCCTTCGTTGCATATCGTATTAAAGATGATTCTCATTCTCAATAATAATTTTTTGTTATCAGACTATTCTTAAGCTGAGACAATGCATTTCCGCAGGTCAGGAAAGTGTCCGGTCAAAATAACATCTAACTTTTCTTTTGGTCAACCGTTTACCGCCAAAATCCTACCGCTCGTCTGTATTACGCAATGTACCTGCGAATATGCGAGTCAATAGACACCGTGTTACCATGAGAAAAAATTGTTATGAACATTTCCGATTTCACCCAAAGGAGTTGCCCGTGAACGAGACCGTACGCCGCTTTTTGCCGATGGTCGATTTCCTGGAGCAGATACTCGGTAAGAACAGCGAGATCGTGCTGCACGATTTCTCGGATCCCGACCACGCCATCGTCGATATTCGCAACGGCATTGTGAGCGGCCGTAAGGTCGGCGGTCCCGCCACCGATCTGGCGCTCAAGATCATGCACGACCCCAAGTATCGCGACCTGCCGTTTATTACGGGCTACGAGGGCCGCGGCGCCGGAGGCAAGACGCTGGAGTCCGCGACGTTCTTTATCCGCGAGGATGACGAGATCGTCGGTATGCTCTGCGTCAACACCGACCTCTCGACCGTACGCTCCATAAACGCCATGGCGCAGCAGCTCATGGCGTGCTTCGACGCAGCGCCGACGCGCACGGAGCCCGCCCCTATCGAGGTCGAAAGCCTTTCGGAGTCCACCCAGGAGCTCATCGACCGCAGCATTGCCGAGTTGCTGAGCGCGCGCGGGCTGGATGTAGCGTCGCTTGGTCAGAGCGACCGCGTGGACGTCATTCGCCACCTCAACGGCAACGGGGTGTTCATGCTCAAGGGCGCCGTGGCCTGCGCTGCCACCGCGTTGGGCATCTCGGAGCCCAGCGTGTACCGCTACCTGCAAAAAGTCCGCAAGGAGGGCTAAACGTGATCCCTTGGGGACGAAGGGAAACGGATCATTTTTGTCGCATCGCTTGACAAAAGACCCTGCAGCTCGCACGCGCTGCAGGGTCTTTTTGCATGTCATGTTTAGTTGTTACCAACACCTTAGAGAGCGGCGACAACCTCGATCTCGACCAGACCGCCAGCCGGAAGGGCGGCAACCTGGAAAGCGCTGCGCGCGGGGAACGGAGCCTCGAACTTGGAGGCGTAAATCTCGTTCACGGCGGCAAAGTCGGCGATGTCGGCCAGGTAGACCGTGGTCTTGACGACATCGGCAAACGTGGCGCCGGCAGCGGTCAGCAGGGCCTCGACGTTAGCAAGGGACTGCTTGGCCTGGGCCTCGACGCCCTCGGGCATCTTACCGGTTGCGGGGTCGATGCCCAGCTGGCCGGACAGGAACACCATGTTGCCGGTCTGGATGCCGGGGGAATACGGGCCGATGGCTGCAGGTGCGTTATCGGAAGACACGACGGTCTTGCTCATGTTTTTCTCCTTACGATCAAATAGAGAGCGTGAGCGCGGCGTTCACACCGGGAGGCACAGTTCGGTCTGAACACCGCGCTTGATTGGGATAGTACTCAAGGTTTCCGCGCGATGCAAGATTATTATCACGTTGCGAGAATATTTTATCGCCCAACGGCGTCTGTCGGCCGCTGAACGGCGCGACCGGACGGTGAAGCTCAAAACGATCCGTTTCCCTCCGTCCCCAGCCGATCAGGTGATCCATAGGGGACGGAGGGAAACGGTTCATTTTTGCTGCAAGGGCTGCTGAAGACTTTATCCTGCTTGGACCACAGGGCTCGTCCGCCGCAACAGCACCACTATACTTTTGAATATCTGAGCATTTTGAAAGGCAGGATATGACCGCAACCGCCAGTCGAACCACCAACCGCAGACCCGAGCTTTTGGCGCCCGCCGGAGGGCCCGAGCCCTTTGCCGCCGCACTCGCCGCCGGGGCAGACGCCATCTACTGCGGCATGGGCAGCTTCAACGCCCGCCGCAAGGCCACCAACTTTACCGACGAGGCCTTTGAGCAAGCCTGCCGCGCCGCGCATCTAGCCGGGTCGCGCGTCTACGTCACGGTCAACATCGTCATCAAGCAGTCCGAGATGGGCGATGCGTTGCAACTCATCCACCGCTGCTCCACGTTGGGCGCCGACGCCTTTATCATCCAGGACTGGGGCCTGTTCTTTGAGGTCAAGCGCACGATGCCCGGCATCGAGACGCACATCTCAACCCAAGCAAACATCCACGACGACCGCGGAGCCCTTTGGTGCCGCGAGCAGGGCGCCGACCGCGTGACTCTCTCGCGCGAGCTTTCCATCGACGAAATTGCCGCCATTCACGATGCCGCGCCGGATGTGGACCTTGAGGTCTTTAGCCATGGCGCCATCTGCTTTTGCTACTCGGGCCTGTGCCTGCTGTCGAGCTTTGCCATGGCGGGCCGCTCGGCCAACCGCGGCATGTGCGCTCAGCCCTGTCGCCTGCCTTACGAACTGATTGACGAGAACGGCCGCTCGCTCTCCCCCGCCGGCCGCGAGCGTGCGCTATGCCCGCGTGACACCAACACTTCGCAGCTCGTTCGCCGTCTGTATGACGCCGGCGCCGCATCGCTCAAGCTCGAGGGTCGCATGAAGGCGCCCGATTACGTGTACTCCATCGTTGATGTGTATCGTCATCAGATTGATGACATGCTGGCCGGGGTCGCCGTTGCCAAGGACGAGGACGCCGCCCGCCAGCGTCAACTCAAGCGCTGCTTTAACCGCGACTTTACGCACGCCTATCAGGACGGCACCTCGGGCGACGAGATGATGAGCTACGAGCGTTCCAACAACCGCGGCCAGATCGTGGGCACGGTGCTGGGCAGCCGCCCGGCCAACCGCGATGTGCGCGGCCTCAAGCCCGACGACCGCCGTCGCCGCGCCGCCATCGCCCGCATTGAGCTGTTTGAGCCCGTGGGCAAGGGCGACCTGCTGGAGCTTCGCCACGATAACGAGTTTGACCAGTTCCTGACCACTATTGCCGCCGATGATGCCGCCGCCGGTGACATCATCGAATGTCGCGTGCCCCGCAGCATGCCCGAGGGCTGCCGCGTCCGCGTGATTCGCAGTCAGCGTGCCATCGACGCCGCCGGCGCCGCGCTCAAGCGCGATGTGCTGCGCCGCCGAGCTGTTGATGTGTCCGTCGTGGCGCGCCTGGGCGAGCCGTTTACCGTCACACTCACCTGCTGTGACAACCCCGCGCTCACCGCCATCGCCACGGGCTTTACCGTCGAGGCCGCCAAGACCCGCGCCGTCGAGGCGGCAGACCTGGTTGAGCATGTGGGCCGCATGGGCTCCTCGCCCTTTGAGGCAGCGAGCTTTGACGTTTCGCTCGACGCCGGCTGCGGTATGGGCTTCTCCGCCGTGCACAAGGTGCGCGCCGCCGCCTGTAAGGCATTGGAGGAGGCTATTCTGGCGCCGTACGAAGAGCGTGCCCGCACGCTCGAGCTGCCGGTGCTCGACAAGTGCACGCGCCCCATGCCCGAGCACTACCGCGATGAGCCGCAGATCTGCGCCACCGTCACCTCGCTCGAGGCCGCCGAGGCAGCGCGCGCGGAGGGTGCAACGCGCATCTATATGACCACCGACGCGCTCGATGCGGCCGAGCTCTCCCCCGCCGATGCATTTGAGCAGGGTATCGTGCCCGTACTCGACGAGGTCTGCCGCGCCGTCGACCACGAGCGCGTCGATCCGTGGGTTGTTGCCGGCGCCACGGTCGCTATTGGCAACATCTCTGAGCTTGCCCTGGCCGCCCAGGTTGGCGCCACGGCCGAGATTCGCTCTTGCCTGCCGGTTCACAACACGCCCTGCATGGAAGCGCTTGCCGAGCGCGGAGCCGGTGCGTTTTGGCTCTCGCCCGAGATCACGCTCGACGAGATTGTCTCGCTCGGCGCCGCCGCGCCCGCGGCTCTGGGCATCACCGTCTTTGGCCGCCCGCGCGTCATGACAAGCGAGCATTGCATTCTGCAGGTTGCCAACGGCTGCATCCACGATTGTGCCAACTGCCGTCTGCGTGCCCGCAAGCTGTCGCTCAAGAATATCGACGGAAAGGTCATGCCCGTCCGCACCGACATCCACGGCCGCTCTCGCTTGTACGACGCCTACCCCATCGACCTTACGCCGCAGGTACCACAGCTGCTCGACGCCGGCGTGCGTCGTCTTATGGTGGACGGAACGCTGCTCGAGACGGATGAGGTTGGCCGCGCCGTCGCCCGCGTCCGTCGTGCCGTCGAAGCAGCGCAGACCGGCCGCAAGCCCGCCGCCCGCCTACGCGGGGCGACCTCGGGCTGCATGTTTGTGGGAATTAGCTAACCGAAAGGCTTACACGTGAACGAAGAACCTCAAGTCCTCTACTGCGACGCCTGGCTCATGGCCATCGACAAGCCCGCCGGCATGATCGTCCACGGCGACGGCACCGGCGAGCGCACGCTTACCGACTACGCCAGCGATCTGCTGCTGGCGATGGGCGACGGCTTTGCCGCGACTGACATGCAGCCGCTCAACCGCCTGGATCGCGACACCACCGGCGTGGTGCTGTTCTCGCTCGACAAGCAGACGCAGCCCGCCTTTGACCAGATGGTGATCGACCACGCGTTCCAAAAGCACTACCTGGCGCTCGCCGAGGGCAAGATCGACTGGAACGAAAAGCTCATCGACAAGCCCATCGCCCGCGACCGACACGACAGTCGAAAGATGCGCGTCGGCGCCAGCGGCAAGCCGTCTCAAACGCGCGTGAAGGTGCTCAAGCGTCTTAAGAGCCGTCGAGGCCTGCCCGCGCGTTCGTATATCGATGTCGAGCTACTCACCGGCCGCAAGCACCAAATCCGCGTGCACCTGGCAAGCGAGCGCCATCCCCTGGTTGGTGACGACCTGTACGGCACGCCGCGTCCTTGCGGCCTCATGCTCCATGCCCACAGCGTGTCCTTTACGCATCCCGTAACCGGCGAGCACATCCACATCGAAGCTCCCTGCCCCTGGGAGCCCTAAAACCTGCCAAAAAGGGACAGGTTTATTTTGACAGGTTTTATCTGGGAAAACGTCAAAGCCACCACGATGGCTCAGCCGTGGCGTCAAAACGTCTCGATCTGTAACAGTTAGAACCCATTTTCCGGTCTATCTGTTACAGATCGAGACATTCGAATCCCCCGCAAGAGAAAATCTCAATCTGTAACAATAACTCGGCAAAATCGGTCCCAGTTGTTACAGATCGAGACAAAGGGACGGCGCGGTTTGGAAGTATCTCAGTCTGTAACATCTAGCCCACTTTTAACGGTCCAGTTGTTACAGATTTATACAAACCGGTAGACAACAAAAGCGGCAACGCCCGGGATGGACGTTGCCACTTTTCTACTGAGAAAACTAAATGGCATTGGCCTTAGCCTACCCCCGCTCGCTAGACCGTGATGACGTTGTCCATCGACTGGTACTTGGCGGGCACCTCGCCTGCGGTAATAATCGTTGCATCGCGGAAGTCTGCGAACTTGACGGGCGCCACCATGCCAAATTTACTGGCGTCCGAGATTACGAAGCGTTTGGCGGTATGACGCATCGAGATACGCTTGACCTGCGCTTCCTCGATATCCGGCGTGGTGAGACCTTGCTCGGCGGCGATGCCATTGGAACCCCAAAAGCCGCAGTTGAAGTTATAGCGGTCCAGGGTTGCCAAGGCATCGGGACCGACGAGCGCCTCGGTCTCGGGCTTGAGCTCGCCACCCAGCACAACGGCGCGCATACCGCGCAGGGCGAGATGCTGGGCATGGAGCACAGAATCGGTCACATAGGTGACGCCGTCGAGATGCGGAAGATGCTCGATGAGCTTGAGGGTCGTGGAGCCCGAATCGATATACACAAAGCTATCGGGCTCCACCAGGGCCGCGGCGCGGGCGCAGATGCGCTCCTTGTCATCGTTATGGAGATCACTGCGCTCGCTGATCGTCAGGTCGCGCGTCACGTGCGCGCGCTCCAGACTCGTCGCGCCTCCGTGCACCTTGGCGATACGGTGCGCGCGGTCGAGCGTTTGCAAGTCACGGCGAATGGTGGACGGTGTCACGCCCAGGGCCTCGGCAAGCTCCGGCACGGTAACCGAGCCGGTCTGCTGCACCATCGACACGATCGCGTTGAGCCTATCTTCCGCAAGCATCGCTTACTCCTCCTCGGGGTACACGACTCCCCAATCGGCGCGGAGCTTGGTCATCAGCTCCATAACATCAGAAGCATAGCCCAGAAGTTCGCGCTTCGAATCATCGCCAGCAACGGCCTTCTCCAGGTCGGCCATCTCGTAGCACAGCGCGTAGGCCTCGGTGCCAGCGTGGACCTCCTCACGGTGACCGTCCGCAGTCCACACGACGGTCGCATGGTCTGCACGCGGATACTCGTTGACCTCGATATAGCACTTATCGAAGCTGATGACCGAGCGCTTGGGCTGCTTGGAGTGGAGCGTAAGGCTCACGACGCCCAGCTGTTGCTCGGCATTACGGCAGACAATGCCACCCGCGACGTCAACGCCAGTCTCGCAGGTATTGCCCAGAGACACGACCTCGGCGGGTTGGCTGGCCATAAACAGGCGCATGACGGAGAGCGCATACACGCCGATATCGAGCATGGCACCACCGGCAAGACTACGGTTGTAGAAACGGTTAGTCAGGTCGCCGTACTCCTTATAGCTGCCAAAGTTGAGCTGGACGAGGTTCATGTGGCCAAAGTCACCCGCATCCATACGGCGGCGCAGCTCCTGATACAGCGGCATATGGAGCACCGTGGTGGCGTCCATAAGGACCACGTTGTGCTCGTCGGCAATGGCGCGGGCCTCGTCGAGCTCGGCGGAGTTGAGGGTAATGGCCTTCTCGCAGAGCACGTGCTTGCCGGCGGCCAGCGCGGCACGCAGATAGGTGATATGAGTGTTGTGCGGGGTAGTGATGTAGACGGCGTCGATGCCAGGATCGGCGTAGAGGTCCTCAACCGTGTCGTAGACCTTCTCGATGCCATACTGCTCGGCAAAAGCCTGAGCCTTGGACAGCGTACGGTTGGCGACGCCCGCAAGCTTGCGACCGGCAAGAGCAAGGGACTGAGCCATCTGGTTGGCGATAACGCCGCAACCGATGACGGCCCAATGGAGCTCGGGAGCCGTAAAAATATCGTCGGGGAACGGCTTGTCCTGGACCGAAGCGAACGCTGCTTTGGCGGCTGCCGCGGCGTCGAGCGGAGCCTGCTTGGAATCTGCCATTATGTGCCTCCTGTGTCATAGAACGCCTTGCTTTCTGACAGCTCTATATTCGCACAAACACGCGCTTCTGTGCGCGTTTTTGCGTATCTCACCGCTAAAAGGTCATTGTTGTCCCGAAAACGGCGCATCTATACGCATGGGTGTGCAATTAACGCAATCTAACGCGCATAAACGCGCACACAAGCAATTTGTACAGCGCACCCGCTCATCTATGCTTGCCCATTAAGGGCACTCATTTAAGTCTGTCCCCAATGAGTGCAATGAGTAGGGATAGAAAAAGGCCCGGGTGCCGTGGCATCCGGGCCTTTGCTAGCAACTTGATGTTGCGGGCAGCTTAGAACTTGTGGCCGCACTTCTTGCAGACGCGCAGCTTGTTCTTGCCGTCCTTCTCGTGACCGACGCGGGTAACCTTACCGCACTCGGGGCAGACGAGATTGACGTTGGAGGCGTCGATGGGAGCCTCCTGCGAAACGATGCCGCCCTGCTGGTTGGCAGCGTTGGGCTTGACGGCCTTCTTGACGACCGAAACGCCCTCGACAACGACCTTGTTCTCGGCGGGGAGAGCACGCAGGACAACGCCCTGCTTGCCGCGATCCTTACCAGAGAGAACCTGGACCTTATCGCCCTTCTTGATATACATATATCTCCCCTAACTACAGGGTCTCGGGAGCGAGCGAGACGATCTTCATGTACTTCTTGTCACGAAGCTCGCGAGCGACGGGCCCGAAGATACGGGTGCCGACGGGCGAACCATCGTTGTTGATGACAACGCAGGCGTTCTCATCAAAGCGAATGTAGGAGCCATCCTTGCGGCGGATCTCCTTAACGGTGCGAACGACGACGCAACGGACAACGTCCTTCTTCTTGACGTTGGCGCCAGGGGTAGCCTCCTGGACAGCACCGATGAACACATCGCCGATGCCTGCATAACGACGCTTGGAACCGCCAAGCACCTTGATGCAGCGAATCTTGCGAGCGCCGGAGTTGTCGGCGACGTTCAGCATGGTTTGCATCTGAATCATGGTAGATGTTCCTCCGAACTAAGAACCGAAGAGAGGTGCGCAGCCTTTATACGGCCCGTGGTATGCAAGCCAGGCATACGCACATCTTCGGAAACGTACAAGTCGTAAGAGCGACTGCTTATTTAGCGCGCTCGACGACCTCGATGAGGCGCCAACGCTTCATCTTGGACATAGGACGGGTCTCCATAACGCGGACGGTGTCGCCCACGCCAGCCGTGCACTCCTCGTCGTGAGCGTGCAGCTTCTTGGAGCTGGTCATCATCTTGCCGTACTTGGGGTGACGCTTGCGCTCGGTGATGGTGACAACAATGGTCTTGGCACCGGAGACGGAGGTAACGACACCCGTACGGACCTTACGCGAGTTACGCGAATCAGTCATGTTCTCTCCTTAGGTCCTACTCGGCGACAGCGGACTTCTCCGCTGCGATCTCGCGGGCGCGCTGCTCCGTGAGGACGCGAGCGATGTCCTTCTTCACGGTGTTGACGCGAGCGGTGTTGTCCAGCTGGCTGGTGGCCATCTGGAAACGAAGGTTAAAGAGCTCGGCGCGCATTTCCTTCAGCTTCTCAACGAGCTGAGCGTCCGAGAGCTCACGAATCTCTGCGGGCTTCATTAGTTCTCCTCCTTGGCGGCGGCGGCGTCCTCAGCAGCCCACTTGGCCTCGAGAGCGGCCTCCTCAGCCATCTCCTTCTCGATGCGCTGCTCAGCGTTCTTGGCAGCAACAATCTTGGTCTTGATGGGAAGCTTGTGCTGTGCAAGACGCAGAGCCTCGCGAGCGACCTCCTCGGGCACGCCCTTGACCTCGAACATGATGCGGCCGGGCTTGACGACGGCCACCCACTCCTCGGGGTTACCCTTACCAGAACCCATGCGAGTCTCGGCAGGCTTCTTGGTGATGGGCTTATCGGGGAAGATCGTGATGTAGACACGACCGCCACGCTTCATGTAGCGGGTCATGGCAATACGAGCGGCCTCGATCTGACGGTTGGTGATCCAATGGGCCTCGAGAGCCTGGATACCAAACTCGCCGAAATGCAGCTCGGTATTACCCTTGGCCTGGCCCTTCATGGAGCCACGCTGCACCTTGCGGTGAAGAATACGCTTAGGGGCAAGCACTACTGACCCCTCCTCTCGGAGTTACGACGACGAGGACGGGAAGAGCCCTCGAGTGCAGGGTTGGGAACAGGCTGGCCCGGGAGCTTCTCGCCCAGGTAGATCCAGACCTTCACGCCGCAAGCGCCCATGGTGGTGCTGGCGACAGCCGTGCCGTAGTCGATCTTGGCACGGAGGGTGTGCAGAGGCACGCGACCCTCGCGGTACCACTCACGACGGCCCATCTCGGCACCGCCGAGACGACCGGAGCACTGGATACGGATGCCCTTAGCGCCGGCCTTGCGGGCAGACTGGACAGCCTTGCGCATAGCGCGACGGAAGGCAACGCGGCCCTCGAGCTGCTCGGCGATAGACTGAGCAACGAGGTTGGCGTCGAGCTCGGGGCGCTTGATCTCGACAACGTCGACGGAGAGCTGGCCCTTGGAGACGCCAGCGACCTTCTCGAGCTCGATGCGGAGGGTATCGATCTCGGCACCCTTCTTACCGATGACAACGCCGGGGCGAGCGGTGAGGATGATGACCTTCACCTTGTCGCCAGCGCGCTCGATCTCGACGCGGGAGACAGCTGCGCGGGAAAGACGCTTCTCGAGGTACTTGCGGATCTCGAGATCGTTACCGAGGGTCTTAGCGTAATCCTTCTCTGCGAACCAGCGGGAGCGCCAGTTCTCGGTGATGCCAAGACGGAAGCCGGTGGGGTAGACTTTCTGACCCATACAGCTTTACGCCTCCTTTCGAGGAGCAACGACGACGGTGATGTGGGAAGTACGCTTCAGAATGCGAGAAGCGGAACCCTTGGCGCGGGGACGGATGCGCTTAAGCGTCGGACCCTCGTCAACATAGGCAGCGGCGACAACCAGGTTGTCGGCACGCAGACCGTTGTTGTTCTCGGCGTTCGCAACGGCGGAACGGAGAACCTTCTCGACATCCACGGCGACGGCGCGGTCGCAGAAGTGGAGGATGTCGAAGGCCTGAGCGACAGGCTTGCGGCGGATCAGATCGACCACCAGGCGGGCCTTGCTGGGGGAAACACGCACGTACTTAGCGACGGCGCGAACCTCGGTGGCCTCAGTTTCAATAGACTTAGTTGCCATTTACGGTTAACCCCCTATTTGGCCTTGTGGCCACGGAACGTACGAGTCGGCGCGAACTCGCCGAGCTTGTGACCAACCATGGACTCGGTAACATACACGGGCACATGCTTGCGGCCGTCGTGGACGGCGATGGTGTGACCAACCATCTCGGGGAAGATGGTGGACGCGCGGGACCAGGTCTTCACGACGTCCTTCTTGCCAGCCTCGTTCATCGCGGTGATACGCGAGAGAAGGCGAGTCTCCACGAACGGGCCCTTTTTGAGACTTCTGCTCATAAGTGCTTTCTCCTAAAACTCGGTATCCGAAATTACTTCTTACGGCGACGAATGATGTGCTGGTTCGAGACCTTCTTCTTCTTGCGCGTACGAAGGCCCTTCGTCGGCTTACCCCAGGGGGTAACAGAGGGACGACCAGAGGTGTGGTTCTTGCCCTCGCCACCGCCGTGCGGGTGGTCGACAGGGTTCATGACGGTACCGCGGACGGTCGGGCGCACGTTCATGTGACGCTTACGGCCGGCCTTGCCGATGACGATGTTGGCGTGATCGGCGTTGCCGACCTCACCGACGGTGGCGCGGCAGGTAACGAGGATGCGGCGCATCTCGGAGGAAGGCATACGGACGATAGCGTACTTGCCCTCCTTACCCATCAGCTGGCAGGAGTTACCGGCGGAACGGGCGATAGCAGCGCCCTTGCCCGGCTGGAACTCGACGGCGTGGATGAGCGTACCGACGGGGATGTCGGCGAGGGGCAGAGCGTTGCCCGGCTTGATGTCGGCGTCAGAACCGGACATGATGGTCTGGCCGACCTCGAGGCCCTTGGGGGCCAGGATGTAGCGCTTCTCACCGTCAGCGTAGTGCAGCAGAGCGATGCGAGCGGAACGGTTCGGATCGTACTCGATCGTGGCAACCTTGGCGGGCACGCCGTCCTTGTTGCGCTTGAAGTCGATCACGCGGTAACGACGCTTCACGCCGCCGCCCTGGTGGCGGGTGGTGATGCGGCCGTTGTTGTTACGACCGGCCTTCTTGGGCAGGGGCTCGAGAAGAGACTTCTCGGGCTTGGTGCAGGTGATCTCGGAGAAATCGGAGATCGTCTGCCAACGCCTACCAGCGGAGGTCGGCTTAAGGTGCTTTACAGCCATTACAATCCCTTTCAATAGGAATCCGTTAGCCATCGCAGACAGGGATTCGAGGTTCTGCCTCGGGTGCGATGACACCGGACGTATACACGGTTCCGGGCGTGTCCATTTTATACGCCCGAAACCTTGAGCTCTCGCCTCCCCTATTTGGGAGGCATGAGCTCACTCAACAGCAGCGAGTCTTAGGCCTGGTTGCCAAAGACCTCGATGGTGTCGCCCTCGGCCAGCGTGACGATGGCCTTCTTCCAAGAACGGGTCTTGCCGGCGACATAGCGCACGCGCTTGGTCTTGGGCTTGACCGTCAGGGTGTTCACGCGAACGACCTTGACGCCGAAGATCTCCTCGACAGCGTCCTTGATCTGATACTTGTTAGCATCCTTGGCGACCTCGAACGTGTACTTGTTCAGCTCCATGCCGGAGAAGGAACGCTCGGACACGATCGGACGGATGATGATCTCGTGGGCGGTCATTTATGCAAGCACCTCCCCGAAGTGAGCGGCGATGTCGGCGGGCATCAGCACAGCGTTGTTGTTGACGAGATCGTAGGTGTTGGCCTCGTCAGCGGTGATGATGAACGTCTTGGGAATGTTGCGGAACGACAGGTAGGCGTTGACGTCCTCATCGCGAACGATGATGGTCAGACGCTTGCCCTCAAGGCCGAGAGCCTTGAGCATGGCGACGGCAGCCTTGGTGGAAGGCTTCTCGAAGCCGTAGTCGTCGACGAGCACGAGCTCGCCATCGGCCAGCTTGGCGGACAGCGCGGAGCGCATAGCCAGCTTGACCTCCTTGTTGTTCATACGCTTAGCGTAGGAACGGGGCTTGGGGGCGAAGACAACGCCACCGTGACGCCACTGGGCAGCACGGATGGAACCCTGGCGGGCACGGCCGGTGCCCTTCTGACGCCAAGGCTTCTTGCCGCCACCGGAAACCTCAGAGCGGCCCTTAGCGGACTGGGTGCCCTGACGCCAAGAGGCCATCTGGCACTTGACGATGTGGTGCATAACGTGGATGTTCGGCTCGATGCCGTACACCTCAGCGGCGAGCTCGGCCTCGGCGACCTTCTTGCCCTCGCTGTTCTTTACTTCAAACTTTGCCATTTAAGTGTTCTCCTTGGTATGACGCTGGGCTAAATGGGCTGGGCCCTTAGGCCATACGGATGGCGACGAGACCATTCTTGGCACCCGGGACAGCGCCCTTGACCAAGATGAGGTTCTGCTCGGCATCGATGCGGACAACGGAAAGGTTCTTGACGGTAACGCGCTCGTTACCCATGTGACCGGCCATCTTGACGCCCTTGAGGACGCGCGCAGGATAGGCGCACTGACCGATAGAACCGGGGTGACGCTGGAAGTGAGAACCATGCGTCATAGGACCGCGGCGCTGACCCCAGCGCTTGATGCGACCCTGGAAGCCCTTACCCTTGGAGGTACCGATGACGTCGACCTTCTCGACATCAGCGAAATCAGCGACGGTGACGACCTCGCCGACCTTGTGCTCCTCGCCGTTCTCGACGCGGACCTCACGAAGGAAGCGGACAGGCTCGACGCCAGCCTTGGCGAAGTGACCAGCCATGGGCTTGTTCACGTTCTTGGCCTTGATGTCGCCGAAACCGATCTGGACGGCGTCATAGCCGTCGGTTGCCTGAGTTTTAACCTGCGAGACAGCGCAGGGGCCAGCCTGGATGACCGTGACGGGAACGACGTTATCGTCCTCGTCCCAAACCTGGGTCATGCCAATCTTGCGGCCGAGAATCATGCTGATCAAGATATGATCCCAACTCTCGCGTGGTCTTGGGACAATGCGTACACCACCGAGCGTACGCCCCTAGAGGACCACTACTTACACGACGTGCTCCCCAGTCTTGTATTGCGCCCGGACTACCTGACAACCCTATTAAGCAGGCATTTTGTCCAGCCAGAATACTCCCCTGGTTACACACAGCTGTTTAGTATACACGGCTGCGGGCGTATCCATCGAGATTCATATTTCACTCACATTGTTTACGCAGGTAAAGTGCGTGGATGGCTCCTGGGCACGTCGGAGGGCCGGAGAAATATATTAAGGTCCCTGCTCTACAGTCCTGCGCAAGACGGAGAGCACATTAAGTGCTCTCCTTTGCGTGCGGAACTC
>CAUAWV010000043.1 GCA_958433005.1 uncultured Collinsella sp. | reverse complement strand
ACGTCAACGTCTTCGTCTTCGACACCGAGGTCTACTCCAACACCGGCGGTCAGGCCTCCAAGGCCTCGAACCTGGGCCAGGTCGCTCAGTTCGCCGCTGCCGGTAAGGTGACCAAGAAGAAGTCCCTGGCCGAGATTGCCATGAGCTACGGCTACGTCTACGTGGCGCAGGTCGCCATGGGCGCCAACCCGGCTCAGACCCTCAAGGCCATTCACGAGGCCGAGGCCTACGACGGTCCGTCCCTCATCATCGGCTACAGCCCCTGCGAGATGCACTCCATCAAGAAGGGCGGCATGCAGAACTGCCAGGCCGAGATGAAGAAGGCTGTCGAGTGCGGTTACTGGAACCTCTTCCGCTTCAACCCCGAGGCTGCTGCCGGCAAGAAGTTCTCACTCGATTCCAAGGAGCCCGCGGGCGGTTATCAGGAGTTCCTGATGAACGAGGCCCGTTACGCTTCGCTGACGCGTTCCTTCCCCGAGCGCGCCGAGGAGCTCTTCAAGGAGAATGAGCAGGCCGCTATGGACCGCTATCAGCACCTGCTGAAGCTCAAGACGGTGTACAACGAGGCCTAGGTCTCCCACCGCAGGATCTGAGGGCTAACCTTCGCGGACGTCCTCGGACATGAAAGAACCCCCGCTGCGCACTACGTGCGGCGGGGGTTCTTTCGTCCTGCGGAGTGTCCGCGAAGGTTAGACCTCAGATCCTGCTACGACTACGTCCTCGGATTGTGGGGCTGAACGAGGGGCGTGGTTGGTGGGGCCTTTTATCCCGGTCGCTGTTTCGCGGCTTTGCCGCGAAACCACGCGCTGCTTTGGGCATAGAGGGGGACCTGGTTGCGGACCCAGATGGCCTAGAGGGATATGGGTGCAAACGAGAAATCGTTGTTGGGGTCGTCCTTTTCCATAAACTCATCGAGACAGAATGTCATATAGATTGGAACGTAAAGGATCTTGCCCTCTTTGCAAAGGTTTTCGTGGCTCAGCACAACGGCCTCGGGAATTTTGTACTCGCCCACACTCATCAAACGGTCGAGGGCTGCATGTGCTCGAACTTTCTTGCCCGATTTGACTTCGATTGGGACAACATGCCCGCGGGCACCTTCGATTACAAAGTCGACTTCACCGACCTCACGCGTTTGGTAGTACCACGTATCTGCTCCGAGGGCAACGAGTTCCTGTGCGACCACGTTCTCATAGAGGCCGCCGAGGTTGGGGGTTTTCATGTCAAGGTAGACGGCGCGTGCCGTGCTGCCGGGATACCGCGATGCGAGCATACCTGTATCGGACTCGTATAGTTTAAAGGCCGTCGTTTTCTCCGTCCTCTTGAGAGGACTTCGTGCCTCCGTCACCTGGGGGACCATCAATCCAACGCCTGCGTTCACCAGCCATAGGAAATCCTGCTCGTATTTTTGAAGACGAGCTCCCTCGCCTAGAGACGAGACGATAAAGCGATGGGACTCCGCCTCAAGCTGAACGGGAATTTGCTCGAAAATGGAGCGAACGTTAAACGCTCGAGTCGATGCATATTTAGAGATATCGCTTTTGTACTGATCGACTAGCTGAATTTGAAGCTCACGCGTTCTCACGAGCGAATAGCCCGAATCGATATAGTTCTGAACGACCTCCGGCATGCCGCCGCAAACGATATAGGCTCTAAAGTTTTTGAGCATCGCCTCATGAATAAAATTTTCGACGGGACGCCTCTCGACAAGGCAGCTGCGGATGTCTGCAAGCACATTCTCGCTGACGCTGTTTGCCCAACAAAACTCTTCAAAATCCATCGGCCGCATAACAATGTGCTCGACATACCCTACCGGAAAAGAAGAGATCCCCTTAAACTCAGTCCCAAGCATAGACCCCGAGAAGACATAGCTAAAGCGTCCGTCCTCGACCAGCGCCTTCATAAGTGTAACGATCTGCGGATACTCCTGAATCTCATCGACGAAGATAAGCGTGTCTCCTTCAACAAGCGGTGCATCCGCAAGAAGGGCCACACGGTTGATGAAGTCAATGGAGTTCTTAGCGCCAACAAGTACGTCTCTTGCCTCGGCATCAAGTAGCAGATTGACCTCATAATACGAAGCGTAGTTGCTCTTTCCAAACGCGCGAATCGCATAGCTCTTGCCAATCTGACGCGCACCGGTAACAAGCAGGGCCTTATGGGAGTTATTCTTCCAGCTCAAAAGCCTATCAGTGACTTTGCGGCGTAGCATTAAAACACCTCATTGACAAAAATTGGCAAATAGATTTGCCCCTAATCATACAAAAATTGACAAATAGATTTGACCCAAATCATACAAAAATTGGCAAATAGCAAAGCTCACTTAGGCCTCAAAGCCAGCGAACCAGCACGGTACTTTGCGAAAAGGCTGGCGGCGCCGTTGTTGAGGGTGGCCAGGTTGACAGTGGCGCCGTTAGCGTTCTCGGCTGCTTGGGCGCGCAGGAGCGAAAGGGCGTCGGCAGCGTTCATGCAGAAGCCGACGGTAAAGTTCCATACTGCGAACTCGCAGTCGCTTGCCGCGGGGTGAAGCGCGATCGGCTATCCCTTATGTTGGATGAAAAGCCCCATGTTTTTGCAGGGGTGCATACTCGTCAAATTAATGTATAGAATCGCGTATAGTGCGAGTAAGATATTGCGCTGTCCGTTTTGTGTTTAGCAAAGATATAGTTTGCATAATCTGGTCTAATCCCTGCTCTATTTAAATAAAGTTGCACGTAAATGGCGTAGATATGCCTGAACTGGGCTTCTTTACGCTGAGCGGGTAAAATCGACCGTTCGCCGCTTAGGTATTTTCAAAATGAATAAAATGAGCGATAAAGAGAATATAAACCTTAATAAACTCGCGTATCGCACGGACGCGGGTTATTAATGGGTTGTAGGCCTTTTACAGAAAGGATTCCAGCAATGTCTAAGCCTCTTGGCAAGCCCGATCGTATTGTCGTCGCCCTCGGCGGCAACGCCCTCGGCAACAACCCCGTCGAGCAGATCGAGGCCGTGAGCAACACCGCCCACGCTCTCCTTGGTCTTATCGAGCAGGGCAACGAGATCATCATCACCCACGGCAACGGCCCGCAGGTCGGCATGATCCAGAACGCCTTCGCCGCCGCCCACGACGCCATCGGCACCCCCGAGATGCCGCTGCCCGAGTGCGGCGCCATGTCCCAGGGCTACATCGGCTACCACCTGCAGCAGGGCATCGGCCGCGAGATGCACAAGCGCTATAAGCGTTGGCACGCCGCCACCGTCGTCACCCAGATCGAGTGCGATCCGGATGATCCCGCGTTCAAGAACCCGACCAAGCCGATCGGCCCCTTCTACACCGAGGAGCAGGCCAAGGAGTTCATGGCCGAGGATCCCTCCAAGGTCTTCGTCGAGGACTCCGGCCGCGGCTGGCGTCGCGTCGTCGCCTCCCCCGATCCCAAGAAGATCGTCGAGGCTGACTCCATCCTCAACCTGCTCGACAACGAGTTCATCGTCATCGCCTGCGGTGGCGGCGGCATCCCCGTCGTCCGCGACTACGAGAACAAGGGTTGCTACAAGGGCGTTCCCGCCGTTATCGACAAGGACCTGGGCGGCGAGCTGCTGGCCGAGGACTGCGACGCCGACGTCCTGTTCCTGCTGACCGCCGTTGAGCATGTCGCCATCAACTTTGGCAAGCCCAACCAGGAGGAGCTCGAGGACCTCACCGCCGACGAGGCCGAGCGCCTGGCCGACGAGGGCCAGTTCGGCAAGGGTTCCATGGAGCCCAAGGTCCGCGCTGCCATCAAGTTTGCCCGTTCCCGCAAGGGCCGCACCTGCATCATCGGCGCCCTGGACAAGGCCGCCGAGACCATGGCCGGCCTCTCCGGTACCCGCATTCACGAGTAGTCCCTACTCTGTTGCCTCTCCCGTGGGCGCCAGGCAAAGCGCCCACAGACTAGCCTCTCTTCATGAGCCCCGCAGTCCGCTCCGACTGCGGGGCTTTTGCTATTCAGCTAGTCATTAGGGACAGACTTAAATGAGTAGCACCAATCAACTGCGGAAAGTGCATCCCAGAATGAACGTCCAAAACGGGATCTAGTTTCCCTTGAGGTCCTCAACGGGAAAATGCATCCCCGAATTTGGCCGAAAAGCGGGATGTTGTTTCCCAAACGGACCGCTAGCGGAAAGCGCATCTCACCATTGAGTTCCAAAGTGGGATGCGCTTTCCGTACCGGCGGTTCCTGGCAATCTGGGACTACTCATTTAAGTCTGTCCCCAATGAGTGCCCAATGACTAGTAGTAGGCCCACATGGCTTCGATTTCGTTGAGGACCTCCACCACGCCCCAGCGGCGGGCGCTGCGGCTGGCCGAGTTGGGGTCGTAGACGCCAATCTGGTTGGCATCGTCGATGCCGTAGAGCACGATGTAGTGGCCTACGTTGGTAAACGTACCGGGGCGCACTGCGGCGATGACGGGCGCACCCGAGCGAAGTGCTTGGGTAATCGATTCGCGATTGTTATAGAGCTGTGTTCCGTTGAGCCCCAGCTGCCACGCACCGCCTGTCATAAACGACCACTCGGTGGCACCAGTGGGGGCGTAGTTGCCGGCTTCGGCCAGTGCGCATATATCGACCGGCGTCTTATCGGTGTGGCCGGTCTTAAAGATATAGACCATGGTGAGGCAAGTGGGGCCGCAAGCGTTTTCGCGAATAGTGCCACCGGCATAGGGCAGCTCCGACCATGCGGGGTCAATTTGGTAGATGTGGGGCATGGTGCCGGCCTGCCACTGCGAGCGTGGGGTCGAGAACGCAAAGGAGTAACCGGGTGCGACGGGAGCTTTAAGCAGCTTGTCCTCGGCAGTGGGCTCGAGACCGGCTGATCCGTGAGAGATACAGGATCCCAAAAACACAAAGACGAGGCAGGCGGCGATGGAGCAAAACGCAAGGCGTAGGCGGCGGGCCGGAAGCGCGTGACTTGTGGTGTGCGACGCGGGGCGAGGGGCGGAATTGCCGCGATCGCGTTGAGGTCGCGAAAAGGAGCGCTTAACGTAGTAGTCGGTCTTACGGCGATCGTAGCGGCGTGGCTGCGATGTGTCGGTCTGGCGTTGGCGTGTGCTCGTACTCATTCGGTCTGACTGCTGCACGGTACGGCTTTGTTGCCGCGAAGAAGCCCCGAGCTGCTCTTGGGGGCGCTGCGGGTTGTCGTTGTCGGAGGTGCTTCTGGGCGTTGGCGTGGTGCGGCCGGCAAGGCGCACGCTTTGTGGCCGTTGGTCGCCGTCATTGTATCCATATGCCATTCGAATCACCTTGCCTCATGTGTAACTTGTCTATCCTACATAAAAAGATGCACGACACATGGGCATGTGCGCCAAAAGCCTGACAAATGGTATGAACGTTGCCGCGCCGCGCGCCAAGCGTCACGGCAACAGGTATTCAAAAGCAGCCAAGATGAAAGCGTCCAAGACGAATGACGTCTTCCTCCGTTCGTCCCAAAAACGGCGCCGCTCGTTTTGCAGTTCTGCCTTCGGTCGAGCCACAAGCGGCGCTGCTGTGCCAAGGCCGTATCTTAAAGCCACGAAATAAAAGCGCGCGGCAAAACAGACCGCGCAAGGGGTGACGCCAAAGAGGCGTCAATAAGGAAAGGAGGGGAACAATGGCGGACAAGAACGCAGAAGTTGCAGTCGAAGGTAACGGTGGCATGAAGAAAACGCTTTCGCTCTGGAACTTCTTCACCATCGGTTTCGGTGCCATCATCGGTACTGGTTGGGTCCTGCAGGTCGGCGACTGGATGGTCGTGGGCGGCGGTCCCGTTCCCGCTATGATCGCATTCCTCTTGGGTGCAATCTTCCTCGTGCCCGTCGGAGCTGTTTTCGGTGAGCTCACGGCTGCTATCCCCATCTCGGGCGGCATCGTCGAGTATGTCGACCGTAGCTTTGGCCGTACGCTGAGCTACATCACCGGTTGGCTCCTGGCCCTGGGCAACGGCATCCTGTGCCCGTGGGAGGCCATCGCCATTTCGACCCTCGTGTCCGAGATGTTCGGCAGCCTGCCCGGTCTTGAGTGGCTGCGCGCCGTCAAGCTCTACACCATCTTGGGCGCCGACGTTTACCTGTTCCCGACGCTAATCGCGCTCGGCTTTGCAGTCTACGTCATCTTCCTCAACTTCCGCGGTGCCAGCTCGGCCGCCAAGCTCCAGGCCTTCCTGACCAAGGCTCTGCTCTGCGGCATGCTGCTCGCCATGGGTGTCTCGCTGTTCACCGGTTCGCCGGAACACGCCATGCCCGTGTTCTCCCAGGTCACCGGTGCTGGCGGCGGCAAGCCCGCTACCGAGGGCACCAGCCTGTTCGCCGGCATCGTGTCGGTCCTGGTTCTGACCCCGTTCTTCTACGCCGGCTTCGATACCATTCCTCAGCAGGCTGAGGAAGCAGCCGAGGGCCTCAACTGGAACAAGTTCGGCAAGATCATCTCCCTGGCCCTGCTGGCCGCCGGCGGCTTCTACATGGTCTGCATCTACTCGTTCGGCACCATCCTCGACTGGCATGAGTTTGTTAAGAGCCCGGTTCCCGCGCTTGCCTGCCTCAAGGGCATCAACATGCTCCTGTACCTGGCCATGCTCGTCATCGCCACGCTTGGACCCATGGGCCCGATGAACTCCTTCTACGGCGCCACGAGCCGCATCATGCTTGCCATGGGCCGCAAGGGCCAGCTGCCCGAGAAGTTCGCCGAGGTCGATCCCAAGTCCGGCGCTCCCAAGCTCGCCTGCGCCGTCCTGGGCGTCATCACCGTCATCGGTCCGTTCCTGGGCAAGAACATGCTCATCCCTCTGACCAACGTGTCGGCTCTCGCCTTCATCTTCTCCTGCGGCATGGTCGCCCTCGCTTGCCTGCGCATGCGCTTCACCGAGCCCGACCTGCCTCGTCCCTACGAGGTGCCCGGCGGCAAGTTTGGCATCAGCCTCGCTGTCGCTGCCTGCGCCGTCATCATCGGCCTGCTCGTGGTCCCGTTCTCTCCCGCCTCCCTCAACATGGTGGAGTGGAGCATCGTGATCGGCTGGCTGGCCGTTGGCCTGGCCCTCATGGCCTTCACCAATTCCCGCAAAAAATAACGCCTAGCCGGGGCGGATCGGGTGCGCGGACCCCTCTCTTCCGCGCACCGAACCCGGCACCACTTGGGTAGCTTTGTGAGGCCATAACCCAACATGGCCTCGCCCACTATATGGATCCATAAGGAGGAACCATGTCCACTAAGTATGCAATCGTTGGCGGCAAGCTCATCGACGGTACCGGTGCCGAGCCGGTCGAGAACTCCCTCGTTCTCGTCGACGACAACGGCAAGATCGAGTATGCCGGTACTATGCAGGACCTTCCCGAGGGCGTTGAGGTTATCGACGCCGCCGGCAAGACCGTCCTTCCCGGCCTGATCGACACCCACCTGCACTTCTCGGGCAACCTGACCGACGATGACACCGACTGGGTCATGCAGCCGCTCCTCGAGAAGCAGGCCGTCGCCGTCAAGCAGGCCTACGACTGCCTCACCCACGGCCTCACCACCGTCTGCGAGATCGGCCGCTTTGGTATCCAGATTCGCGACTGCATCGACAAGGGCGTCTTCAAGGGCCCGCGCGTTCTGGCCACTGGTCTTGGCTTCTGCCGCGTTGCCGGCCACGGTGACTCCCACCACTGCACCCAGGAGCTCAACAAGGAATCCCATCCCTGGGGCGACCAGGTCGATGGTCCTTGGGATCTGCGCAAGGCCGTCCGTCGTCGCCTGCGCGAGAACCCCGATGCCATCAAGATCTGGGCTACCGGTGGCGGCATCTGGCGTTGGGATTCCGGTCGCGACCAGCACTATTGCTCCGAGGAGATCCAGGCCGTGGTCGAAGAGGCAAAGATGGTCGGCATCCCCGTGTGGAGTCACTGCTACAACAACCACGCCGCCGCCTACGACTCCGTTCGCTTTGGCTGCGAGCAGCTGATTCACGGCTTCGATATCGATGAGCGCACCATGGACCTCATGGCCGAGCAGGGCACCTTCTTCACCCCGACGATCGCCTTCCTGCCCACCTGGTACGCCACCTATCCGCCCGTCTACGTCCCCGAGCTGCACGACAAGTACGAGGGCACCCTGGTCGAGAAGGAGCTGCAGCGCAACTACGACTGCCTGCGCGAGGCCAAGAAGCGCGGCGTCGTCATGACGATCGGCTCCGACTCCTTCTCCTTCGTCACCCCGTACGGCACCTGCTCCATCGAGGAGATGTACGAGTTCGTCGACAAGATCGGCTTCACTCCGGTCGAGACCATCACCTGCGCCACCCTCAACGGTGCCAAGATGTGCCACATCGAGGACGAGACCGGTTCCATCGAGGCCGGCAAGTGCGCCGACCTGCTGGTTGTCAACGGTGACGTCGCCGCCGACATCCACGTGCTCAACACCGACAACATGGACGTCATCATGAAGGATGGCTGGATCATCGAGGCTGGCACTTTTGGTGAGGCTAACAAATACAGCGCCTAAGATACCGTTTGTCGATGGCTTGATGTAAAACACAGTTTTTGATTGCATAATGCAATGGAGAGGGTCGCTTGCGGCCCTCTTTATTGCTATGGGTGCTAAGGACAAGAGGGGATGACGGTGGATTTAAACAGGCTGATTCTGGGCAAGAGCTACAACTCTACCAAGGTCTTTCGTACGGCCCAGCATGTTGTTCAGGCCATCCTGCTCGGTATTGTCGTTCCGGCGCTTATCCTGCTGCTTATCTGGGATTTAACCGATAATCCCAATCCCGTTCCGGGCGTTGTCGTTATTGCCGGTCTGGTCATGCTGTGCTTCTTCTTCTCGTATGTCTTTGTGGTCCCCGACGACCTCACATCGAGCGCAACCGACCGTACGCTCGCCATCGCATCAAAAATATTCGCCTACACGTCGCGCGGCCTTACGCCCGAAGCGGCCCTGGGCGCCTCTAAAATTATCCTGTCCGAGACCATCGCCTCTGCCATCTGCTTTACCGATGGCAAACAGGTGTTGGCAAGCTGGGGCGAGGACTCGGCAAAGTGCCCTGCCGGCACCCCGGTTGTACTCAAGACCACGCTCAACGTGATCGAGTCCGGCGAGCAGAGTGTATTTTCGCGCGACGCCTCCAATGAGACGGACGGCTATTTTCCCCGCCTGCGCGCCGGCATTGTCGCGCCGCTTACCGTGCGCGGGCATTGCGTGGGTACGCTCGAGCTGTATTATCCCCGCCTGAGCAGCATCGATATGCGCCAGACGGCGTTGGCCTCGGGTTTTGCCGATCTCATCTCCACGCAGCTCGCCAGCTTTGAGCTCGAGCGCCAGGACGAGCTCACAGCCCGCGTGGAGCTGCGCGCCTTGCAATCGCAGGTCGATCCTCATTTTCTGTTTAACACCATCAGCACCATCGTGTCGCTCGTGCGTACCGAGCCGGACAAGGCCAGGTCGCTGCTCATCGACTTTTCCAATTACTACCGTCAGACACTGTCCGATTCCGATACCCTCACAACGCTCGAGCACGAGGTGGAACAGGGCACTCGTTACATCAACCTTATGCAGGCCCGGTATGGCGACGGCCGTCTGCGCGTCTCGGTCGATATCGACTTTGAGGTGCGCGACAGCATGGTGCCGCCGTTTATCTTGCAGCCGCTGCTCGAAAACTGCATCAAGCATGCGCAGCGCGAGACCGAGCCGCTTTCTATTCATGTTAGGGCTTTTGAGACCGATGACGGCTTGGAGATCATCGTCGAAGATGACGGCATCGGTATGAGCGAAGAAGTCTGCGCGCATCTGTTTGAGCAGCATCGCCGAGAGGAGCCCGAGAGCATTACCGCCGACGGCTCCATCAAGCGAGGCTGCGGCCTGGCGCTCTTCAACGTGCTTCAGCGCATCCATTTCTTTTACGGAGAAGATTCTGGCATGCGCGTGAAGTCCCAGGAGGGCGTGGGAACGCAGGTCATCGTCGAGCTGAACGGCGAGCCGCATGAGCCGGCGCCGATGAAGGTGTAGCGCGCGGTTGGATTGAGAGAAAAAAAGAGGGGAAGCGCATATGTCCGAGGGATGGAACATCTTGGTGGTTGATGACGAGCCTCCTATTAGGGCTGAGCTACGTTATCTGCTGGAAAAGGATGCACGTGTGGGACAGATTGCCGAGGCGGGCAATGTCACCGAGGCCGTGGAGTCGATTCTGTCGAACAAGCCCGACGTGCTGTTTTTGGATATCACGATGCCCGGCCGCTCGGGAATCGAGCTTGCCGAGACGCTGCAGAACCTAAAAACGCCGCCGGTCGTGGTGTTTGTGACGGCATTTGCCGAGTATGCGGCCGATGCCTATAACCTCGATGCCATTGATTACGTCGTCAAGCCGGTCGAGGATGCCCGCCTGTCAAAGGCGCTCGATAAGATCGAGGCCGCCCTGGGCGTTCGTCGTGTCGTCCATGCTCCGCGCCAGCCCTTGCGTCTGACGGTGGATCGCGGGGGCAAAAAGGTGTTCATCCCCGTGGCGGATGTCTGCTACTTTGAGGCGCGTGCCGATTTTTGCAACGCCGTCTGCGCCGAGGGAACATATCTGATCAATGAGTCGATCTCTTCGCTCGAACGTCGCTTGGGCTCCGAGGGCTTTATTCGCGTTCATCGCAGCTATCTGGTCAATTTGGAAGACGTGCACAATGTTGAGATTGGCTCCACGGGGTTGATGGAGCTCAGGCTCGACCGCGTGAGCTCGACGGTGCCGGTGTCCCGTCGTCGTGCCGCCGAGGTCAAGTCGCACCTGGGGCTTGCGTAAGAGGCTTGCGTGCCGTCGTTTACCATCGCAGGTTTGGCATGGGCGCGCGGTGGGCATAATGGGTGGCATCGAATGAAATCGAAAGGATCATTATGCCCGCGCTTATCACCCATCATCTGTTTGGCGAGGAAAGCATCGACCGTCTTCCGCAGGGCGTCATCACGTCCGATGAAGAGCGCATTGCCTTTATCTTGGGCAACCAAGGCCCCGACCCGTTTTTCTTTCACATTCTGACACCGCGTGTTTCCGACTGCACGCTGCTGGCGCAGGTCATGCATCGGTCGCGCATGTCTCGCCAGTTCGCGTGCCTGCGCGATGGCGTGTCGCATCTGCTGCCGCGCGACGCCAGCTTGGGTCGTGCCTTTGCGCTGGGCCTGCTGTCTCATTACGTGCTCGACCGCAACGCTCACCCCTTTGTCTATGAGCAACAGTTTGGCATCGTGGAGTCCGATTCAGAGCTTGAGGATTCGAGCAGTCAGGTCCATGCCGTGATCGAGAGCGACCTGGATGTACTGATGCTGCAGCTTAAACGCGATGGCGCTACGGTTGACGATTACCCGCCGGCGGGCGAGATCGTCACCACCGATCGCATCAATCGCGTGGCCGGCGTGCTGATGAGCTATGTTGCCGGACGCGTGTACGGCATTGACATTCCGGCGGGGGAGTACGGTGCTGCCGTTGCCAATATGCAGCGACTTTACCGCGCGATTGAGCCGGCCGGCTCCGCAAAGACGCGCGCGATCTCGCTGGTTGAGGGCTTGGTGCACGACTACTCGCTGCTCGACGGCCTTGCGCACCGCGTGACGACCGAGCTGCCCGAGCGTACCGGCAACCTGGGCCACTTGGCATGGAAGAACCCCTTTACAGATGAAGTCTCGACCGAGAGCTTCCCCGAGGTCTTTGACCGCGCGCTGCTCGATTACGAGTGCACGGTTGCCCGCTTTATCGAGACCGGCGATATGGAAGCCGTGACCAACCATGTCAATTACAGCGGTCGCGTGCTCAATGCCGATGAGGAGTTCGACCGCGAGGAATAGGGCTCATGCGTGCCCCTTTGCCGAATCCTTACCGGTGCTTCTGGACAATTGGGGTACGATGAACTAACTGCATATCGGGCAAATACGAAGGGTCCCTGTCCATGAAATACACCAAGCTCGAGCGTAACTGGGTTATGTACGATGTGGGCAATTCGGCCCTCGTGCTGCTCAATACCTCGGTGGTGCCCATTTACTTTAACGCCATCAATACCGGCGCTTCCTCGGCCGACCTGGTGGTCGCTTGGGGCAATGCGCAGACGATCGCCTCGCTGGTCATCGCCATGCTCATGCCCATTCTGGGCGCACTTGCCGACTACGCCGGCAACAAGATCAAGTTCTTCTTGGGCTTCTTCCTCACGGGCCTGGTGCTTTGCCTGGCGCAGGCTATCCCAATGTCCGCCATGGCATTTTTGACCGTGTACGTGCTGTGCACCATCGGCCTTAACTCTTCTATGACGTTCTACGACGCCATGCTGCCTGACATTACCACCGACGAGCGCATGGACGCCGTGTCCAGCTCGGGTTATGCCTGGGGCTACATCGGTTCCACCGTGCCGTTCGTCATCTGCCTGGCGCTCATCATGGGTGGCCCCGCTCTTGGCATCCCCACCATGCTGGCAACGCGTCTGTCGTTTATCATCACTGGTGCCTGGTGGCTCATCTTTACCCTGCCGCTCATTCGCGCCTATAAGCAAAAGTACGGTCGCGAGCGCGGTCCCGAGGATACTATTGGCCACATCGTGGGCGGTGTGTTCTCCGAGGTCGGACACACCATGCGTGAGATCGCCCACAATAAGACCGTGCTGGTCTACATGATCGCGTTCTTCTTCTACATCGACGGTGTGCACACGGTTATTTCCATGGCAACCAGCTACGGATCGGCTCTGGGCATCGACTCGACCCAACTGGTGCTGGCTCTGCTCGTTACGCAGTTTGTGGCCTTCCCGTCCGCCATCATCTACGGTAAGCTCGCCGGCCGCGTGGGCACGCTCAATATGATCTTGGTGGCAGTCGCCGCCTACATGGGCATCGTGCTCTTTGCCGCGTTCTTCCTCAAGACTGCCTTTGAGTTTTGGGTGCTTGCCATTATGGTCGGCCTGTTCCAGGGCGGTGTGCAGGCGCTCAGCCGTAGCTACTTTGGCCGCATTATCCCCAAGGAAAAGTCCAACGAGTACTACGGCTTCTTTGACATCTTTGGTCGTTATGCAAGCGTTATGGGCACCTTCCTGGTGTCGGTCGTCACCTCGCTGACCGGCAACCCGTCGCTGGGCGTCCTTTCCATTGGCGTGCTGCTGGTCGTTGGCTTTATGCTACTGGTCCGCCTGTCCCGCATGACTCGGGCGGCAGAGCATGCCGCATAGGAGCGAGCGGCTATTGTGCCTGTCCACGGTACTCTTTTGGGGTTATCCGCAATAAACATTGCGACTTGCGAGCAATGATTTGCCCAAGTGGGTATGATGGAATCAGCTAGGTCGCGGGGCGTCGCCTGTGTTTGGCGGCGTCCCGTTTTTGTGTTGCAGGGAGGGTAAGGCATGAACGCCACGGTCGTGATTCCAACGTATTGGGCGGGCGATGACGCTTGCGCAAACGCCCCTGGCACCTATGACCATTCGACGCGACTCAACGCCGACAATCCCGAACTCGACCGCTGCCTGGCCTCGCTTGAGCAGGTGTGCGACATCCCGCGCATCATCCTTTTGGTGGTCTGTCCTGTTTCTGCCACAGCCGATGTGTCGCTGCGCGTGCACGAGATTGTCGACGCGCATCCCACGCTCAAGGTCACCGTTGTCACCAACACCCAGGCCTCGCGCATCGCAGACCGGGTTGCTCAGATCGCGCCCAAGGGTTCGGGCGAGTGCGTGAGCCTGCGAGGCTACGGTGCCATCCGCAACATGGGGCTAGCCTGTGCCGCTGTGCTGGGGCATGACGCGGTTATCTTTTTGGATGACGATGAGACTGTCATCGATGCCGACTTTATGAAGCGCGCGACCTACGCGCTGGGTCAGCAGACGCGCCAGGGCCTGCCGATCTTGGTCAAGAGCGGCTATTTCTACGATCGCGACGGCTCGCCGCTGGCTCCCACGGACAAGGCGGGCATCTGCCATCGTTGGTGGACCAAGCGCATCGAGTTCAACCGTTGGATGAAAAAGGCGCTCTCGGGCACCCGCATCTCGCGCTCCAACTACGTGTGCGGCGGCCTGATGGCCCTGCACGCCCGCGCCTTTACGCGTGTGGCCTTTGACCCGTTTATCACCCGCGGCGAGGACTTGGATTACCTCTTTAACATGCGTATGTTTGGCTACGACGTGTGGTTTGATAACGAGTGGACCGTGCGCCATCTGCCTCCGGAGTCCGAAAAGCGCTCACCGCGCTTTATGCAGGATGTATACCGTTGGTACTACGAACGGGCCAAGTTGACGTTCGCCGCGCATCAAAAGGAGCTCATCCCCGTTACGGCGGCATCGCTCATGCCCTACCCGGGCCCGTGGATTTCGCGCGAGCTCGACGACCGCGTGCGCAAGACCGCTATGGTCCGCAGCGTGTTTACCCGCGAGCATGAGGGCTACCTGCGCATCTGGCGCCATGGTATCGACGAGGCAAAGGCCTATGCGCGCCAAAACGCTGCAAGCTATCTGCGTTTCCAGAGCTTTTGGCCCAAGATTATGGACGGGCTTTGGCGTGACGCACAACTGATCAGTATTCTGGAGGGGGCCGAATGATCGACCGCCGCGCCCAGCGCGATAGTTCAATATCAATCTTTCGCATCATTGCCGTCGCCTGCGCCATTTGCGTGCTGGTGTACTTTATTTTCGCCTTGGTGACCGGTATCGAGCCGATCGCCACGGTGATTGCCTGCGCGCTGCTGTGCATCTTTCTGTGCATCTTTATCTTTTTGACGCTCAATCCCGATTCGGTGCGCTCCCAGTACACCGAGGAGACGCTCTCGGTGGCCTCGGCCATGCTCGAGGACATTAAGGGCGGTCTGACGCAGGAGTCGGCGCGTTTGGTGTGCCGGCGCATTTTGCCCGAGACGCGCGCCATGACGGTGGCCATCACCGACGAGGACAACGTGCTTGCCTGCGCGGGCGAGTTTGAGGAAAAACTGCTGCCCGATACTCCCATCCACACGCTTGCCACACGCTACGTTATCGAACATGGCATCGTGCAGTCGTTCAACCGTATGGTGGATGTCGTGGGCTCGGACGGCTCGCACAACCAAGTCCCCGCCGGCATTATCGCCCCCATCAAGGTGGGCGATCGTACCGTCGGTACGCTCAAGTTCTACTACAAGACCCCGCGCGCCGTCGACCGTACCCAGTACGCGCTTGCCTCGGGCTTTGCCGAGATCTTGTCCACGCAGCTCGCCATCCACGAGCTCGAGGTGCAAAAGGAGCTCACGGCGCGCGCCGAGGTGCGTGCGCTGCAGGCGCAGATTAACCCGCACTTCCTGTTCAACACGCTGAACACCATTGCATCGTTTACGCGCACCGACCCGCTGCGGGCCCGCGAACTGCTTCGTGAGTTCTCATCGTTCTATCGTGCCACGCTCGACAACTCGGGATCGCTTATTCCGGTCTCGCGCGAGGTCGCACAGACCAAGCGCTACCTTACCTTTGAGAAGGCCCGCTTTGGCGAGGACCGCGTGCTTGCGACGTTCGATGTGTCCGAGGACGTGGAAGATACGCTGGTGCCGGCGTTCGTGATCCAGCCGATTGTCGAGAACGCCGTACGTCATGGTATGGGCGATGACGACGCCCTGAGGATCGACGTGACCGTTCACCAAGACGGCGAGGATGCAATCTTGATTGCCGTGGCCGATAATGGCGTGGGCATGGATGAGGGTACCGCCGCCAGACTGTTTGACGAGCGCTCTGCCCGTCCCGACGCCAGCTCTCCCCAGGGTGGCGGCGCCGGTGTGGCCATGCACAATATTTCGGAGCGCATCCATCGCTTTTATGGGCCGCACTCCTATACGCGTGTCGAATCGGCGCCGGGCAAGGGCACCAAAGTGCTCCTTCATCTTGATTTGTCAGAGAGCATCTTTGACATTCAAGAGTAAAATAAAAGGCTACGGGCTCAACGTCATGCGACGGATGCCCGGCGTAGTTAGTTGACGAAAGGTTTTATCCCTATGCTGCGTGCGATGATTGTGGATGATGAGGCGCCGGCTCGCTCGGAGCTTCGCTTCCTGCTCGAGCAAACGGGCAAGATCGGCACGATCACGGAGGCGTCGAGCGTCCGCTCCGCCATCGAGATGCTTATGGAAAGTCGCGTGGATGTCGTGTTTCTCGATATCTCGATGCCCGGTGCCTCGGGCCTGCAACTTGCCGAGGCGCTGCATAAGCTCAAAAATCCGCCGGCGATTGTGTTTGTGACCGCGTATAGCGATCATGCCGTCGAGGCGTTCGACGTAGATGCTGTCGATTACCTAATGAAACCGGTTGAGGAGGCACGCCTGGATCGCGCGATCGAGAAGGTCATGCAACGCGCCAAGCCGGTTACGGACAGCAAAGTGACCATCGAGCGTATCCCGGTGGAAAAGGGCGGCCGCAAGGTGCTCATTCCCGTGGATGACATCCGCTTTATCATGGCAAAGGACGATTACTCCTGCATCTATACCGTCGATGATCGCTTTTTGTCGACGACCTCGCTGGCGCAGTTTGAGGCCAAGCTCTGCGACTTTGGCTTCTTCCGTGTTCACCGCCGCTATATCGTCAACCTAGCGTGCGTCACGGACGTTGAGACGGTGCCCTCGGGCGCCATCCAGCTGGGCATTACGGGCGTCGACGAACGCGTGCCGGTTTCGCGCCGCCGCGTCGTGCCGCTCAAGAAGGCTCTGAGTCTCTAGCACACTGGCCCCGCAGCCCTGTAGACCCATCGTCTGCGGGGCCGTGGGGCCTTTTTTGTATGTATCTGCCGAATCGTTTTTTGCGGAAGGGATCCCATGAACAGCGCAAGCGCCAAGCGCATCGACATCATCTCGGACACCCACGGCTATTTATCGCCTGCGCTCTTGGATGAGCTTGAGGGCGCAGACCTGATCATCCACGCCGGCGACCTTACGTCAGAGATGGACTACGAGCACCTATGCACCATCGCCCCCGTGCGGGCCGTATTGGGCAACAACGATTACTACCGCGACTACGGCCCCGATGTAGACCGTCTTGCGCTCTTTACCTACGAAGGCCTCAAATTCGCCGTAGCCCACTACCGCGAAGACCTTCCGGTGGGATCCGTAGACGTAGCCATCAACGGCCACACCCACGCAACCAAAGAAGCCCAAGTGGGCCGCTGCCTAGTCCTCAACCCGGGCAGCGCCAGCTATCCCAGAGGCACCCGAGGCCCCACCATGGCCAGAATGCTCGTTAAAGACGGCAAGATCCTAAGCACCAAGTTTATTGACTTGGAGTAACCGCAACAAAAGGCAGAGCTTCAGCGACAACCTTAGACAACCCCGCCGAGGAGAACGGGGACCTCGAGCCGCGGAAGCGGCGAGGAACAACCACGACTCGAACAAAGTGACGGCAGGGAGG
>CAUAWV010000042.1 GCA_958433005.1 uncultured Collinsella sp. | reverse complement strand
TGCAGGAGGTCATAAACGGTAGCGACACAATTGACTTGCCCCAGCGGCTTCATATTTCAGAGGTGACCTGGATCCTAGATTCTATTCACGCTGTCAGGTATAAGGGACATTTGACCAAAGTAAAGCGACGGCTAACTAGTCTAAATCCAGCTGATCGAATCTGGCTGGATTCCAAGACCTCTGTCGTGCTCGTTGAGCCATTTGCCTACTTCTATAATTCTGAATACCATCATGTCTATGCTGTTTCCCAGTTGGTATACCTTAAGTTGGCCCGTTTATTGGAGGCCGATTGTAGCATTTCTCTTATTCTTGATCAGGGCGACCTCGAGCTGACAAGGGCGATAGAAGAACTGTTGCATTATGGATTGCTGAATACAAATATCGATGCCGATTATGTAATGCACGATAACGGTTTTCAATTGGTTAAAAGTTCGTTTGTTAAAGAAGTCGGACGCTCAAAAGAGGGGTTAAGAGTACTGCTGAGTTGTGCCACCCATAGAATGTGTGCGGTTAATGATTTTTCGTTCGCTTTGCTTTCGTTGTTTGAAAAGCCGATTACTAAGAACGAGGTGCGCGACATTTTGAAAAAAGAGGGACTATCGACAAACGAGGAGCAATTAAACAAGTTGGTTGATAATTGCATGAAAGCAGATATACTACAATTGATTAGATAGAGGAGGTTTCTGCATGGACGTTATTAACAAAGATCTCTTGGAGCAACTGAAAGAGTCTCAGGAAGAGGGCGTCGTGGTAGAAGTGTTCGACTTTGAGGACTACATGGATAAATTCTGCCATTAGTTTCGGAATTAACTTGCCTCGCTTAAAGGAGAAGTCGATTATCGATTTCTCCTTTTTTAATTAAAGATATTTTTGGAATACATGCTCTTAGCACAGGTTGGCGTCTCAGTAAACTGAGAGGTTGCTTTGGCTAGTTAGAGATATGTGAACGTCCGTTAGACTGAATCTCAGGGTAGAAGGGGCCTCCAGTGTCCAGATCAACAAGGCAATGCTGCGTTTCGGCTAATAAGAACGATGGCTTTTTGCGTGTGGCGGCGGCGTCGCCGCAGATTCGCGTGGCCGATGTCGAGGGTAATGCCGAGGTTGCGCTGGCAGCTGTTCGCAGAGCTGCCGAGCGCGGCATTCGCGCGTTGGTGTTGCCCGAGCTTAATCTGTGCGGCTATACCGCGGCCGATCTGTTCCATAACCGCACACTGCTGCATGCCTGCGAGGCGGCACTTGTGCACATCCTTGATGAAACCCGTGAGTTGCCGGTCGTCTTTACCATCGGTCTTCCCGTTGCAGTTGCCGAGAATATCTACAACTGCGCCGCCGTGTGCTGCGCGGGCGAGCTTTTGGGCCTCACGGCCAAGAAGTATCTGCCCAACTATGGCGAGTTCTATGAGCGCCGTTGGTTTGCTCCGGCGCCTGCGGATCCCGTGTGGGTTGAATTTGCCGGTCAGGGTCCGGTCCCGCTGGGGTCGGGGCTTGTCTACCGTTGCTGTGATGAAGGCGCCGAGGACCTGGTGCTGGGCGTTGAAGTCTGTGAGGACCTGTGGGTGCCGGCACCCCCTTCGACCGAGATGGCGCTTGCCGGTGCGACGGTGATTCTCAACCCGTCGGCCTCGGACGAGATTATCGGCAAGGCGGATTACCGCCGCAGCCTTATCTCCAATCAGAGTGCGCGCCTGTACTGCGCCTATGTCTACGCCGATGCGAGCGAGGGCGAGTCCACGACCGACATGGTCTTTGCGGGCGAGAACCTCGTCTACGAAAACGGCTCCAAGCTCGCCGCGACCAAACTGCTTACTTGCGATATGGCCATCGCCGACGTTGACCTTGACCGCCTGGTTGCCGAGCGCCGTCGTTCGACGACGTGGACGCGCGCGGACGATGCGCCGGAGGCCACGGCCGTTGAGTTTTCGTTTGAGGGCGTGTTGGCCGAAGAGCCTGTCCTGCGCGATGCCTGCGATATCGACCGCGTTTTCCCGCGCGCGCCCTTTGTACCGGCCGACCATGGTGACCTGGCCGAGCGCTGCGAGACCATCCTCGACCTGCAGACCGCCGGCCTCAAGACCCGCCTGGCCCATACGGGCACCAAGGCGGCTGTCATCGGTCTTTCGGGCGGCCTTGATTCTACACTGGCACTGCTCGTGACGGTGCGTGCCTTCGATGCACTGGGGCTGCCGCGCACGGGTATCACGGCGGTCTCCATGCCCGGCTTTGGCACGACGCATCGCACTAAGTCGAATGCCGAGTCGCTCGCTCGCGACCTAGGCGTGAGCTTCCGCGAAGTCTCGATCCATGCAGCCGTGGAGCAGCATTTTAAGGACATCGAGCACGATCCGACCGTCCAGGACGTGACCTACGAGAACAGCCAGGCACGCGAGCGCACGCAGATTCTCATGGATTTGGCCAACCAAGCCGGCGGCTTTGTCATCGGCACGGGCGATCTCAGTGAGCTGGCGCTTGGCTGGGCCACGTACAACGGTGACCACATGAGTATGTATGCCGTCAATGCGAGCGTTCCCAAGACGCTCGTACGCCATCTGGTGCGCTATGCGGCCGATGTCTTTGGCGGGCGCATTGCCGAGGTCTTGCTCGATATCCTCGATACGCCGGTGTCCCCCGAGCTTCTGCCGCCCACGGGCGACGGCGAGATTGCGCAGAAGACCGAGGATTTGGTGGGCCCGTACGAGCTGCACGACTACTTCCTCTACTACCTGCTGCGTTTTGGCTTTGAGCCTGGCAAGATCTACCGCATGGCGCTCAAGAGCTTCGAGGGCGTCTACGACGCCAAGACCGTCCACACGTGGCTACGTACGTTCTACCGTCGCTTCTTTGCCCAGCAGTTTAAGCGCAGCTGCCTGCCCGATGGTCCCAAGGTGGGCTCGGTGACGCTCAGCCCGCGCGGCGATTGGCGTATGCCGAGTGACGCTAGCTCGCGTCTGTGGCTTGCGCAGATCGACGCGCTCAATCCAGTTGACTAAGGTTGGCTAAATTGAACCAATACGGGGGTTGCAAGCGTTACACTTTTGCAATCTGATGGCCCGTATCGCGCGGCGCTCTTGTCGGAGCGCCGCGTTTTTTATATCGAAAGGTGGCACCATGCAGGCATCGCAGCGTCTCGACCGCTTTGGCGCGGAGGTCTTCGCCTCGCTCAACAACAAGCTTCTCGTGCTGAAGGCTCAGGGCAAGACCATTTACAACATGAGCGTGGGCACGCCCGACTTTAAGCCGTACGACCACGTGGTCGAGGCGCTCATGCAGGCAGCCCAAGATCCCGAGATGTGGAAGTATGCCCTGCGCGACCTGCCCGAACTCAAGCAGGCCGTGTGCGATTACTATGAGCGCCGCTTTGGCGTTTCGGGCATTACGCCGTCCATGGTGCAGTCGTGCAACGGCACGCAGGAGGGCGTGGGTCATTTGGGCCTGGCCCTGCTCGATCCGGGCGACACCATTCTGGTTCCCGATCCGTGCTACCCGGTCTTTGAGGCGGGTGCCAAGATCGCCGATGCCAAGCTCGAATACTATCCGCTGGTGGCGGAGCACAATTACCTGCCCTATGTGGCGGGTATCGATCCCGAGGTGGCCGATCGTGCCAAGTATATGATCGTGTCGCTGCCCGCGAACCCGGTCGGCTCGGTGGGCACTCCCGAGGTCTACGAGGAGATCATCGCTTTCGCCCGCGAGCACGACCTGCTCATCGTCCATGACAACGCGTACTCCGACATCGTGTTCGACGGCGAGCCGGGCGGCAGCTTCTTGCAGTATCCCGGCGCGCTCGAGGTGGGCGTTGAGTTCTTCTCGCTCTCCAAGTCGTTTAACGTCACCGGTGCGCGTATCGGCTTTTTGGTCGGCCGCGAGGATGTGGTCTCTGCCTTTGCCAAGCTGCGCGGCCAGATCGACTTCGGTATGTTCTTCCCGATCCAGAAGGCCGCCATCGCCTGCCTGAACGGTCCGCGCGATGAGGTCGAGGCGCAGCGTCTGAAGTACCAGGAGCGCCGCGATGCCCTGTGCGACGGTCTTGAGGGCCTGGGCTGGGAGCGTCCCAACGCGCATGGCTCTATGTTTGTGTGGGCCAAGCTTCCCGGTGGTCGCACCGATTCCATGGCGTTTTGCGAGGAGCTCATGGAGAAGGCCGGCGTTGTGGTGACGCCGGGCGCGAGCTTTGGTCCTTCGGGCGAGGGACACGTGCGCATGGCGCTGGTCCTGCCGCCCGATCAGATCGCTCTGGCTGTCGAGGCTATTCGCGAGGCGGGCCTGTATTAGAAGATCATTTAGGCTCGTCAATAGTTCGAAACCGATTTCGTGCAGTTATTTTACGAATCCTGCAAACAATTTCGGTAAACGGTCGATTTTTGGCTGCGAATAGGAGCATAATCAAAGTCCCGATTGGATGTATTGGGATTACGGCAAGCCGCTCGGGTCGTTCCCGGGCGGCTTGCTTGTGGAGAGAGATGGGAGTTTCTAATGGTTAACGAGAAGAAGGTCGCTATTGTCGGTTGCGGTTTCGTCGGTTCGTCTTCGGCGTTCGCGCTGATGCAGAGCGGTCTGTTCTCCGAAATGGTCCTCATCGACGTGGACAAGAACCGCGCCGAGGGTGAGGCTCTGGATATCGCGCACGGCATGACGTTTGCCGAGCCGATGAAGATCTATGCCGGCGATTATTCCGATGTCGCCGACGCCGCTATGATCGTCGTCACCGCTGGCGCTGCCCAGAAGCCCGGCGAGACCCGCCTGGACTTGGTCAACAAGAACGTCAACATCTTCAAGTCCATTATTCCCGAGATTAAGAAGTCTGGCTTCGACGGCATTCTGCTCATCGTCTCCAACCCGGTCGATGTTCTGACCTATGCCGCCATCAAGATGTCCGGCCTGCCCGAGGGCCACGTCATCGGTTCCGGTACCGTGCTCGACACCGGCCGTCTGCAGCAGATGCTTGGTGCCCATGTCGAGGTCGACCCGCGCGATGTCCAGGCCTATGTCATGGGTGAGCACGGCGATTCCGAGTTTGTCGCTTGGTCCAGCGCTCAGGTTGCCGGCGTTCCGCTGAACACCTTCTGCGAGCTTCACGGTCATCTGGAGCATGAGGCTGCCGAGAAGCGCATCGCCGAGGACGTCAAGAACTCCGCCTACACCATCATCGAGAAGAAGCACGCCACCTACTATGGCGTTGCCATGGCCGTCAAGCGCATCTGCACCGCCGTCATGCGCGATGAGCAGACCGTTCTGCCCGTCTCCTCGCTCATGGTGGGCGAGTATGGCCTGTCCGATCTTGCCATCTCCATGCCGACGGTCGTTGGCCGCGACGGCGTTGTCTGCCGCGTCCCCGTGCCGCTGAACGATGACGAGCAGCATGAGCTTACCGCCTCCGCCAAGGCCCTCAAGGACATCATCGACAGCGTCGACTTCTCCTGCTAAATCAAGCTCGCTAGAGCGAAAAGCTACAATGAAGGCGTCCGGGTCCACACGGCCCGGGCGCCTTTTTGGTGCAAAGTAACCTGACCCCAATGCACCATAGTTGCCCCAATGCACCATAGTTGATGGGAGGGCCATGTCGGATTCGCCTAATTTTTTAACCTATGCCCAGACGGCGTTTGATCCGTTTGAGGAGAGGCCGTTCTGCGCGGTGGATAGCCTCGTCTTTGCGTGGTTGTCCTATTTGCGTTTGCCGGGTGATATGGCGGAGCTGACGAACTGGCAGGGCCTAGACGTACGCGAGCTGCTGCGTGCCGAGTGCTACCGGGACATGATTGACGACTTGTGGGACCCGGAGGGGAGCAAGGCCTTGCTGGAGGCCGTGGCAGCAAGTCCTCGCTACCGTGGCGTGCACGTTTGCGGCTATCGTGCCGTGAGCGATGTGGTGGCGACAGAGCAGTTTGCAGCCATGGCGTTCCGGTTTCCGGCGGGGTTTAGCTATCTTTCCTTCCGGGGGACCGACAGCACGATTGTGGGCTGGAAAGAGGACTTTAACATGGCGTTCCGGTATCCTGTGCCGGCCCAGGAATCCGCGGCGCGTTATGTGGACGAGGCGGCGGATGCGATTGACGGGCCGCTTTTGTGCGGAGGTCATTCCAAGGGTGGAAACCTTGCGGTGTACGGTGCGGCGATGTGCTCCGATGTCGCCCGTGCGCGAATCGAACAGGCGTATTCCCATGATGGTCCGGGTTTCGTCGAGGAGTTTCTGAACGGCAACGCCTTTGCCGATCTTTCCGGTCGAATCGACAAGACGCTACCTCGGTCGTCGATCTTTGGCATGATGTTCGAGACGCAGGAGGACTATGCCATCGTTGAGAGCACCGAGTTCAGCCTGCTGCAGCACAATCCCTTTAGCTGGGTGGTTGATGGTCGCGACTTCGTGTACTGTGAGCGCCTGTCCGCCGGTGCTCGATACGTTGATGGCTCCATTCGCGAGATGCTGCTTGCAGTTTCGCCTAGCGAGCGCGAGCGTTTTGTAGATGCGTTGTTCTCCGTGTTTGAGGCTACGGGTGCTGAGCGGTTTGCGGATATCGCTGGGAATCTGCGCGAGAGCCTGCCCGTGATGCTCCAGGCTGCGCAAGGGTTTGACAAGGATACGCGACGCTTTGTCTCGCAGACCATCGTGGCAATTCTTAAGTGTGCGCTGCTGCCCAAACGTCCCGAGTTCAGCGTGCCTTCTAGTGGTAAGAGCCTGGCAGAACAGCTCGAGGTATGGCAGTCCGAGCTCCTGCGCTAGCCATTGGTGCAAAGCAACCTGTCCCCGATGCACCAATCTTCGATGCGCCTGGGGCGGGCTCGACCGCTATACTGGTTCGTGCTCAATTCAATCTAGAACGGAATGCCGTATATGAAAATCAATCATGCGATTCTGCATATCCTGGACTTTGACTCTGCCGTCAACGTTATGAGCCAGCGCGAGCTCGATATCGAGAGCCGTACCGTGCGCAACTTCGTGACCACGCATCTGCGCCGCGCACGTACCTCGGCCGACAATAAACGCGCCGCGTTTGCCGAGAACTCTGCGTTTGGCGGCGAGCTCAAGGGCTATTTCTTTGGCGAGCGCGAGTTCGTAGACCTGTCGCAGCAGATTGCGGAGTTCATTTCCTCCGAGCTTACCAAGGCCGAAAAAGCCGAGTCCACCGATGTGCTCGTGGCCGACTTTGACGACGATGAGGATGCCCGCTGGTTTGCCGTGATGCTGCTGGGCTCCAAGCAGGCCTTTATGCACGAGGTGGGCCGCGAGGAGGGCGAGGTACGCAACGACATCGCGCGCCACTATGCTATCCTGCCGAATCCTTCCCAAAAGGTGCCAAGCTATGCCATCGTGCGTGCGAGCACCATGGAGATCGGCTATGTGGACAAGAAGCGCAAGATTGCCGGCGAAGACCGCATGCTCATTCCCGACGGTCTGCTGCAGTGCGATACGGGCGTGTCGGGCAAGGAGGTCATCGACACCGTGACGCGCGTGGTCGAGGAAGTCGCCGAGGAGCACGGTGCCAATACGGCCGTAGCGCTCGCTAAGGTTAAGGCTGCCGTTGCCGAGAAGGTTGAGGATGACGAGGAGCTTCCGCCCTGGGATATCGTCGATGAGGTCTTTGAGGACGAGCCGGTCATCAAGGAAAGTGTGCGCGCGGCACTGACCGAGGAGAAGGTTCCCGAGCGCGTTCCCGTGGAGCGCAAACAGGTCGAGCGCGCGGCGGTGCGCAATCATAAGATCCGTACCGACACGGGTATCGAAATCAGCTTCCCGGCCGAGATGGGTTCGAACTCCGAGTACATCGAGTTTGTCAACGAACCCAACGGCCTCATCTCCATCGAACTCAAAAACATCGGCAGCATCGAGAATCGATAAGTTGCGTTACGCCTGCAGCGAGAAAGCGAAGGCCGAAGCCCCCTTGGAGCTTCGGCCTTTTTGTTTAGGGCTGAATTGCCCCGCAGGTTGAGCATAAGTCAGCGAAAACGCCCCTAAGCGAGCAAGGTGACGTGAAAGAGGAGGGAAGCGTACTTTGGGTACGCGACCGACGATTGAACGTCAGATTGCCGCTTAGGGGCGTTTGCAGCGTCGAGCCGTTACGCGGTTTGGTAAAACCGCGTAACCCTACAGCTGGCGCAGGCCTTCCTCGAGACCGGTCTTGCTGTCGGTCTGGGCGTCGCGCATCTTGATGACGCGGGCGGGGACACCGGCCACGACGGCGCCGGCGGGGACGTCCTCGACGCACACGGCGCCGGCGGCGACAACAGCGCCCTTGCCCACGCGCACGCCTTCCAGGACCACGGCGTTTGCGCCGATCATGACATCGTCCTCGATGATGACGGGCGTGGCGCTGGCGGGCTCCACAACGCCTGCCAGCACGGTGCCGGCGCCGATATGGCAGTTCTTGCCCACGGTGGCGCGGCCGCCCAGCACGGCGCCCATATCGATCATGGAACCCTCGCCGATAACGGAGCCGATGTTGATGATGGCGCCCATCATGATGACGGCACGGTCGCCGATCTCGACGCGGTCGCGGATGATCGCGCCTGGCTCGATGCGGGCGTTGATGCCCTTAAGGTCGAGCATGGGCACGGCGGAGTTGCGGCAGTCGTTCTCCACATCGTAGTAATCGATGGAATCGGCGTTGGCGTCCAGGATGGCCTTAAGCTCATCCCAGTCACCAAAGACGGTCTTGCCACGACGACCGCCGTAGACGTGTGCATTGCCCCACTGGACCTTCATGCCCGGCTTTTCGCGCACGTACAGTTTGACGGGCGTCTTTTTGGGCGCGGTGGCGATGTAGTTGATAATCTCTTGGGCATCCATCTCGGCTGCGTTACTCATATGCTGTCTCTCCTTTGGGTGGATCCGGTTGATACCTGGTTAGGCAAACATGACCTGGTCGAATGTATAGAAGCCGGGTTCGCGGGTGACGAGCTTTTGCGCGGCTGCCAAGGCGCCGTTGACAAAGATCTGACGACTCGTGGCGCGGTGAGTGAGCGTGATCTCCTCGTCCTGGCCAAAGAAACTCACCTCGTGCACGCCGGCGACGGTGCCGCCGCGCAGCGAGTGCATGCCGATTTCCTGGGGGTCGCGCGCGCCGCACATGCCCTCGCGTCCGTAGACGGGGTGGTAGCCTGCCTCGGGCTCGGCCTCGACTATGGCGTCGAGCAGCAGCTTGGCGGTGCCGCTGGGGGCATCAACCTTTTGGTTATGGTGCGTCTCGACGATTTCGCAGTCAAAGCCGGGCAGCTCGCGTGTGGCCTGTGCTACCAGATGACGCAGGGCGGCGATGCCGATGGAGTAATTGCCGGAGTGCATGACGCGGGCGTTCTGACCCAGCTCGCGCAGGCAGCCCATCTGCTCGGGTGTGTAGCCCGTGGTGCCCGAGACTAACGCGGCGCCTGTACGCTTGACATAAGCGACGACGGCGTCAAAGGTCACGACGTTCGAGAAGTCGATGATGACGTCGGCTGCCGGGGCACTCTCGAGTTCGGACAGATCGAAACCGATCTGGGCGACGATGTCGAAAACGGGCTGACCGGCGGCGTCGACAACGCCCTCGGCGGTAGTGCGGATGAGCGAGCCCATGCGGCCCGTTCCCATAATGACGGTCTTAATCAAGCAGACCAGCTCCCTTCAAAGCATCGGTAAGTGCAGCGCGCGTGTCGTTGGCCATGGGGCATAGCGGCATACGGTAGTTTGCCTCGATCATACCCATCTGAGCGAGCGCCTCTTTGACGGGGATGGGGTTGACCTCACTAAAGAGGGCGTTGATGAGCGGCTGACCGGCAATCTGGATATCGCGGGCGCGCTCCACGTCGCCGTCCAGATAGGCGCGGCACATGTCGTGCACGAGCTGCGGCTGAACGTCGGCCCACACACTGATGGTGCCCGAGGCACCCAGGCTCATGAGCGGCACGGTGAGCGTGTCTTCGCCCGAGTACATACGGAAGTCGTCGGACAGCAGGTGGGCGATCTTGGCCGCGTAGGCGACGTTGCCCGAGGCTTCCTTAATACCCATGATGTTGGGGTGCGCGGCCAAGCGCTCTACGTTGCGCTCGCTGATGCCGCAGCCGCAGCGGCCGGGGATGTTGTACAGGATGCAGGGGATATCTACGGCATCGGCAACGGTCTTAAAGTGCTGGTAGATGCCCTCTTCATTAGACTTGTTGTAGTAGGGGGTAATGAGCAGCAGGCCGTCGGCGCCCAGGCCCTGATAGGTGAGCGACTTGGTGAGCATGGTTTGCGTGGAGTTGGAGCCCGAGCCGGCGATGACGGGGACGCGGCCTGCAACCTGCTTGACCACGGCGGCGACGACGGAGTTGTCCTCGTCATCGGTCATCGTGGCGCTCTCGCCGGTGGTGCCCAGGGTGAGGATGGCGTCGGTGCCATTTTGCAGGTGGAAATCGATAAGGCGCTCGAGTGCGTCAAAGTCGACGCTGCCGTCCTTTTTAAACGGCGTAACAAGGGCGACGATCGAGCCCTCGAGGTTGCGGATATCCATGTTCTTCTCCTTCGCTTCCGCGATCTGGATGCGTTTGTTCCATTGGACGGCGACGGCCAGGCGCTCGTCCTGAGCGCGACGACGAGCGCTTTCGGCGCGCGACTTGGCCAGCAGCTCTCGGCCGCTCGGCAACACGTCGAGCGTGGCAAAATAATCGCCCGGGCGCTCGGCGCGGCGGATAAGGTCGGCCGAGCCGTCGGGGCGCAGCAGCACCTCGGCGGAGCGCAGACGGCCGTTGTAGTTGTAGCCCATGGAGTAACCATGCGCGCCGGTATCGTGGATCACGAGCACATCACCCATGTCGACCCGCGGTAGCTCGCGGTCGATGGCGAACTTGTCGTTGTTCTCGCACAGATTGCCCGTAATGTCGTACGTGTTTGTGACAGGCGCCGCGGTCTTGTCGGAGCCACCCGGCTGGCCCATCACCGTAATGTGGTGGTAGGCGCCATACATGGCAGGGCGGATCAGATCGACGGCGCTTGCGTCGACACCGATATAGTCCTTGTAGATTTGCTTCTCGTGGATGGCCTTGGTGACCAGGCAGCCGTAGGGGCCCATCATAAAGCGGCCCATCTCGGTGCAGATTGCCACATCGCCCATGCCGGCGGGAACCAGAATCTCGTCGTAGGCCGCATGCACTCCTTCGCCGATGGCATGGATATCGTTGGCCTGCTGCTCGGGCAGGTAGGGGATGCCGACGCCGCCGGACAGATTGATAAAGGCGACGTGTGCGCCGGTCTCGCGCTCCAGGCGCACGGCAAGCTCAAAGAGGATGCGCGCGAGCTTGGGGTAGTAGTCGTTGGTGACGGTGTTGCTGGCAAGGAATGCGTGGATGCCAAAGTTTTCGGCGCCCTTGGCCTTGAGCGTGCGAAAGGCCTCGAAGAGCTGCTCGGTGGTCATGCCGTATTTGGAGTCGCCGGGGTTGTCCATGATGCCGTTGGAGAGCTGGAACAGACCGCCCGGATTAAAGCGGCAGCTGACCGTCTTGGGGATGGGGCCTGCGACGCGCTCAAAGAACTCGATGTGGCTGATGTCGTCAAAGTTGACGATGGCGCCCAGCTTGTCGGCGAGCTCAAAGTCCGCTGCCGGCGTGTCGTTGGATGAGAACATGATGTCGTGTCCCGTGATACCCAGCGAGCGGGCGATCATGAGCTCGGTATAGCTCGAGCAATCGCAGCCGCAGCCGTATTCGTTGAGAATGGAGATGAGCGCCGGGTTGGGATTGGCCTTGACGGCAAAGTATTCCTTAAAGCCCGGGTTCCATGCGAAGGCGTCGCGCACCTCTTGCATGTTGCGTCGGATGCCCGCCTCGTCATATAGATGAAATGGCGTGGGGAACTGCTCGACGATATGCTCGAGCGTCTCCTTGTCCACAAACGGCTGCTTGGCCGCATATGCCTCGTTGGGGGTTAATGCCATGTCCCGTAAACCTCGCTATCCAGACGGCGCCATCTGCGCATCGAATCCGCATAGCGTGGACCCAATGTCCGGATAGCGCTCCCGCATTGCTGCAGACAGTCCTGCGGGTGTTTCCCGCAGGCCCACCAGGTTGTTCGTGCCCGAAAAGCCCAGTTCGGCGGGTTTCGCCTCCCCACGGGGTCAAAGCCTGCCGGCTCACCCGCGGTTCTTCGTGCCCGCGCCTCTATCAAGTGGTAACGACCCTACCACGTTGCACTTTACCAAACAAGAGTATTCGTATATAACGTTTAAAAAATGCAGGGATATGCTGGAAATAAGGGTGCGGCAATCTTGCGGCACAATAAGATGACAACTGGCGCGCACCTATGAAAGGAACCTTTATGACCGAGCTCCAAGAACTCCGTCGTTATCGTCGCGACCTGCACTGCATTCCGGAGCTCGACTTTGATCTTCCGCAGACGATCGCCTATATCGAGGGCGTGTTGGCACCGCTCACCTGCGAGGTGACCCATCCGTGCCCCGGCTGCGTCTGCGCTTTCTTCGACGCTGGCGTTGGCGCCGCGCATGCCACGGCGATTCGCGCCGATATGGATGCGCTGCCCATTGCCGAGGCAACGGGGGCAGCGTTCGCTTCGACCCATCCCGGCAAGATGCATGCTTGCGGGCACGATGGACACATGGCCATGGCGCTTTCGGCGGCAACCTTTGTCGACCGTACGATCCGTGAGCAGCCGGGCGCCATTAAGCGCAATGTGCTCTTTGTGTTTCAGCCGGCCGAGGAGACGACTGGTGGTGCCAAGACGGTGTGCGAGAGCGGCGTGTTCGAGCGCTACGGGGTGGATCGCATCTTCGGCTTCCACGTGTGGCCCGATCTGCCCGCCGGCACGTTGGCGAGCTGCTCCGGTCCGTTGCTGGCGCGTTCGAGTGAGACACACATTCATATCCATGGCACGAGCATCCATATCGCTAAGACCTATGGCGTTCCGGTCGAGGAGTCGCACGATGCGGCGCTGGCGGCTGCCAAGTTCTTGGTTTCCGAGCGCGAGCTCATGGACGAGTTGGGTGTCGACGAGCCCTGCATTGGTAAGTTCGGCCTGCTGCAGGCCGGCACCGTCTGCAATGCGGTGGCGGGGGAGGCCCATGTTGCCGGCAGCCTACGTGTGTTTACGGACGACATGTTCGACCGCGCGCGCGAGGGCGTGCGCCGCGTGCTGGACGATGCCTGCGTCGCAACGGGCTGCACATATGACCTCGATTTTGCCGAGGGCTATCCGCCGGTCGATAACGACCCCGAGCTGTTCGCCCACATTGCGCCTGTCTTGTCCGAGCTGCAACTTGTGGACGAGCCACTGCTAATCGCCGAGGATTTCGCGTTCTATCAGCGTCATCTGCCGGGCGTGTTCTTCCTCCTGGGCACGGGCGTGCCGGAGGGTCAAGAAAACCCGAGCGATTCGGATGGCTGCCCCGCCTATGCCACGAGCGCTCTGCATACCGATACCATGCTCTTTGACGAGGAAATCCTACTCAAGGGCCTCGATGTCTACAAACGATTGCTCGTGATGGAGTGACGATGAGGCGACGTCGGCAATCTGCCGTATATAGTCCGGGTGGATGCGGGTGTGGTTTGCTGCTACTTCCGGTCATCGCTGTGAGCATTGGCGTGATGTTTGTGCTTGCTGGGCTGGCTGCGGCGGCACTCGTACTGTTTATCACCGCCATCGGCGTGACGATTTGGCTCTGCCGCAATCGCGGGCAACGCCGTGCCGACGGTAAAACCAATGTCGGCTGGGTCGTATTCCTGATCATTGCGTACCCGCTGAGTGTCAGCTACCTGGTGTTCTTTGCCCTGTTGATGATCAGCACCTTTACCGGGGAATCCGTCACGGTGGGTTGATGCGCTGCTAGCAGACGGTCACGCAAAGTGCGTTTGCTCGGCGTCTGGATAGCTGCATTGGCCGTTTACCGCAACCTTAGCCCTCAGCTAATGAATTCAAGTTCAATCCTTTCTACGATGTGCTGTGTGCCGGCGCGGTAGCCGGATCGTAGGAAGGATGAATAATGGCAAAAGAGGGAAAGAAGCCGATCGGCAAGATTGTCCTAGGCGTCATCGTGGTGCTGGTTATCGTCGGTGCCGTGGGCTCTATGGGTGGCAATTCAACCGATTCGTCTGCGAGCGATTCGGCAAAACCTGCCGAGGCGACACAGCAGGCTGAGGAGCAAAAAGAACCGCAAGAACCGTATACCATTGCTGACGAGGCTGAAGACACCTCCAGTCAGTTTGCCTATAAGATCACGGGCACGCTGACCAATAACACGGACAAGGAAAAGAGCTACATTCAGATTGAGTATGTTCTGTATGATGCCGATGGCAACCAGGTTGGAACGGCTCTTGCAAACACCAATCATCTGAAGGCGGGCGGCTCCTGGAAGTTCGAGGCGCTGGGTACGGTGTCTCCCGACCAGGTTGCTAGCTGGGAGCGTTCGGACGTAAGCGGTTTCTAGCATGTTGCATGCACTGGGGGAGGTGAAGTCGTATGCCCGATAAAAAGCTGACCGAGGAGTTGCTCAATGAGCTTCTCGATGCGCCGAACATCGATGGCTATATCAGGGAGCACGACTTTGCCGCCCCGTCGCTTTCGGACTACCTGAAGCAGCTGCTGCAGGAAAAGGGCTTGGAGCGCTCTCGCGTGGTGCGTATGGCCGACCTCAACGAGACCTTTGGCTATCAGATCTTTACTGGTTCGCGCAATCCGAGTCGCAATAAGGTGCTGCAGATTGCCTTTGCGATGGCGCTGACGCTCAAAGAGGCCAACCGTGCACTGACGGCTGCCGGGGTAAGCGTCCTTAACTGCAAGGATCGCCGTGATGCGATTATCATCTTTTGCATCGATCGCGGGTGCAGCCTTCAAAAGGTCAACGAGGAGCTGTATCGCTTTGGCGAGGAGACGGTGAGTTAGCGGCTGATATCTGAGCCGGCGGAGCTGCCGAACAAGGATGCAAACGAACGGGGCGCGGATGCCATGGGGTGTCTGCGCCCTGCGCTATGATGGAGGCTATGGATACTCAGACCCCAACATATTTCGATGACGAGCTGACCGCAGCGCTTGCCGAGCACCTGGCGTCGCTCGATCGCGACGACAGCTATCGCGTGGAGCGTGTACTTAAGCGCTCGTCCGTTGAAACAACCGAGCTCGTGTACTTTGAAGGAACCGGTGGTGGTTTGCTCGGCCCCTTTGTCCGTAAACGCATCGATGCCTCGGCTCAAATCGGCGGGGCATACGAGCGTCTGTTTGCCGCTCAGCGGGCAGGCAGGCGTTTTGAGCACCTGCCCAGAATCGTCGATTGTCGTCGTGTGGGCGACGAGCTCAACGTGGTTATGGAATACATCGAAGGGGAGACGCTCGGGGTGCTGGTGGACCGTCTGGGAGCCACCCCCGATTATGCGCGTGAATTGTATCCTGCCCTATGCGATGCCGTGGGCGAGCTCCACGCCGGTTTTGCAATGGCGGGGGAGACGTCGGCGCCGGTGATCCATCGCGACCTCAAACCGTCGAATATCATCGTGACGGGTGCGAACTGTACGCTCGATGAGGGCCTGACGTTTTCGTCGCTGGTGATTATCGACTTGGGGATCGCGCGCGTATGGCGCGATGGTGCCGATGCCGACACCGTCAAGTTTGGCACGCGACCCTATGCGCCGCCCGAGCAGTATGGGTTTGGGCAGACGAGTGTGCGCAGCGACGTCTACGCACTGGGCGCCCTGTTGTTCTTCTGCTTGACGGGAGTCGACCCTAAACCAGGGCTCGACATGCGCGAGCAATGCGAGGCGCGTGGCATTCCCACTCCACTTGCCGATGCCGTCTGCATGTCGATGGCGCTCGACCCGGCCAAGCGTTTTGCGAGTGCGGAGGCATTGGGACGGGCGACGCGCGCGGCATACGACCTGAGTCGCCCCGTGCGGCCCCCTGCGCCTGCGCCTGTCCGTAATCCGGCATCGGAGACGGAGCTGACGCCCCAAGGGCTCCAGAACCCCGCAGGGCTTCCTAGGCCTGCCGCCTCCGCTGCATGCGGTCTGCTCTCTCGCGTTCCGGAGTCTCTGGGGCGCATTTGGAATACGCTCGTCTGCTTCTCGCTGCTTGTGTTCTTTGCCGGAAGTCACTTTGCCGTCTTTCACCCCACGGGAGCAAACCAAAGCTACCCGACGTGGCTTCTCGTAATCGAGTATTTTTTCTTTGTCGATGGCCTTATGGTGCTTATGCATTTTGCGCTGCTCGATAAGCGCCGTCTTCGTCGGCGATTCGCACTGCTCGACAGCTATCGCGGCAAGAAACTCGCGAAACTCTGGCTCAAGGCATTGGGTGTGCTGCTCCTATGCATGATCGTCATAGTCGCGGTTGCCAATGCGACCGGCGTCGTCGATACCTCCGCTACCTAAAAGAAAAGGGCCCCATTGGGGCCCTTTGCAGTTGCACTTAGATGCGGTTCATCTGAGCGGCGACTTTGTTGTACCAGTCCTGCCACGTGGGCGGGCAGTACTTTTTGGCCGCTGCCGGGGTAAGGGTGGAGCCGTAATTGGCGCCCAGATAGGCAACGTGAGCGGAGATGCCCTCGCTCCAGCTGCCAAAGCTGCGCCAACCGCCGCCACGGGCGCTCCAGCCCCAGGCGTTGTAAGAATTGGCGCAATAAGCACCCTTGGTGCTCTCGATGCAGGCGATGGCGGGGGACCAACGGGGGTCGACACCGGTATTCCAAGCGGCGACGGCAAAGTTATAGCCCTGGCCTGCCATGGGGGAGCCGGCGAGATAATTGTCGATGCGGCTCGTCCACTCATTGATGAACGAATCGTAATCGGAGCTACCGGTATTGGCGTTGTTCACCGTGGTGTCGATGGTGGTGTTGGTGTTGGTGGCCTGGCTGCTGGAATTGCTGCCGCTCACGCCCTCGCCCGAGAGCTTTTCGGCGGCAGCGGCTTTATCGGCCTCAAGCTTGGCAAGCTCGGCGGCATTTTCCTGCTCGGCTTTTGCCTGCGCCTCGCTGCGGAGCTGCTGGGCCTGAGCCAACGCATCCTCGGCGTTTTTCTGCTCTGCCTCAAGCTGTGACTTGGCCTGCTGGAGCTCGGCCTTGTTCTGCTCGAGTTCGGTTTGCATATTATTGAGCTCTTCGATCTCGTTGACGCTCGAGCTCGTGATCTGGTTGGTGTATTTGCAGGTCGTGATGAACTCACCCAGGCTCTGCGCATTGACCAGGAAGCTCACGATGGGATTGGTGCCCTTCTGATACTTGTACAGATCGCGCATGGCGGAGCTTGCCTTGGCCTGCTGCTCGGGAAGCTTAGCCTCGATTTCCTCGATGCTTGCCTCGTTGGAGTCAATCTGCTTTTGCAGGTCATCGAGTTTGGTGCGGGCGTCGTTGTAGGCGCTCGTGGCGGCTTCGATCTTCTGCTGGGCTGCGGAAAGCTGGTCCTGCGTTGCCTGCGAGGCGGCATACGCCGCAACGGGGGAGAGCATCGGCGTGGCCGTCAGCGCAACGGCGAGCGCGGCGCTCGTGATGATACGAGCCGGCTTCGACGCAATGAGCGCTGCGGTGCGATGATTCGAATGCTGCATCCAGTCCCTC